>NZ_SMCL01000033.1:0-45482 GCF_004343065.1 Neorhizobium sp. S3-V5DH
TTGCCCTCAGCCATTGCGGTGTTGCGATCACCCCAATGACAAACGAGGCCGGAGCATCATAACAGACGCTCCGGCCTCTCAATGTATAAGGGCGGCTCGCCGCCGCCCCTTTTTAATCCTTTTAAAGGCCTTGGGTCAGATTTGCGCCGCGCGAACCCTGGTGGTCGCCGCAAACGCCTTCAGCATGGCCTCGTCGCGACCATAGACGTCGTCGAAGAACTCCACCTTGCCGTCCTTGTTCGGCCAGGCGGTGAAATAGGAGACGTAGACCGGGATCTTGGCCGGGACCTTGGCGGCAACATTCTCGCCGGCCGCGATCCGCCCGTTGATGTCCTCGATCGTGGTGCCCATCACGGCAGCGGCCATCTTGCGTGGCTCCGCAAGGCGGACGCAGCCATGGCTGAGGGCGCGCATATCCCGCTGGAAGAAGCTCTTCGAGGGCGTGTCATGCATGTAGATCGCATGGCTGTTCGGGAAGAGGATCTTCAGGTCGCCGAGCGCATTATCGCCGGACGGCGGCTGACGCACGGAGACATTCTGGGTGGAGCCGTACCAATCGACGTTGCTCGAAGAGACCGCCCGGCCGTTGACCGAGACCTCGTAGCCGAGCCGGTCGAGATAGCTCGGATCCTGGCGCAGATGCGGCAGCATTTCGTTGATGATGATCGACTGCGGCACGCCCCAATAGGGATTGAATTCGACCGTCTCGATCTGGTCCTGGAAGAAATAGGTCTGGTTGGACCTGGAGCCGACGACCACGCGCATGGAGAACTGCTCCACGCCATGGTCATGATAATAGACCTGGAAGGCAGGCTGGTTGATGAAGACATAGCGCTGCCCGAGATCGTTCGGCAGCCAGCGCGCCTGTTCCATGGCGATGACAACCTTGCCGATCCGGTCCTTGGACGTATGGCCGACCATCTTGCGGATGGTGGCGGCACCGATGACGCCGTCCGGCTTCAGCCCCGCCTCCGCCTGGAAGGTCTTCACAACCTCGACGAGTTCCGGCGTGTATTCAGGCGTCTGCTGATAGGAAGCAAGCGTCGCGGCGTGTTTGGTCTTCAGGGCGTCCGAGCCCGTATGCTGGATTGCGGCGATGATGCCGGCCATATCCGGGCTGCTCTTGCCCGGCTTCAGCAGAAGATTGTCGGGCAGCGAGACCTGCGGCCCGTTGTCGGTCGCTTCTGCACGCAATTTCGCAAGCTCGGCCTTCAGCGCCTGGAAATGCGCGCTCTGCGGCGCCAGCCCTTCCAGGTAAGCAGCGGCGTCCGATCCCTTCTCCGCAAAGGGCAGCACGAGCGCCAGGTTGACGTCCTTGCGCTTGAAGTCGTGATAGCCGGAAACCCGGTTGGGATCGATGCGGCCGCGCAGCATATCCTGGGCAAAGATCAGCACCTTTTCGGACAGCGCCAGCTCGAATTGCATCAGCGCGCGGTCATGGCCATCGGCAGGCGAAGCGGGTGCAGCATCGGAAGCCACGACCGGCGAACCGGAAGCCGTCGGCTCGACAACGCTTGCCGTCGTCAGGGCAGGTGCAGACAGAAGATAGTCGGCGGGCTCCAAACCGTAGTCGGCTGCCCGTTCGAAAAGAGCCAGAACGCTCTTCGCCTTCTCGTTGATGTCGCCGTCGGATATCCAGATAGGCTGGGCGGTCTTGCCATAGAACGCCTCCAAGGCAGCGGCGATATCCGCTGGCGCGGAGATTTTTGCCTCGATCAGCAGGTGCGAAGCGTCAGCCGCGGAGGCGGCCGCAAAACCTGCGGTCTTCACGGGGCGTTCGGCATCGGGTTTGTAGGTGTAGTAGCGGGGTCCGGACACCTTCGGCAGCGGCTCCGGATCGGCAAGCGATCTCTCGCTCGGCATCGCCGAGCGCCCGCCGGCCACGCCGGGCAACCCGTTGTCCGCCTGGCCTGCCCTGTTCGCACCTGGGCCGCCACGCAGGATGTCCATGAGCGTCAGGGCCTGAGCGGGAACGGTCATCCCTGCGAAGATCGAAATGCCTGACGTGAGGGCCAGTGCGATCGAAATTTTTTTATGTCTGTGCTGCAATGTCGTCCCCGTCACGTGCATCCCGCGCCTGCGTTTGCGGGCCTTGAATATATACCACGCCATCTAGCCGATCGCGTAAGGGATGGAAAGAAACGCCCGGCCGGTCCGGCCGGATCCCCGGCGCCGGACAAAGTGCCGGCGCACCTGCAGAAGGTTAAGAAACTATTGGTTAATTTTTTACTGACGTCTTTCCGTTTCCCAGCGCGTTACAGACTATATCGGTATCACAATTCCGTCTCCCGTGTCATAAAAGGCACGCCGAAAGTCTAGCAAAAAGCCCGGTCCGCCCGCTTGCGGACCCGCCGCAATCGTATAGTAATGCCGGCCGTCCGGCCTATGCGCGCTATAACGCGTTGTTGATCAGCCGGAGCCGGCATGGACCACGAATAACAGAGGCAGCGAAGATGGCAGCGACACGCACCGAAACCGACACGTTTGGCCCGATCGAAGTGGCAAGCGACCGTTATTGGGGCGCTCAGGCGCAACGCTCGCTGGGCAATTTCAAGATCGGCTGGGAAAAGCAGCCGCTTGCCGTCGTGCGCGCGCTCGGAATCGTCAAGCAGGCGGCAGCTCGCGCCAACATGCAACTCGGCGGGCTCGATGCCGCGATCGGCCAGGTGATCGTCGAAGCCGCGCAGGAAGTCATCGACGGAAAGCTCAACGAGCATTTCCCGCTGGTCGTCTGGCAGACGGGCTCGGGCACGCAGTCCAACATGAATGCCAATGAGGTGATTTCCAATCGGGCGATCGAAATGCTCGGCGGCGTCATGGGTTCTAAAAAGCCGGTGCACCCGAACGACCACGTCAATATGAGCCAGTCGTCCAACGACACCTATCCGACGGCCATGCATATCGCCTGCGCCGAGCAGATCGTCCGCCATCTCATTCCGTCACTGAAGCATTTGCATGCCGCCCTGGAAGCGAAGGTCAAAGCCTTTGCGCATATCATCAAGATCGGCCGCACACATACTCAGGACGCCACGCCGCTGACCCTTGGACAGGAATTCTCCGGCTATGCGGCGCAGGTGGCGTCGGCCATCAAGCGCATCGAGATTTCTCTTCCGGGCCTTTACGAACTGGCGCAGGGCGGAACGGCTGTCGGCACCGGCCTCAACGCCCCGGTCGGCTTTGCCGAAAAGGTCGCCGACGAGATCGCCAAGATCACCGGCCTGCCCTTCGTCACCGCGCCGAACAAGTTCGAGGCGCTCGCAGCGCATGACGCTATGGTTTTTGCCCACGGCGCGGTGAATGCCGCCGCGGCGGCGCTGTTCAAGATCGCCAACGACATCCGGTTCCTGGGCTCCGGTCCCCGTGCGGGTCTCGGCGAACTTGCCCTTCCCGAAAACGAACCCGGTTCGTCGATCATGCCCGGCAAGGTCAATCCCACGCAATCGGAGGCCCTGACCCAGGTCTGCGCCCACATCTTCGGCAATCATGCGGCAATCACTTTTGCCGGCAGCCAGGGCCATTTCGAGCTGAACGTCTTCAACCCGATGATGGCCTACAACTTCTTGCAGTCCGTCCAGCTTCTCGGCGATGCCGCGGTTTCGTTCACAGACAATTGCGTCGTTGGCATCGAGGCCCGCGAGGACAATATCAAGCGCGGCGTCGAAAATTCGTTGATGCTGGTCACCGCGCTCAATACCAAGCTCGGCTATGATATCTGCGCCAAGATTGCCAAGACCGCTCACAAGAACGGTACAACTCTTCGCGAAGAAGCAGTTGGCGGCGGATACCTGACCAACGAAGAATTCGACCAGTATGTCCGGCCGGAGAACATGATCGGACCGAAATAACCCCTGTTTTCTCACGATCCGGCAAAGGCCCCGCCCCTGAACAAGGCGGGGTCATATTTTAAATGGGTTGAAAATGTTAATATCTGACCATGAGTCATATTTCTCAAAAAGAATTCAACAGGGGGCGCAATGGAGTAAACCGGCGTTATCCTTGAAGAAAATCAACGGTTTTAAGGTCAGAACCCGTATTTGAGAATAAATCTTTCGAAACGACCCCTTAATTCTTTTCCAATATTTTTCGCATACTTATTCATCTATCGAATCCGGGCGGGTATGGGGATCGTCGATGACGACGGCAACGGCGCCGAAGGCGCAATCTAACGATTTGGTCAGCCAGATCATCTATGCGGTGCGCTCCATGGGCGCGGCGCCGATTCCGCGTAACTACCAGCTCTTCTATGAAGCCTATATCGGCTCGAACCCCGAACTGACCTTGCAACTGGCGGCGCTGGGAAGCCGCGCGAGCCAGGAAGAGCTGGATGAACTCTCCCGGCGTTATCTGGGAACCGACCAGACCACGGTTGTTGAAAACGCTCATGACAGGATCCTCGGGGAGCTGGAATCGCTGTTGCGTCTGCTGCGCCAGGAGCAGCATTCGCTGGAGAGCTACAGCAAGCTGCTCGGCGAAACCGCCCAGCGGATCAACTCGAAAAACAATCTTTCGTCCGAAATCCTGACGAGCGCGATTGCATTGCTCACTGAAGCGACCGGGACGACCCTCGCCCATGGAGAAAAGACGGCCGGCGGCGTCGCCCAACGGTCGCAGGAAATGGAGCAAGTCCGTCGGGAGCTCGACGAATACAAGCGCATCGCCAATACGGATTCGCTGACGCGCATCGCCAATCGCCGCGCCTTCGACGAACGCCTGGCGTCGGCCTACGACAATTCCGCGGTGCTCCCCGTCACGGCGCTGGTGCTTGCCGACATCGACAACTTCAAGAAGATCAACGACAGCTACGGCCATCCGGTGGGCGACAAGATCCTTGCCACCGTCGCCTCCGTCATCCGGTCGAATGTCCGCAAGGACATCTTCGTCGCCCGTTCCGGCGGCGAGGAATTCGCCATGATCGTCGAAGGGAATACGGCGGAAGAGGTGATGATCATCTGCGAGCGGGTTCGGCGGGCCCTGGAAACCCGCACCTTCCGCAATTCACGCTCCGGAGTGGATTACGGACCCGTCACGATCTCCGTCGGTTTTGCCATGGCCTCGCAGGCAAATGACCCGGGCGAGCTCTACGCCAATTCGGATACGGCCCTTTATCATGCCAAGAACGGCGGGCGTAACCGCACCGTTTTCTTCGAAGACGGCATGAACAAGGACTACACCGGCAAGAACTGGCTGATCTACAAGAAATAGGCCGGGCCTCGGGCCTGAATTGGGCTTCCTACCACATTGTCCTGGCGGCGCGTTCCGACCATTCGCGATCGTAGGTTTCCTGGTCGAAATCCGCCTTTGCAGCCTTCAGGAGGTTCCCGGGCGTCGGAAGGCTCTTTGGATCCACAAACCGTTCCGGATTCCACAATTCCGCCCGCATCAGCGCCCGGGCGCACTGGAAATAGACCTCATGTATGGTGATCACCGTGACGCTGCGGGGATGCCTGCCATCCATTTCGAAACTCTTGAGCAATTCCGGCTCAGCGGAAATGACCGCACGGCCGTTGATGCGCATGGCGGTATTCGATCCGGGCACCAGGAACATCAGCGCCACGCGCGGATCGCGCACGATGTTGAGGAGCGAATCGATACGATTGTTGCCGCGCCAGTCGGGCAATAACAGCGTCGCATCGTCGCTTATCCGCACCACTCCCCCAAGGTCGCCGCGCGGCGAACAGTCGAGACCTTCCGGACCGACAGTGGCAAGCGCCATGAAGGGAGACGTTTCGATCATCCGCCTGTATTCCGGCGTCAGAACCTTCGTGACCTTGGCGATGGAAGCCTCCGAGACGCCCTCGTAGATGGCCTTCAGTTCTTCGACCGATGTGATGATGCTCATGTCCCGTCCCCGATGCAGCGCCGGCTCTTAACCGACAAGGGCGACAGTAGGATGACAGATTTATCCGATCAAGCGGCTGCGTCCTTGCCGGAGCTGGCCTGCGCCGGTCGATGATCTTCGGCGAGGAAGGACTTGATCGTCTCGATGACCGCAGGGTCGCTGACGATCCGGCGGTGTCCCAGTCCGTTTGCCCAGTGAAGCCGCGCCGTCGCAACGCCTTCGAAACGGCGGGCATGATCGGCCGCAACTTCCTTGTCCTCTTCGGCATGAACGACCAGAAGCGGCTTTGCGAGCTTTCGCGCACTTGCCACCGTGTCGAAATCATCGAGGGAGGTGCCTGCCACCTGCTCGGCATGACTGACCAGCAGCGCCTTGACGCGCGGCGGCAGCCCGACCATCTGCGAGAACTCCTCGAACAGCCAGTGGATATGGCTCGGCGAGCCGATGACGGCGAGCTTTTCGGGGGAAATCGATCCCGCCTCCTTCATCACTCCGCCTGCGGCCAGCATCAATGCCGCACCCCCGAACGAGTGGCCGATTGCAGCATCGAAACGACCGAAGCGCCGCTCCGCCTCAACGATCGCATCGACAGCCTGACGCATGTTGAGACTGCGGCCATCCGACAGTCCATGGCCGGGAAAGTCCAGCACCACAACTTCGGCACCCGTTTCGGCGAGCCCTGCCGGCAGGGCCGAGATATAGGCCGCACTGGAACCCCAGCCGTGCACGACGAGGTACCGACGTGCGGCCGGTCTCCCGGCACCGCCGAAGCGATAGGCCATGACTCTGGATTTCCCCACCGCAAATGGCGCAGTCTGCGCTGCCGCCAACCGTTGCCGCCCCTCCGCATGCGCGGCCCGGGCCTTTTCCCCCTTCGGGCGTCGCGACGGCGTTCGGCAGAACAACCCAAATGCGAGTTTGGCAGCGGGGCGAGGAAAGACACTTCCTCCAGCTGCGAAGGCGAAACGGATGACCTGAAGTGCAAAGGATGGCATAGTGGGAAAATCCAATAATGTTCAACATTGAACAATAAAGTACAACAATGAACAAAAATCAAGCCCTGCTCTGGGATCATCCGCGTTTTCGAAGTTGGATCGCCGTGGCGCGCGCCTGCCAGCTGATGCAAACCGTGCTGACGCGTGAACTGGCGGACCTCGACATCAAGCCGCCGCATCTCGACATTCTGGTCAATCTCTATCGTTTCGAGGGGATTTCGCAGCAGGAACTGGCTCGAAAGCTGCTTGTCGGTCGTTCGAACATGAGCATGACGCTGCCGCAGATGGAAAAGCGCGGGCTGATCGAGCGGCGCGGCGATACCAGGGACAAGCGCGTTCTGCGGCTTTTCCTCACGGAGGAAGGCCGGGCGGTCGCAGAGGAAGCCATGGCCATTCAAACGAGCCTGATCGAACGCACCCTATCCTCGACGCCGATCGAGCAATGCCATGCGATGGCCGAATCGATGGAAAAGATCATTGTCGCCTTGCACGCAGAAGTCGTCGACGAGACCGAATCAGCCTGAGCCTGGTTCAGCGCGAGCGATGTCCCGGGTCACGGCTCAGGCCCTTTTCGGCAAGCTCCCGCTCGTAGTCGGCAAAGAGTTCTGCGCCGCGTTCCCCGAGCTCGCGCAGGTAGGTCCAGGTGAAGATGCCGCTGTCGTGGCCGTCGTCGAAGCCGATTCGCACTGCATAGTTGCCGGTCGGCGTGATCGACCTTATCCCGACATACCGTTTGCCCGGCACCGTCACCTTCTGGCCGGGACCATGGCCCTGCACCTCGGCGGAGGGCGAGAGAACCCGCATGGTTTCGGCAGCCAGCGCAAAGGCCGCACCGTCGCTGAACGTAACATTGAGCGTGCGGCGGTCCTTGGAGACCCTCAGTTCGGTCGGCCAGATATCGCTCATAGTGAAACCTCCGCATCGTCACGATCGCCGAGGATTATGAGCTTCGCCGGATGGCCGCAAGCGATTTTCCGCCGCCCATCTGTTCTTGACGGCCCTGGTGTCATACACTTGACGAAATGTCATGATGTCCCCACTTTCCGGGATAAGGGAGATATCGCGTGAACAGCTTCACAGGTCCGATCGGAGGCGCAGCGCCAGTTGTCGCCGACAAGGCACCGATGATCGATCCGTTCGGGCGCGCGGTCACCTATCTGCGCGTCTCCGTCACAGACCGCTGCGACTTCCGCTGCACCTATTGCATGGCGGAGCACATGACCTTCCTGCCGAAGAAGGACCTCCTGACGCTCGAGGAGCTGAACAGGCTCTGTTCCGCCTTCATCGCCAAGGGCGTGCGCAAGATCAGGCTGACGGGCGGCGAGCCGCTGGTGCGCAAGAACATCATGTTCCTCGTCCGCGAGCTCGGCGCACAAGTCCATGCGGGCAAACTGGACGAGCTGACGATCACCACCAACGGCTCCCAGCTTGCCCGACATGCGGAGGAATTGTACGACTGCGGCGTTCGGCGCATCAATGTTTCTCTCGACACGCTCGATCCCGTCAAATTCAAGGCGGTCACCCGCTGGGGCGAGTTCAGCAAGGTGATGGAGGGCATCGAAGCTGCCCAGAAGGCCGGCCTGAAGATCAAACTCAATGCGGTTGCACTCAAGGATTTCAACGAGTTCGAAATCGCCGACATGCTGCGCTTCGCCCACGGCCGCGGCATGGACCTCACAGTGATCGAAACCATGCCGATGGGCGAGATCGACGAAGACCGGACCGACCGGTATCTGCCGCTGTCTAAGCTGCGCGCTGATCTCGAAGAACAGTTCACGCTGACCGAGATTCCCTACAAGACGGGCGGGCCTGCACGATATGTCGAGGTCAAGGAGACCGGCGGGCGGCTCGGCTTCATCACGCCGATGACGCATAATTTCTGCGAGAGCTGCAATCGCGTGCGGCTGACCTGCACCGGCACGCTCTACATGTGCCTCGGCCAGAACGATGCGGCGGACCTGCGCACGGCGCTGCGCGCCTCCGACAGCGACGACTATCTGTCCGCGGCGATCGACGAAGCCATCACCCGCAAGCCCAAGGGCCACGACTTCATTATCGACCGCCAGCACAACCGGCCCGCCGTCGCCCGCCATATGAGCGTTACCGGGGGCTGAGCTCGCGTTCTCTGCCCGTTATAGGACAGCAAAAAGCCGGGGCTTCGAGACCCCGGCTTTTTTTGGTTAAGCGACCGAAAGGCGTTCAGGCAGCACCGCGGCGGCGATTGTCTGCCCGGTGGTGATGGTTGCCAGCATGAAACTTCGGGCCTGCATCTCCGGTCCTGAAGCGCTCGATCTTCTCCGACAGCGTCTCGACGCGCTGGCGCAGGCCATGGATTTCGGCATTGTTCTCCTCGACCATGGCGGCATTTTGCTGGGTGATCAGTTCCACTTCATGCACGGCGCTTGTCACTTCGCTGATACCGGTCGACTGTTCGCCGGTGGCTGCAGAAATCTGAGCCACGAGCTTGCGGACGTCGGTAATGTGGCCGATGATCTCGGTGAGCGCCGTGCCGGTTTCCTCAACCAGATGCACGCCGCTCTGGACCTGCGTGGAACTTGCCGAGATCAGGCCCTTGATCTCGCGGGCGGCCCCGGCGCAACGCTGCGCCAGTTCGCGCACTTCCTGAGCCACCACCGCAAAACCACGCCCCGCCTCGCCCGCCCGCGCGGCCTCGACGCCTGCGTTGAGTGCCAGAAGATTGGTCTGGAAGGCGATTTCGTCGATCACGCCGATGATCGTGGCGATCTTTTCAGACGAGCGGCTGATCTCGCCCATGGCGTCGACTGCGCGGGCCACGACCTCGCCGGAGCGCACCGCGAACTCCTCTGTCTCGTTGACGGAAACGGAGGTCTGACGGGCGCTTTCAGCCGTTGTCCTGACGATGTCGCTCAGCTGGCGCAGCGCACGCGAACTCTGTTCCAACGCCGCGGCCTGCTGTTCGGTGCGGCGGGCAAGATCATCCGCCGAGGCCGCAAGATTGCCCGTGCCGCCGTTGATATCCTCGGCGGTGGAACGGACATCGGCAAGCGTTGCCCGAAGCGCTTCGACGGCCTGATTGTAGGTCCGCGCCATTTCCACGAAATCTTCGGGCAGGTTCTCTTCCATGCTGCGTTCCAAGTCGCCCTCGGCGAGCTGGCCCAAAGCCTCCGAAAGCGCACTCAGGGCCTGCCGCTGCTCAGCCGCGATGCGGGCCCGATCGGAAGCGCGGCGTTCGGCTTCCGCGGTCGAAAGATCGCGGGCCGCAGCCGCTTCCTGTTCGAGGCGGACGTTTTCAAGCGCGGCATCGCGGAAGACGGTGACCGAGCGGACCATGTCGCCGATCTCGTCGCCCCGCTCCCGGCCTTCGATCTTCACTTCGAGGTCCCCGTCGGCCAGCCGCTTCATGATGTCGGTGACGCGCCGCAGCGGCCCGCGCAGGGTCTCCACGAGCATCAGCCCGCCAGCGATCGCCAGCACCGTGCCGACCACCATGGCGATGACGGAAAGCTGGGCGGAGCGTTCGCTATCTTCCTTGCCGACTTCCTGGGCCTGGGCGACGAAATTCTTCAGGCCCGCCATGCCCGCGGTCAGCGTTTCGGTCGCGGCGGCTCGTGCGCCGGCCCATTCCTGCGTGATCGTAAGCATCTCGTCGGCGCGCTGCCCCAGCGTTCCCAGCAGCTTGTCCAGTGTGGCGCCGAAATCCCGCGTGGCCGCGTTGCGCGGATTGAGGTCGGAAACCTTGGCGCTGGTCGAGCGCAGGCCTTCGATATCGGACGCGATGAGAGCGCGGGATTCCTTGCCGGGATTTGTGACGAAACGCTCCGTGTGGAGCTGCAAGGCGTTGGCCAGCTGGAGCGACAGATCGATCTGTTCGAGAACGCTCTTTAGAGCGGCGATCTCGCCTTCAAGCTCGACAAATCGCTCGGATGCGTCGCCGGATTTCTTGGTGACATCCGCGTTGAGGTCGCCCTGCGGTTTCATGAAGGCGCTTGCGGCGACCCGCATGGCTTGAGCCTTTTCCGTTGCGGTCTGGCTTCCGTTGACGATTGCGAGGAAGCTGTCGGTCGCCTGCTGGATAGGCTGCATCGCCGTGCGCCCGTTGGACGACAACATGCTCTCGATCTTGGCGAACTCGTTCTTCAAGGTCTCGCCATAGAGAGAGCCGGCCTTGACCGTGCCCTCATCGCTGTCGGCCGCCCTGACGGCGGTGCGCAGGTTTTCCAGCCGGCGGGCGATCGACCGGTAGGCGAAAGCCTCGAAAAGCAGCTTCTTGGCGAAGCGCTCCTTGCCGTCGAACTGTTTCTGGATCACCTCGACCTGTTTGTCGACGCCCGTTGCGGCGCCGCGCACGCCATTCAGGATCTCGTTGATGGCGGCCACGTTCTGCTTGCGCTTCTGCTCCACGGCCCAGAGCGTGTCGGTGTTGGCGGAAAGCTTGCCGGCAAGTGCGGCAACCACGGCGACGCGGCTTCGGTCGCCTTCGTTCGCCAGGAGCGCCTCGAGATTGGCGACGCCCTTGCTCTGCCGGTCGATGCCTCCACGCAAGGCTGTCAGCGACGCCTCGTCCGGGGCCTCGGTAAAGGCCTGCAGGGATGCCTGCAGATGCTCAAAATCGCCGATGTTTTCGATCGTCGCCCGCGTGACCGTCATATGGCCGTTGAGCATGTTGGCTGTGTAATAACCGGCAAGCCCGACGCCGGCGATCAACAGAATCAGCGGTATGACGAACAGAAGAACCTTGGTGACGATCCTGCGGCTCTGAAGAAGGCGATCGATGAAAGACATGTGTTCCCCAACTGCAATCAGGTACCGGGTTCGCGGTTCATGGCATTCGCGAAACGGCAACGGCACGATTCCAGCCTCATGCGGGAATGATTGCCGCTACAGTCGGACTTTTCAGTTGAACAAGGGTTAACTCACAACCCGATATCTCTCTTTTGCCACATCCGCCCACCTATCGGGGCAAGCTTTCCTGCACCGGCCAAAACAGTACCGCCCGGGACGCGATCGGGCTGGCGAGGGGTAAGCCATTGCTTTAAGACACCGTGGTTACGGAAGGAATCGGCAATGGCATCGTCGGAAAATTCGCGAGGCGCGCTCTTCATGTCGCTCGCAATGGCCGCTTTCACCTTCAACGACGCCCTGGTCAAAGCCGTTACCTCGGAACTCAGCATACCCCAGATCATGACCGTGCGCGGGGTCATGACGACGCTGCTCGTCTACGGAATTGCCCGTTATCTCGGCGTAACGATGTCGTTCAAGGCCATCGCGCACCCGCTCGTGCTGCTGCGCACGCTCTTCGAACTGGGCGCCACCCTCACCTTCCTCTCGGCACTCGCCCATATCGAATTTGCGGCCGCATCATCGATCATGCAGTCGCTGCCGCTTGCCGTAACGTTAGGTGCGGCGCTTTTCCTCGGCGAGCCCGTGGGCTGGAGGCGCTGGACGGCGATTGCCGTCGGTTTTGTCGGCGTCCTCATCATCATCCGACCGGGTCCTGAAGGTTTTACGCCGGCGGCGCTGCTTGCCGTCGCAGCCGTCTTCTTCACCGCCAGTCGCGATCTGACGACGAGGCGGCTCAAAGCCGACATACCGACCATCAGCGTGACGCTCTTCACCTCTTTCGCCAATACCGTCATCGGGGCTCTGCTGATCGTGCCCATGGGCGGGTGGCAACCAGTCAGCGCCGGCGCATTCACCTATCTGGCTCTTGCCTCGGTTCTCGTCTTTGCCGGTTACCAGACGGTCATCAAATCCATGCGCAGCGGCGAGATTTCATTCGTCGCCCCCTTCCGCTACACCGGCCTGCTCTGGGCGCTTGCCATCGGGATCTTCTTTTTCGGAGAGCGGCCCAATATTTACATGCTCACCGGGGCGGTCGTCGTCATCGGCTCCGGCCTCTATACATTCTATCGCGAACGAAAGCGGCAGGTTTCTGTGGCCGAAAAAGCAACCGCCGCGCCGCCGCCCTGACGGGAACGGACCGCTCGAAGAGGAGACGACGTGCAGGAAACCCGGTTTCTGGACAGACGGACCCCGCCGCACATCACGACTCTGGTCGTCTGCGCGGGGCTCGGCGCCCTGTCGCTCAACATCATTCTTCCTTCGCTTTCCGCCATGGCAGCGTATTTCGGCACCGATTACGCGGTCATGCAGTTCGCCGTCTCCGGCTACATCGCCGGAACGGCGCTGCTGCAGCTGGTGCTCGGCCCGCTTTCCGACATCTTCGGCCGTCGGCGAGTGATGATCGGCAGCATCGTCATCCTGCTGATCGGTACGCTGATCTGTCTTTTTGCACAGACCGTCACGGTCTTCATGATCGGCCGGCTCTTGCAGACGGCGGTCGTCGCCGGCTTCGTGCTGCCACGCGCCATCATCCGCGACACGGTGCCGATGGAAGGCGCCGCGTCGATGATCGCCTACGTGACCATGGGCATGTCGCTGATACCCATGGTCGCCCCTACCGTCGGTGGCACGCTCAACGACCTGTTCGGCTGGGAATCCAATTTCATATTGATGCTGGGGCTCGGGCTGCTGACGCTCATGCTGGTTTCCGCCGATCTCGGGGAAACGAACATGACGCCTGCCGAGAGCTTTACCGCGCAGTTCCGCAGCTGGCCGGACCTCCTGCGATCCCGCCGCTTCTGGGGTTATACGCTGACCTCGACCTTTTCCTCCGGCGTTTTCTTCGCCTTTCTCGGCGGCGCACCGTTTATCGGCACTGCGATCTATCACCTGACGCCCACGATGCTCGGCGTGCAGTTCTTCCTGATCGCTGCCGGCTACATGGTCGGCAACTTCATCTCCGGCCGCTACACGCGCCGTTTCGGCACCATGACCATGATGTTCTCCGGCAGCGTCGTCAGCATGATCGGCATCGGCATTGCCGCGGCCCTGCAGCTGGGCGGCGTGGCATCCGCCACGGCCTTCTTCGCTCCACTGGCGCTCACCGGCGTCGGCAACGGCCTGACGCTGCCGAGTTCCAATGCGGGGGTGGTGAGCGTGCGTCCGCGGCTGGCCGGCTCCGCCTCCGGCCTCGGCGGCGCGATCACGGTCGGCGGCGGGGCTGCGATGTCGACACTTGCAGCAGCCGTCCTGAAAGACTCCGACGGCGCCATGCCGGTGCTTGCCGTGATGGGGATCTCCACGCTCTTGGCGGTCGCCGCCACGGAATACGTCCGGCAGGTCGATCGCCGCGAAGGGGCCCTGGTCAGCGGAGGTGGTGACTGATGAGCCACGTCGGCGCACCTCCCGGCCTGATCCTCGCAGGCGGCAAGTCGAGCCGCATGGGAACTGACAAAGCATTTCTCAAGATCGGAGGCGACAGCATCCTCGGTCACACGGTCCGGCGCCTCAAGTCCCAGGTTTGCGAGCTTATCCTTAACGCCCCGAAGGGGTTTCCCAACCCGCTTGGTCTGCGCCTCGTGCCTGACCTGACGGGCAGCCAAGCCGGCCCGCTTGCCGGCGTCCTCTCCGGACTCCGCGATGTCGTCGACCACGGTTTGCCCGCGACGCATCTCCTGACGGTGCCCTCCGATAGCCCCTTCTTTCCGGCTGACCTCGCCGCCCGCCTTCAGGCGGGAGCCGATGATGCGATGACGATCGTCATCACGGCTTCCGGCGGGCGCGATCATCCGGTATTCGGGCTCTGGCCGCTGGCCATCGCCGACGATCTGGAAGATTGGCTTTCGAACCCGGAGAACCGTCGGATCAAGGCTTTCCTCCAGCGTCATCGGCTGGTGACGGTCGATTTTCCGATGGTCGAGACGGACTTCGGCCCGCTCGACCCGTTTTTCAACATCAACACGCCGCAGGATCTCGAAGAGGCCCGACGCTTTGCGGAAATGCTCGCATGACCCCTCACCGCGTCTTCGGTATTTCCGGCTGGAAGAATTCCGGCAAGACGGGCCTGACCGAGCGGCTGGTTCGCGAACTGACCGCTCGCGGCTACAGGATTTCAACGATCAAGCATGCCCATCACGACTTCGACATAGACAAGCCGGGCGCCGATTCCTTCCGTCATCGGGAGGCGGGCGCGCTCGAAGTGGCGATCGTCTCCGGCAAGCGCTTTGCGATCATGCACGAACTCCGCGAGGGGAGCGAGCCGAGCCTTGAGGAGATACTGGGTCGTCTTGCGCCTTGCGACCTCGTGCTGATCGAGGGTTACAAGCGTGAGCCCGTGCCGAAGATCGAATTGCGGCGTCTCGAGGCGAAAAGCCGGGAACCGCTTTCTCCCGGCGATCCGCACATCGTCGCAATTGCCGCCGACCATCCGGTGGCCGACACGACGCTGCCAGTCTTCGATCTCGGCGCTACGGCAGCCATCGCCGACTTCATTCTGCGCATAACCGGACTTGCCGCCAAATAAAAAAAGCCGCCGGATCGCTCCGGCGGCTCCATTCGTTTCGGACCATCGGTTACCGGTTCGAGGCGACCGGCTTCACCAGAGGGGTGATGCGGCGGACGGTGACCCGGCGATTTTCCTGGTTCGGTCCATCCGTGTTCACCTTCAGATACTGTTCCCCGTAGCCCTGCGTCGTCAGGTTTTCCGGGGGGATACCGAAGGCATCGGTCAGCACACGGGCAACGCTTTCGGCACGTTCGTCGGACAGGATGAGGTTATCCTGGTCGCCGCCGACCGCATCCGTATGGCCTTCGATCAGGAAGGTTTCGGACGGATCCTTCTCGAGTACCTTGTTGATCGCCTCGGCAACCTTGCGAAGTGAGCTGGCCTGGTTCATCGGGATTTCGGCGCTGCCCGTGGCGAAGGTGATGGTATCGAGATCAATACGCGGCACCTTGTCACGAATGCGGGCGGAATAGCGGACCTCGTCCAGCGTATAGACGCGTTCCACACGTTCGACCGGCGGCTGCTCCAGGAACTCGTAGTAGTCGCGGTCCGGTTCGCTCGACGTGTCGATGATGTAGTTGTCGATCGGCACCGTCAACCGCATCGGCGGGAGATCCTCGCCCGGGTCACGCCAGACATAGTCGGGACCACGGCGCGCTTCCACCAGTTCCGGCGCGTAGTACAGCACGTATTCGTCGCCGCCCCGGACAACGCGGGTCCGACGGACGATCTCGCCGTAGCGGTTGCGGATGGTGACGATCCTGGTTCCGTCATCGCGTATGATGACCTCGCGCACCTGGCCGTCACGAAGCCGTTCGTATTCCGGCTGGCGTCCGTCCCGGTCGTAGAAACGGCGGCTGTCGTCGTGGCGGACATAGTTCTGGTCGTCGATCGAGATGATCACGCGGGCACCGTCGCGATCCCGTTCGCGATCCCTGCTGCGCGAGACCTCTTCGCCGAACCGCCATCCCTGCGGCCGCTCGAATTCGGGACGACCGTCGAGCCGTTCGCCGCGTTCTTCGATTATCGCGCGGACCTGCTCCTCCTGCTCAGGAGTAAACGTCGCACCGGCCTGCGCCTCGGCATCCGACTTCGGTGGGGCAAGCTGCTGCTGTTCGGCTTGTTGGGTGGCATCGCGGCGCGGACGGTCGCCATCGCGGCGGGGACGCGCCGGCCGCTCCTTGGCGCTGTCGAGCACTGCAGCGCCGTTCTCGACCGGCAGAGTGACCTGTTCGCCTTCGCGGGCCGAAGCCGGATCTCGGGCAATCTGGCGAGCCCGATCGACCTGCTCCGGTGTTTGCGCCGGCTGTGGCTGAGCCCTTAATTGAGCGGGCTGCTCCTGGGTCGGCTGCTGTTGAGCAGGAGCTGCCTGACCCTCCGCCGGCGGCCTGGGAAGCTGCGGATCCTGGGTCTGCCGGGTTCCGACAGCCGGGCTTTCGGTGGCCGGCTGGCGCGGGCGGGCATCCTGTGCCGTGCCGCTGTCCGGTGCGGGCGTCTGGCCTTTCGCATCGCCACGCGGCGGACGCTCGGGCTGAGCTTGCGGGGTCACAGCGCGATCTTTGGCGCGCGGCGGCTTCGGCGTTTCCGCCTGATTCTCCGCGGGAGCAGCCTTCTTGTCTTGAGCGTCGCGGCGCTGCGGACGTTCATTACCTTCGGGCGCTACCGGGGGACGCAACTGCTGGGTCTCGCGCGCAGCAGGCTGCTCGCTCTCAGGAGCCGCCTGTTGCTGTTGGCGACGCTGCGGCGGGCGCGCACCTTCACCCTGCCCTTCATCAGCCTGCTGTTGGCGGCGCTGCGGCCGTTCGCGGGCTGGCGCCTCGGCAGCCGGAGCTTCGCGGGGCGCAGCTTCCGGTTCGGCCTGACGCTGGCGCCGCGGCGGCTCTTCCTGCTGAGCCTGCGGAGCCTGTCGACGTTCTCCGCCGCCCTGTTCTGCACCGCCGCTCTGCTCGCGGCGCGGCTTCTGCTGTTCTGCACCGCCCTCTTCGTCCTGCGCCTTCCGCTTCTTCAGTATCAACGGATCCTCTTGCTGGACCTGGATCACACCAGACATCGGGCTCGCGTCCGCCGAGGGCTTGAGCGGCAAGGCCGCGACCGGCTGGATCATCAGCGGCAGCGACACGAACGGCACCGCAACACTGGCGAACAGTCTGAATTTCTGTGACATGGACATTTCCTCTTCTCGGGTATCATCCCTTTCATGCGCGTCCTTTATTGCCGGCTTGGGCGGACTTACGCGGCGACTGAATGTTCTCCAGCCGAAATGGTTCCCCGAGGGTGTCGCCGCCTGCCTGAACGTCGCGTGAATATGCCGTTCATCCGCGGGGACCACCCGTGACTCGCACGCAAACGGCCTGTGGCAGGCACGCAATATGCCGTTGCAATTTCCCGCGAGCCGGTATCTAAAAAGCTGAGACAGGGCTTGCACCCTGCTTCCTGGCGGCGAGAAAAGATGAACACGCCGTCGGGCCGCCAACAGAGAGGATCACATGAATATCTCCACCCGATTCTTCGCCGCCGCCTCGATCGCCGCGCTGTCGCTTTTTGCCGGCTCGGCCATGGCCCAGGAAAAGCTCGTGATCGGCACGGAAGGCGCCTATCCGCCCTTCAACAACCTCGAAGCCAACGGCCAGCTCACCGGCTTCGATATCGATATCGCCAAGGCGTTGTGCGAGGAGATGAAAGTCACCTGCACCTTCGTCACCAATGACTGGGACGGCATCATTCCGGCGCTGCAGTCGAAGAAGTTCGACGCGATCGTCGCCTCCATGTCGATCACGCCGGAACGCAAGGAACAGGTCACCTTCTCGAAGAAGTATTACAATACGCCTCCGGCCATCGCCGTGCCGAAGGATTCGCCGATCAAGGACGCCTCGGCGGCGTCGCTGAAGGGCAAGACGCTCGGCGCCCAGGGCTCGACGACCCACTCCAACTATGCCGAAAAGCACATGCCGGATTCCGAGCTGAAGCTTTATCCGACCGCCGACGAATACAAGCTCGACATTTCCAACGGCCGCATCGATGGCGTGGTGGACGATATCGTCGTGCTTTCGGAATGGCTGAAGTCGGATGCCGGCAAGTGCTGCAAGATTCTCGCGCCGCTTCCGGTCGACGTGGAAATCAACGGCGAAGGCGCCGGCGTCGCCGTGCGCAAGGGCGAACAGGCACTGGCCGACAAGTTCACCGCCGCTATCGCTGCAATCCGCGCCAACGGCAAATACAAGCAGATCCAGGACAAATATTTCGACTTCGACGTCTACGGCGGCAACTAATCGCCGGATCGTCCGTCAGAACCCGGCGGAAGGCTTGCCCTTCCGCCGTTTTTCTTTTTAATGAAACAGAAGCATCTCCGGTGCTCAGACAACAAGCGGCACGACAGAAGCCGCAGGGGAAAACGATTTTATGAGCGGATTCTTTTCCGCCCTCTTCGGCGCGCTCGATCCGCTTTGCGGTCCTGTCGGCATCTTCTCGCTGTTCGGCTCCGGCACCCTCGTCGCCTGCGGCGAAGCGGGCTGGGGCGACGAAATCGCCTTCGGCGTCAAAGTCACCATTTCGCTGGCGCTCGCCACGGTACCCGTCGGGCTTTTTCTCGGCTTCCTGATCGCGCTCGCCGCGCAATCGGAGGACAAGCTGCTGAGGCTCGCCACCGGCATCTACACGACGATCTTCCGCGGCCTGCCGGAACTCCTGACGCTCTTCATCGTCTATTACGGGCTGCAGATCCTGATCCAGTCCGTGCTCGCCTGGCTCGGCTACGAGGGGCGCGTCGAAATCAACGCCTTCCTCGCCGGCATGGTGGCGCTTGCGGTGGTCTTTTCCTCCTATTCCTCCGAAGTGTTGCTTTCGGCCTTCCGGGCAATCCCGCGCGGGCAATATGAGGCCGGCGATGCGCTCGGCCTGCATCGCGGACGCACCATGCGGCTGATCGTCCTGCCGCAGCTCATCCGAATCGCCCTGCCCGGCCTCACCAATCTCTGGCTGATCCTCCTGAAGGATACCTCTTATGTCTCGGTCATCGGGCTTGCCGACATCGTGCGGCAGACGGGCATCGCCGCGAGAGTCAGCAAGGAAGCCTTCTTCTTCTATTTCATCGCCTGTCTTCTTTACCTGATCCTTGCGATGATCTCGTCCTTCGGACTCGGCTTCGTCGAGCGCTGGGCAAAGCGGGCGGAGACGGCCCGATGAGCTATGTGAGGGAACTCATCCCGCCGCAACCGGCCCCGCTTGCGCCCGCTCGTCCCATCACCGGCGCCAGGATCGCCGCGATCGGCATCCTCATCCTCTGGGCAATGCTCGCCGCCGGGCTCGTTGCCATGGTTGTCAACGGCTGGGATCAGGACAAATTCCTGCGTTATGGCCCCCGCTACCTAAACGGCCTTTGGACGACGATCTCTCTCGTCGGTCTTGCCGTCGTCTTCGGGGCGCTGCTGTCGGTGCCGATCGCGTTCGCACGCATGTCGAAAAACCGCGTGCTCAACGGCATCGCCTACGCCTATGTCTATGTGTTCCGCAGCACGCCGCTGCTTGCTCAGCTTTTCCTGATCTATTACGGCCTCGGCAGCTTCAAGCCGCAGTTGGAAAGCGCCGGCCTCTGGTGGTTCTTCAGGGATGCCTGGTATTGCGGCCTCCTGTCCTTCGTGCTCAACACCGCCGCCTATCAGGCGGAAATCCTGCGCGGCGCGATCGAAAGCGTTCCCCGCGGTCAGCGTGAGGGCGCCGCGGCACTCGGCCTTTCCAAGCAGGTTGCCTTCGCAAAGATCATCCTGCCGCAGGCACTGATCGTAGCGCTCCGGCCCTATGGCAACGAACTTGTGCTGATGATGAAGGGCTCCGCAGTCGTCGCCATCGTGACGGTCTACGATCTGATGGGCGAGACCCGCTACGCCTTTTCCCGCACCTTCGACTATCAGGCCTACCTCTGGGCGGCGATCTTCTACCTCGCCATGGTCGAAACTCTCAGGCACGTATGGGCCTTCCTGGAAGCCCGCCTGACCCGGCATCTGAAGCGGTAGCAGCACTCAACGAATCTCGCTGCTAACATACTGAAAAAATTCACGAAAGCACCTTTATAGCTCAATTGTAAAGCCTCGATTAACCGTGGCATGCTCCCATATCGGGGTGACGCGAAAAGCGTCCTCCTGAAAAAGAATAAGTGGGAACTGCTCTATGTCTGAGATGGAAATGATGCTGAAAGGATACGGCCTGACAACGGCCCAGATCTTCTATCGCCTGCCCGATCACCCGGCCCTGTTGCAGAGCTATATCTGGCAGAACTACGACCTTGCTCCGGATTTTCCGGAGATGAAGGGTTTCCTGAAATTCTGGCAGGAAAAATTGGACGGGCCTCTGCATTCCGTCCGCTATGTGCATCGGAAGCTGATATCGGCAAGCGAGTGGCGCGCAGTCAAGGGAGAGATCATCATCCACTAGCGAGAACCCGGCGGCCTCATACATGCACTTCGCCGTGAGCGAATTCGCCGTCATCTGGCTCTCGATGGATGGCGGCATACAGGATTGCGGCATAAAAGAACGCGACCACCGCTATCACGCTCCACCCCGGCGCCGGCCCGAGCGCCGCATTGTTGACGGCCTCGCCGACCGAAAAGACGACATCCGTCTTGGGCTCGTTGGGAAGCAGTTTCGGCGTTGAGATCTTCAGCAGCCAGGCGAACAGCAGGATGACATACATCCAGACATAGTTTCGCCGGATGCGCCTGAACAGCGCCTCCCGATAGGTGATGAGGAAGCTCGGATTGCGCAGGCTACGGGCAATGCCGACCGCCCAGTCGGGCTTGAGATCGGCCTGCGGATCCAGCGCCTGGGCGAAATAATGCCGCTCCAGCTTGCGCACTCTGGCGCGATAGACATCGAAGAAGCGATAGCGTCGCGCCTCGATCAAGAGCATCAGCGAGATGAGAAGCATGGCAAACAGCACGACGCCATGGTGCGAGGTCGGCGTCGAGAGCGATACGGAGAGAAGACCCGCGACCATGGTGATGGCCCAGTTGGACGTGCGGTCGATGCGGTCGCGCCAACCGGCCATCCGCCCCATCTCGCCGCGGTAATAGTGGATGATCATATTGGCCTTTTCGGCGGATGTGATCGGCAGCGACGGTGCCCGTCGCTCGATATTCTGCTCCAGCACGTTCGGCCCCTGATCGCCGGCCATGATCCTTTCTCCAGGCAAAAATTTCTGCTCCTTTGCTCAACGGGCCAGCGCCCGACACGTTCCGCGGCGATGGACAAACGGGCGCCACCGGCTTAAAGCGCCTCAAAACAAAGGACAGAGTGATGAAGAAGATCGACGAGGAAGCATTGGCGGAAGCCTATAATCGCGCTCTGGCGCTGGAGAAAGCCGGCGAGATCGATGCGGCGGTCAAGGCATACGAGGATGTGCTGGCGCTCGATCCCGAGGATCACGGCGGCGCCGCGGTGCGGATCGCCGCAATGGGCCGCGGCGAGACGCCACCGAAGGCGCCGGATGCCTATGTCGAAACACTCTTCGATCAACATGCCGAAAGTTTCGAGGACATCCTTGTAGAGCAACTGGGCTACGCCGTGCCGGTGATGGTGCGCCAGCGGTTCCAGGAGCTGAAGCTCGGGCACTTCAAGCGTATGCTCGACCTTGGCTGTGGCACCGGGCTGACGGGGGGCACGCTGCGCGACATGGTTGACGATATTACCGGTATCGACATCTCCGAGAACATGGTTGAAATCGCCCACGAAAAGGATCTTTACGAAACGCTTTACGTAGCGGAAGTCGAAGATTTCCTGGAAGACAATGACGACGAGCCTTTCGACCTTGTCACCGCAACGGACGTGCTTCCCTATCTCGGCGCGCTCGAGCCGCTGTTCTTCGGCGTGGCGGAAAATATGCTGAAAGGCGGCATTTTCGCCTTCTCGTCGGAGAGCCTGTCCGATGCCGACGGCCGTACCTATGCAGTCGGCCCGCACCAGCGTTTTCTCCATAGCGAAGCATACGTCCGATCGCGGCTTGCCGACACCGGGTTTGAGGTGCTGGAAATCTCCGAAATCAATGTGCGCATGCAGGATGGACAGCCGTCGCCGGGCCATCTGGTCATTGCGCGGCTGAAAGGCTAGTTTCGCCTCCGCAACGGAGGATTCGATGACCCCACAGCGCTATCTTCTTGCCCAGGCCTATAACAATGCCTGGGCCAATCATCGGCTTCTAAGGGCATGCGGCAAGCTTTCGGCGGAGGAACTGGCCGCACCCCGCACCAATTTCTTTCCGTCGATCATCCATACGCTCAACCACATCCTGACGGTCGACTGGCTCTACATCAGTGCGCTGGAGGGCAATTGCATCGGCGCGGCAGCATTCGAGCCGGAGATACCCTTCGTGCACTTTGCTGATCTTAACCGCGAACAGCATGCCGCCGATCGGC
This sequence comes from Neorhizobium sp. S3-V5DH, assembly GCF_004343065.1. Taxonomy (NCBI): domain Bacteria; kingdom Pseudomonadati; phylum Pseudomonadota; class Alphaproteobacteria; order Hyphomicrobiales; family Rhizobiaceae; genus Neorhizobium; species Neorhizobium sp. S3-V5DH. The sequence goes on from NZ_SMCL01000033.1 coordinate 22,567, forward strand.
GGCTGATCGACCACTGTCGTGAGATGGTTGCCGAAACCGTCATGCAGGAGGTCCGCATTCCCCGTGCCGACCATGTACAGGTGGAAACCGCCGATCGGGTGCTGCTGCACCTCTTCCAGCACCAGATCCATCACCGCGGCCAGGTTCACGCGATGCTGTCCGGAACCTCCGTCCCACCCCCGCAGCTTGACGAGTTTTTCGCAGCCGACGAGGAAAAGTTGCGCAAGCAGGATTTCGCCGAACTCAATTTTACCGAAGCCATGATCTGGAGTTGACCCCCCATGCTGTATTTCGTCATCAAGGCATTGCACATTCTCTCCGACTTTCTTCTGATCGGCGGCATGTTGATCAATGCCTTCGTCATCGGCATGGTGCCTCCCGCGATCCGCGTCGGCGTCATTGCAGCGCTCTGGAAATATGACCGGACAGTGACGACGGCGGCCCTCGGGGGCGCCTGGCTCTTCGGCCTCTGGCTCATCTTCGGTTACGTCGGCTTTTCCGACGGCTGGCTGCACGCCAAGCTGGTCCTGGTGGTCATGCTTTCCGCCCTGCACGGCATGCAGCAGGGCTGGATGCGCCGCATGCGGGCCGACCCGAAACTCGATCCGCCGGCGTTCGTGCGCGTCGGCATGCCGATCATCCTGGTTTCCGTCGTTCTGGTCGTGTTGCTCGCCGTGATCAAGCCATTCTGATCAGGCTTTAGTCGGCTCCGCAGGCGGCTCGACATCGGAGGGGGCCGCGGGCTCGTCATGTGGCCTCTCCGACGCGACCTCCGTCAGCCCGGTTGGCTCAGGCGCTTGCGGCTTCGGCGCTTCTTCCGCCTCTTCCAGCACATCCGCGCGGTAATGCACCTGATCGAGGCCGTCGAGCATGCCATAGGCGATTTCGCGCTCGCCCATAATCGTCTTGTCGGCGCCCAGTTTGGTCAGATGCTCGATCTCGGCGTCGGAATTGGCGCGGCACAGGATCAGAAGCGCAGGGTTCACCTCACGTGCCTGCATGACCACATTGCCGGCCTCGAAAGCGTTCGGGATCGCCACGACGAGGCTCTTTGCCGTTCCCAGATTGGCAAGCTCCAGCACCTTGGGCGAAGCCGCATTGCCGACGATGACTTCGATCCCCTGCTTCAAGAGATCCTGAACCCGGTTTTCCGAATCCTCGATCACCAGAAACGGTGTGCCGGAGGATTTCAGGTTGGCCACCACGATGCTGCCGACCCGGCCGTAGCCCACCACGACCGCATGATCCATGAGCCGGCTCACGGCCACCTCGCCCTCCTCACCGGCAGTAGTCAGCACCGGCTCGGTCTCCTTCGGCGTCGGAGTTTCCTGGCCGGGCACGGCATCGTCGCTATGGGCGCCGGTCTGCGTGGCAATCGCCGCCTCGCCCTCGCCTTCCGGCGCACGGATCAGCCGCGCCTCCAGCCGCGGGATCAGCTTGTCGCCGAGATAAAACATCACGGGATTGAGCATGATCGAAATGATCGCGCCGGCGAGGATCAGGTCGCGGCCCTCTTGCGGGAGCAGGTTCAACCCCACACCGAGTTCGGCGAGAATGAAGGAGAATTCGCCGATCTGTGCCAGACTGGCTGAAATGGTCAGCGCCGTCGGTACCGTCATTCGGAATGCAAGCACGATCAGGAAGGCAGCCATCGATTTGCCGATCAGGATGATGAAGACGGTCGCAAGCACCGGCAGCGGGTTCGACAGGATGATGTTCGGATCAAAGAGCATGCCGACCGAGACGAAGAACAGTACGGCGAAAGCATCGCGCAGCGGCAGGGTTTCCTGAGCCGCCCTGTGCGACAGCTCGCTTTCCGAAAGGATCATGCCGGCGAAAAAGGCACCCAGCGCCAGCGATACGCCGAAGAGCTTGGCGGCACCGAAGGCGACCCCGAGCGCGATCGCAAGGACCCCGAGCCTGAAAAGTTCGCGTGAGCCGCTATGGGCGATGCGGTGCAGTATCCAGGGGATGACGCGCCGGCCGATCACCAGCATGACCCCGAGAAAGGCCATGACCTTCAACAGAGTAATGCCGATGACACCGGCAACGCCGAGTTCGATGTCGAAAAGGTCCGCAACCGCGATCGCCACCGGATCGGGATGTGCCGCCTCGCCGCCGATGCTCGCGAGTGCCGGGATCAACACCAGCGCCAGCACCATGGCGAGGTCTTCGACGATCAGCCAGCCGACCGCGATCTTGCCGCGCACCGTCTCGACAAGACGCCTTTCCTGCAGCGCCTTGAGCAGCACGACGGTGGAGGCAACCGACAGCGCCAGGCCAAAAACGAGGCTGCCTCCAAGCGGCCAGCCCATCAGCGCGCCCATGCCCCAGCCGAGCAAGGTGGCAAAGCCGATCTGGACGATGGCGCCCGGTACGGCGACGCCGCGTACGGACAGAAGATCCTTCAGTGAAAAATGCAGGCCGACGCCGAACATCAGCAGGATGACTCCGATCTCGGCAAGCTCCGGCGCAAGGTTCTGGTCGGCCACATAACCCGGGGTATGAGGGCCGACGAGGATGCCGGCGAAAAGATAGCCGACCAGCGGCGGCAGACGGAACCGATTGGCGATAGCGCCGAATATGAATGCAAGCACGAGACCGCCGACGATGGTCGAAATCAATGGGGTATCGTGCGGCATCCGCGCTCCCTCTGGAAATCTCCTGAAAATCTGCCATATATGGCGTATGTTGACCAATATGGGCAGCCTGGTGAAATGGGTCAAGACGCAAAACAGATCATTTTGACGCCGGCGCTCTGTCGCGCAGCACGGGGGCTTCTCGATTGGACGCAAAGCGAACTCGCGGAGCGTTCCGAAATTTCCCGCAGCACGATCCGCGACTACGAAGGCAGCCGCCACGACGTTCACCGCGCGACGGCTGCCCAGATCCGACGCGCCTTCGAGGATGGCGGCGTCGTTTTCATGGAAGTGGAAGGCTGCGGCCTGGGTGTCTGCCAAAAAGGCAGCTCGACCTCGCCCCTTCGCTGACGCTCAACTTTCTCCGAGAATGGCGGAGAGCAATTTTCCTTCGAGCGCAGCGAGATCCGGATCCCCATGCCGGCGCGGATGAGCCTGGGGAATGGCGAGGTCGAGCTTGATGCGTCCCTCGTCCAGCACGATAACCCGGTCCGCCAGATGCACGGCTTCCGTGACGTCATGGGTCACCAGAACGGCCGTGAAGCCAAGCTCGCGCCAGACGCGGGTCAACAATTGCTGCATGCTGATGCGCGTCAGGGCGTCGAGCGCGCCGAGCGGTTCGTCGAGGGCGAGCAGCCCCGGCCGGCTGACAAGAGCCCTGGCGAGCACCACGCGCTGCCTCTGTCCGCCGGAAAGTCTGGCAGGCCATTCGCCGGCCTTCTCCCGGAGCTGCACCTCGGCCTGCACCGCCTCGGCCTGACGTCGCGCGAGATTTTTCGGCACCCCGTCTCCAAGGCCGACTTCGACATTTTCCGACACGGTGAACCAGGGCAGAAGCCTGGGCTCTTGGAAGACGATGCGGGCGTTGGGGACGATCTCGGCCCCCGCCCCGTTCTTAAACGAGATCTCGCCCGACGTCTGGCTGTCGAGCCCGACGAGCAGCCGCAGGAGCGTGCTCTTGCCGCAACCGCTTTTACCGACGATCGCCAGGAATTGTCCGGCAGGTACTTGGAGGTCGACGCCCCGCAGCACGCGGTTGTCGCCGAACTGTTTCTGGATTCCCGACAGCTTCACGGCGGCGGCCTGCGGCCGGTTCGCCCTCGCCGGAATGGGCGGTTCATATTCCAAAGGCTCACCGCCGACGAAGGCGAGCGGCCGCTGATAAGGTCTGATCGGCATTTTCAGGCTCCTTGACGTTGGTAAGCCACGTTCCACGACAGCGTCCAGCGCTCCAGCATCCTAGCGATCACATCCGCCAGTTTGCCGAGCGCGGCATAGATGACGAGCGCCAGCACCACGACGTCGGTCATCATGAACTCACGCGCCGTATTGGCCATGTGCCCGATGCCGGATGAGGCGGCGATGGATTCCGAGACGATCAGCGTCAGCCACATGATACCAAGCGCGTAGCGCAGGCCGACGAAGATCGACGGAAGAGCGCCCGGAAAGATCACCTTGCGGAACAGCGACCAGCCGCTCATGCCGTAGATCCGCCCCATCTCGATCAAGTCGCGGTCGACATTGCGCACGCCGTGATAGGTGTTGAGGTAGATCGGAAACAGCACGCCCAGCGAGGTCAGAAAAAGTTTGGCCTCCTCGCCGATGCCGAACCAAAGGATAACCAGCGGGATCATCGCCAGATGCGGGATGGTGCGCAGCATCTGCAAGGTGGTATCGGTGAGCTGCTCGGACAGCCTAGACACGCCATTGGCAATACCGAGCAGAAATCCGATCGAGCCGCCGATCAGCAGCCCAGTCAGCGCCCTCGCACCACTGACGGCGACGTCATGCGCCAGCTGCCCGGAAAGAGCCACGTCCCAGAAGGCTCTCACCACCGCGACCGGAGCGGGCATGATGCGGTCCGAGATCCAGCCTGCCGAGGAGGCCGCCTGCCAAGCGGCAACGATCAGCACCGGCACCAGATAGGGCAGAAATGCGTCTTTCGAGAGGGACGGCAGGCGAATTCGCCTACCCTCCGGTTTTCGAGCCTCGCGGCTCCCTGCGAACGCTTCGGCTATGGTCATGGTCTGATCCTCTCAAACCTTCGGCTACGAAGCCGCGACGGCGCGGACGGTCGCGTGACCGCCGCCGGCGAAGATGCGCTTACCGCCGAACTCGCTGCCGAAGACGGTCGGCTGCTCCTCCCGGCCAATGCCGAGTTCCGGGAACAGCAGTTCCGCGACGCGATAGGCCTCTTCCAGATGCGGGTAGCCCGAGCCGATGACCGTATCGATTCCGAGCTGCTGATATTCACGCAGCCGTTCCGCCACCGTTTTAGGTGATCCGACGAGCGCCGTGCCGGCGCCGGAACGCACAAGCCCGATGCCTGCCCAGAGGTTCGGCGATACCTCCAGCTGGTCGCGCCGTCCCCCGTGCAGAGCGGCCATGCGCTTCTGGCCGACAGAATCTGAACCGTTGGCAAAATGGGCCTGCGCCTTAGCGATCGTTTCGTCGTCCAGTTTGGAGATCAAACGGTCGGCGGCGGCCCAGGCCTCCTCGTCCGTTTCCCGGACAATGAAATGGAGGCGGATGCCGAAGGTCACGTCCCTGCCCTTCCTGGCTGCGGCCGCCCGCACGGCCTTGATCTTCTCCTCCACCTGCGCCGGCGGTTCGCCCCAGGTGAGGTATTTGTCCGCACGGCCGGAAAAGAACTCGATGCCCGCATCCGAGGATCCGCCGAAATAGAGAGGTGGACGCGGCTGCTGGATGGTCGGGAAACCGAGCCTGGCACCCTTTGCCTTGATGTGCTTGCCGTCGAGATCGGCTTGTCCCTTGGTGACGAGATCCTCCCATACCTGGAAGAATTCTTCCGCGTGGCTGTAGCGTTCGTCGTGCTCCAGAAAAATGCCGTCCCCGGCCAGTTCCGCCGGGCTTCCCCCGACGACGATATTGAGAAGCAGGCGACCGTTCGAAACCCGGTCGAGAGCTGCGGCAAGCCGCGCGTAATAGGCGGGCGATGCCGTGCCGGGACGAATAGCCACGAGAAATTTCAGCTTCTCGGTAAACGGCGCCAGGGAAGCCGCCGTCACGAAGGATTCCTCGCAGGACACCCCGGTCGGCAGCAGAACGCCGGAATAGCCAAGCCGGTCGACGGCGGAAGCGATCTCCCGCAGATAACGGGGATCCGGTGCGCGGTTGAGCTCGCTGCCGCCGAGATAGGTGCCATCGCCGGCGGTCGGGATGAACCAGAGAAAATCGATGGGTTTGGATGTATCGGTCATCGGTCAGATCCTTGTCGGGGAAAGAGGTCGGATGGTCAGCTCTGTTTCGGGCGCCAGACGATGTCGCTGACGGAGAGCTTTCGCGGGATGATCTTGAGATCGTAGAACTCGTCGGCGAGCGACTGCTGGTAGGCGACCACTTCGTCCGTCAGCGTCGACACGGCGCCCAGATTTGCGCCGCGGCGGGAAAGGACAACCCGCGTCACCTCTTGCGGTACGCCCGTGATCGTCGCCAGCGCCTTGACCGTCTCCTCGAAATTGGCCTGGGCGGCATTGCCGACCTTCCTCAACTCGTCAAGGATTTCCGGGACCAAGTCTCCATTCGCTTCCGTGAAGTCGGTATTCGCTAGGAAGTAGCTCCAGGAATCGACGATACCCTCGGCAGTCGTCAGCACCCGCGTCTGCGGATCGTTCTGGGCGATTGCGGTATAGGGATCCCAGATCGACCATGCGTCGATTGAACCATTCTTGAAGGCGGCTGCCGCATCCGGTGGCGCGAGATCGAGCTGTGTCACGTCATCAAGAGTGAGCCCACCCTTGCGGAGCACTTTGACGGTGATGTTGTGAGCACTCGATCCGCGCTTGAAGGCGAGCTTCTTGCCCTTAAGGTCGGCGAGCGTCCGGATCGGCGAGTCCTTGTGGACGAGGATGGCAGAACCCGCCGAACTGCCCCTGTAGGTGCCGACATAGAGCAGGTTGCCGCGGGCCGCCTGGGCAAAAAGCGGCGGCACGTCGCCTGTCGGCCCGAAGTCGAGCGCACCGGCTCCGAGCGCTTCGAGCAGCGGCGGACCGGAGGTAAATTCCGACCAGGCGACGGAGATCCCGCGATCCGCGAAACGCTTTTCGAGCGCCCCCTGGCTTTTTGCCAGCGCCAGAACGCCGTTCTTCTGCCAACCGATCCGAAGCTCTTTCGCTGCTGCCCTCGCCCCTCCCGCGACCGGCAGAACCGCCGCCGCGGCCGCGGCCCCAATTAGCCCGAGTGTCTGTCTGCGTGTTACCATGGTCCTAGCCTTTCCCTCTGGTATCCGGTCCATTGCGGCGTGCCCGCCGCTTTGCCCTTCGACGTTCAGGATCGTTCCATAGTCTATCGATGTGGTCGACATTAAATTCGTTCGAATTATCCGCCCATCGGGAGAATTTATTCCCCGATTGGCGCGTAATCGAAACGACAAACTCCACCATCTCGACTTTTGCCCTCTGCAGCGAAATCGTCGCTTTTCGCAGGAAGCGCCTTTTCCCGATGCCTGCTTTGCTCTAATCCTCAGGAAAGAAAATGCAGGAGGTGAGCATGGCGAAGGTGGCATTCATCGGTCTCGGAGTGATGGGTTTTCCGATGGCGGGGCATCTGAAGGAAAAGGGTGGCCATGAGGTTACCGTCTACAACCGCACGGCCTCGAAAGCCTCCGACTGGGCCGGGAAGTACGGCGGCAAGACCGCATCTACCCCCGCAGAGGCCGCCAGGGATGCCGATTTCGTCTTTACCTGCGTCGGCAATGACGACGATCTCCGCTCGGTGACATTGGGCGATACGGGCGTACTCGCCGGCATGAAACCGGGTGCGGTCCTGATCGACAACACGACCGCCAGCGCCGAGGTCGCCCGTGAGCTGGAGGCCGCCGCGAAGGCAAAAGGCGTCGGTTTCATCGACGCGCCTGTCTCCGGGGGCCAGGCGGGAGCCGAAAACGGTGTGCTGACCGTCATGTGCGGCGGCAACGAGGCGACGTTCGACAAGGCAAAACCGGTGATCGACGCCTATGCCCGCATGGTCGGCCTGATGGGTCCGGCAGGCGCCGGCCAGCTCACGAAGATGATGAACCAGATCTGCATCGCGGGCCTCGTCCAGGGGCTCGCCGAATCGATCCACTTCGGCAAACAGGCCGGCCTCGACATCGAAAAGGTCATCGAGGTCATCTCCAAGGGTGCGGCAGGCTCATGGCAGATGGAAAACCGCTACAAGACGATGAATGCCGGCAAATATGATTTCGGCTTCGCGGTCGACTGGATGCGCAAGGATCTCGACATCGTGTTGACCGAAGCCCGCCGCAACGGCGCGAAGCTCCCGGTGACCGCCCTTGTCGATCAATTTTATGGCGACGTCCAGGCGATGGGAGGCAAGCGCTGGGATACGTCGTCGCTACTCGCCCGGCTCGAAAAGAAATGAAACTCGTCCCCTCTTCGTCCGCCGAAGATATCGTTGCGCATCTTCAGACGCTGCGCAACGAGGCCAATATCGCGGGCATGGGCCGCTTCGGCATCGACACCGCCACAGCGCTCGGCATCACCACGCCGCAGATGAAGACGATCGTCCGTCAGGTCGGGAAAGATCACGCCCGCGCCCTGAGGCTCTGGAATACCGGGCTTCGCGACGCCCGCATGGCCGCCATCCTCACAGCCGATCCTAAAACGCTGACCAAGACGGAGGCGAGGCGCTGGGCGGGCGACTTCAATTCGTGGGAGATCGTCGACACCGCCGCCGATCTCTTCACCCAAACGCCGTTCTGGAAGGAACTGATCGCTGAATTCGCCGAGGAGGAGCAGGAATTCGTGCGCCGCACCGCTTTTGCGATGATCGCAGGCGCGGTTGTCCACAACAAGCAGGAACCGGATGCGACGTTCATCAGCTACCTTCCGCTGATCGAACGCCATGCAGAAGATCCGCGCAATTTCGTCAGGAAAGCCGTTAACTGGGCGCTGCGCAATATCGGCAAGCGCAATCGAACCTGCCACCCTCCCGCCCTTGCGCTGGCCGAAAGGCTCGCCGCCTCTACCGACAAGACCGCGCGCTGGATCGGCAAGGATGCCGTCAAGGAACTCGCAAGCGAAAAGCTTCTGGCTCGGCTAAAGCCTTAGTCGGTCTTCCCACCCGGTATTGCCGCGGCGTCGCGCCGGCAAATGTCCGAAACGCCTTGATGAAGGAACTCGTGCTTTCGAACCCGCATGCAAGCCCGATTTCCGTGACCGGCTCCCCTCCGGCCAGCAGCATCTCCTTGGCTTTCACCATCCGCGCCCGGTGCCGGAAATCGCGAAAGCTCATGCCGAGCTCCGCGTCGAACCGCCGCGCCAACGTCCGTTCCGAAAGACGCGCTGCCTCCGCCAGGGTGGAGAAATCGACATCGCTGTCCAGCTGTTCCAGCAACCGGTCGATGGCGACTGCCATGCACGGCGACTGCGGTTTCGGTAACCAGGTGTCATCTTCTGCCGCGGCCAATTCGCCTGCTGCGGACGCAAGCGCCTTGAAAAAGGCATTCGCAGCTCCGTCACCTGCGTTGCGCCCGAAATCCCAGCGCATGACATACAGGAGCATCTGCCGCACCAGCTCGGAAAGGCCAAAGACCCGGCAGCCCGGCAGCGGCGCTTTAAACTCGCCATCGCCGAAGAGGACCGAGGATGCCGTGGCCGGGCCCTTGCTTCGTACCGCAATCACCGTTCCCCGCGCAATCAGCGCCGCCCTTTGTGGCGGCAGCATCCAGCGGCGCTGGCCGATGTCGAGAATGAAAGTACCGGCCGACGCGTAGAGCAGGTAATCGGCATCGAAGGCCCGTTCGATCTCGAATGGTTCGTCAATAACCCGATGATACGCATGAGAGATTGTCGCCATCGCCCTGCCGGATTTGCTCTACGCCACCTGCTGTCCCCGCATCTGCTTTAGCAGTTCGGCAGTGTCGAGCAATGCGGAATGGCGGACGATCTTCTGGTCCTGCAAAACGAAGGTTCGATAGGCGCGCACGCAAACCGGATTGCCGGATGGCTCGATACCTTTAAACGCCCCCTGATGGGTGCCGCGCAGGACCAATTCGCAGACGACGCGATCATCCTCGGCAGTCAACCGCTCGATCGACCAAACGGCATCCGGCATGATCCGCTTCTGCACTGCCACCATGGCGCAGTGCCCATCGGCATTGGCTGGCGAATAGCTGGCCTCTTCATAGTCGGCCGCGAAGAAATCGGCGAACCTCCCGACCTCTCCCCGGTTCCAGATCTCGTCTACGTACCGGTGGACGATCGCCTTGTTGGCATCGGCTTGGTTCTGCATCTCGCGCTCCAGCTTGTTGTGCGGAACACGGATACACGAAAGCGGGCCGTTACTACTTGGCCCGTCCTGCCAGAAAATAATCCCGATCCGCCGATTGGCGAATTATTCCTCGCCCGATTTCTGGTTGTCGAGCGTCATGTAATCGAGCGGCAGTTCGGTCGTATATTTGATCTGCTCCATGGCGAAGACGGAGGAGACGTCGCGGATTTCGATCTTGGCGATCAGCCGCTTGTAGAAGGCGTCGTAGGCGCCGATATCCGGCACCACGACCCGCAGGAGATAGTCGACATCGCCGCTCATGCGATAAAATTCGACCACTTCGGGGAAATCCACGACCACCTCCGAAAACCGTTTCAACCACTCGATCGAGTGGCTGGCGGTGCGGATCGACACGAAGACGGTGACCTTGGTATTGACCTTAACGGGATCGAGGAGCGCCACGCGGCGGCGAATGACGCCGTCTTCTTCCATCTTCTGGATGCGCCGCCAGCACGGCGTGGTCGAAAGCCCTACCTTCTTCGCAAGATCTGCGACGGCCAGAGTTGAATCTTCCTGCAGAATGCGCAGGATCTTGCGGTCGAGGCGGTCCATTCAGTTCCCTTTCGAAATCATTTTTCGTTATACACCTAAATCATAGCAGTTAACCGAATTTTGTTTCAACGGATGAGGCTATCCACATTCTGTCGCAGGACAGGCAGTATCTCGGCCTCGAACCAGGGATTTTTCCTCAGCCAGCCGGTATTGCGCCAGCTCGGATGCGGCAGCGGCAGGATGCGCGGCCCTTCGTTGGCGAAGAAATACTCGCGCCAGTTCGCAACCGTTTCCGTCATGCCCTTCCTGCGCCGCGCGCCGAGATGCCAGGCGTGGGCATAACCGCCGACGGCCAAGATGAGCTCGATCTGCGGCATTGCCGATATCGCCCGGGAGCGCCAGAGCGGCGCGCATTCGCGCCTTGGCGGAAGGTCGCTCCCCTTTGCATCGTAACCCGGAAAACAGAAACCCATCGGCACGATCGCAAAGCGCTCCCGATCGTAGAACTCCTCTCGGTTTACCCCCATCCAGTCGCGCAACCGGTTACCGGAGGCATCGTTGAAGGGCAGCCCGCTTTCATGCACGCGCAGGCCTGGCGCCTGTCCGGCGATCAAGACGCGGGCCGTCCTCGACAACACGGCAACCGGCCGCGGTTCGTGAGGCAGGCGGTCGCCCTCTCTCTTCGCCGGCGCGTCCCGGCAGACGCGGCAGACGGATATCGCCCGCCGCAGCGCCTCGATCTCCGCCTCACGATTGGCCATATGCCTCATTCCCATTCGAACCGATCAATCGTTCGAGCCATTCCAGAACCGCCTCCAGTAAGCCCGATCCATCCATCATGCCCCGGCTGGCGCGCCAGTCGCGCGGATTTTCAAACCGCCCTGCCCAGAGCCGCAACCGCTCGCGCCGCGCCGTACGTTCCTCCTGCATGTAGAGCCCGTAAGCGACCGCCAGACCCTCACGGACCATCGTGCCGTTGACACTCACCGCACCCGCATGGCAGCGCACCACGAGCCGCTCGTAGCGGTCGCGCTCGTGCCCCAAGCACTCTGTTTCGTCCGTCGACACCAGATGCGCCAGATATCGTCTGGCCTCCGCACCGCAGGCCCATCTCCGTCCGCCGCCGTCCTCGCAAGTCTGATCGAGTTCCGGCGCATCGATGCCCTCCAGCCGCAGCCTTTCGCCGCCCGCTGAAAGCGTATCGCCGTCGACCGCGTGAAAGGGTCCGCGGATCGCGCTGTCGGACCCGTCGTTCAACTTGGTGACGATAAGCGCCAGAAGGATGAGCATGGCCACCAGAACCACGCCATCCCTAAATTTCATGAGCCCTATCGCCACAATCGCGCCTTATTGGAAAACGGAAGCTTCAGAGAAATGGCAAACAAAACCTTTCCCGGCAGGACTCTCTTAAGGTTTTGACCCTAGTCTCTCAACCACCCGGGTAAGCAGTTCAGTGGTCATGAGTAACGGCGTCAGCACTTCGACCGACAAGATCATCGTGGATCGATCGCGCAGCCACCGCAACAAGGCTGTATCGAAGGCTGTCCGGGCCACCCGCGAACGGCTGCAATCCAGCTCCAAGGGCAATCAGGTCTTCGACCGCGACATGCTGTCCATGCATGCGAGCGCCGTGCTGCAGGGCGCGTCGATCATGCCGCTGTTCGTGATCGTTGTGACGGCGATCGGCATCTATATCAACCCGAGCGCCAATCTGTTCGGCTGGGCTCTTTTGATGCTCAGCCTGCATGCTATCAACGTGCTGCTCGCACGGCGGGCAAGCCGGAAGGAAATCGCCGCGATCGAGACCCGCAAATGGCGAAACAGGCTGCTCGCGGCACAGGTGTTGCTCGGCGTCGGTTGGGCTCTCTTCGCGCTCCAGGACTGCAGCGCCTGCTCCGGCGAGGGCTACTATTTCTATAAGGGCGCGGTTCTGCTCTTTGCTATCTCCATCATGGCAATGAGCACCTTCATGCTGAGGCTCGGAGTGCTTTTCGGCTTCCTGCCGGCGGTCGCAGTCTTGCTCGCGATGTCGTTCTTCTCGCGGCAGGTGCTCGATATCGGCATGACGGCGATGTGCGCCATCGCGGTCGTCTTTTTCCACTATATCGCCGACCGGCTCTACCGCTCCAATCTCACCTTGATGTCCTACCAGTCGGAAAAGGACGACCTGATTGCGGAACTGGAAGTGGCCAAATCCATGTCGGACGAGGCCCGCCGGCGAGCCGAGGAAGCCAATCTGGCGAAATCGCGCTTTCTCGCCTCCATGTCGCACGAATTGCGCACACCGCTCAACGCCATCCTCGGCTTTTCCGAGGTGATGAGTTCGGAGGTCCTCGGCCCGCTCGCCAATCCCACCTATCGGGAATATGCAGGGGATATCCACCGTTCGGGCCATCACCTCCTCAACCTCATCAACGAAATCCTCGACCTGTCGCGCATCGAGGCGGGCCGCTACGATCTCAGCGAAGAGGCGCTTTCGCTCCTCGAAATCGCCGAGGATTGCATCGGCATGGTCCAGCTGCGGGCCCGAGCCAAGAACATCTCGATCCGCGAGCAGTTCGAGCCAGATCTGCCGCAGGTCTGGGCCGATGAAAAGGCCATGCGGCAGGTATTGCTGAACCTCCTGTCGAATGCGGTGAAATTCACCCCCCAAGGCGGCGAGGTCATGGTCAAGGTCGGGTGGACGGCCGGCGGCGGCCAGTATGTGGCCATCAAGGACAACGGCCCCGGCATTCCGGAAGAGGAAATACCCGTCGTCCTCTCGGCCTTCGGCCAGGGATCGATCGCGATCAAGAGCGCCGAACAGGGTACCGGCCTCGGCCTGCCGATCGTACAGGCGATCCTTGCCAAGCACGACGGCCAGTTCATCCTGCGCTCCAAGCTGCGCGAAGGCACCGAGGCGATCGCCATCCTGCCCGCAACCCGCGTGCTGCAGAGCGTCCCCGCCGTGGCCGACGCGCCAGCCATCGAACGCCGCCGCAAGAGCTTTGCGTAATGCAGGCTCTTTTACAATGACAGGTTCCAGTGCAGACTGACAGTATGGCCGCGCTTCTCGACTACGCAAGCGAAGTTGCAAAAGGCCTGCCCGACCATAAACAGGATCGGTTAGCGGTCGCTATCACCCGATATCAGCACGAATTAGCCGGTCTCGTGCCTTCGGGAAATGAGATTTTTACAAAACCCTGCCTGAACCGGAGAGGCAGGAAGTTCTGGCCATCCTGACCAAGCATGGTTCTATGCCCGCCTTAGAAGGCTAGATTCTTGACCACCACGTAAAGCACGAAGAGCCCGTTGGCGCAGAGCAGGCAAAACACCGCAAACGAGCCGAGATCTTTGGCATGCCGGCCGACTGTCGAGATTTCCGGGGAAATGCGATCCACCAGCTCCTCGATTGCCGTATTCAGCGATTCGACCGAGAACAGCACCAGCATCAGGATGAGAAAGACGAAATAATCGAGCGCCGACGCACCGACCAGCGCGAAGAGCACGAGGCCAGCGGCAAAGGCGACGACCTCGTGGCGAAACGCCTCCTCTTTCCAGAGCCGGACCAATCCCTGCATGGAATAGCGCGTCGCAGCGATGACCCGGCGGATGCCGCTCGCCTTTGCGATATTGCTGTCGAGCGGCGTCTTTTCCATCCGGATCAGTTGCTCTTGTTGCTGACACCTGCCTGGTCGAACGTCGCCATGCCGGAATGGCAGGCGGCGGCGGCCTTGACGATGCCGGCCGCGAGTGCAGCACCCGTCCCCTCGCCGAGGCGCATGCCGAGCGCCAGCAAAGGCGTCTTGCCGAGCTTCTCGATGGCGCGCAGATGGCCAGGTTCCCCGGAGACATGGCCGACCAGGCAGTGGTCGAGCGCGGACGGGTTGGCGGCCTTCAGGATGGACGCCGCGGCCGTCACCACATAACCGTCGAGCAGCACGGGAATTTTCTCGACGCGGGCAGCCAGGATGGCGCCGGCGATTGCCGCGATCTCACGTCCGCCCAACCGGCGCAGCACTTCCAGCGGATCGGAGAGATGATCCTTGTGGAATTCCACCGCCTGCTTCACCACCGCGATCTTGCGCTCCAGCAGTTCGCCATGCGAGCCGGTGCCGGGGCCAACCCAGTCATCGGCCGTGCCGCCGTAAAGCGCCAGATTGATCGCCGCGGCGACCGTCGTATTGCCGATCCCCATTTCGCCGATGCACAGGAGGTCGGTGCCGCCTGCAATCGCTTCCATGCCGAAGGCCATGGTCGCGGCGCAATCTCGCTCGGAAAGCGCGGCTTCGGTCGCGATGTCACCGGTCGGGTAATCAAGTGCGAGATCGAAAATCTTGAGGCCGAGATCGTGGGTCACGCAGATCTGGTTGATCGCGGCACCGCCGGCCGCGAAATTCTCGACCATCTGCTGTGTCACCGAGGAGGGATAGGGCGTGATGCCGTGCTTCGTGACCCCGTGGTTGCCGGCGAAGATCGCCACCAGAGGGCGGTTGACTGCCGGAGCCCTGCCGGTCCAGGCGGCAAGCCAGAAGGCGATCTCTTCCAGCCGGCCGAGCGCGCCCGGCGGCTTGGTGAGCTGGGAGTCCCGTTCGCGCGCCGCGACAAGCGCGCGAGAATCCGGTCCCGGAAGATTGGCAAGCAGGGTGCGGAAATCGTCGAAAGGCAGGCCACTCACGCTCATGGAGATCTCTCTTGCTCTGGTCGTCCGGGGGTCGGCTTGTCTTTTCCCGGCAAATCGCGCTTCTTTGCGTTTCTCATAGTCGGGGACTCACGGTGGGACAACTGCCAAACACAAGCGAATTCGTCGCAGACCTTGCACGCTCGATCGGTTTCCTGAGCCGTCTGCCGGTGCCGGACCGTTTTTTCAAGGGCCAGTCCGGCTCGATCTCGCGCGCCGTCCAAGCCTTTCCGGCGGCCGGGCTCGTGATCGCGACCCTTCCTGCCATCGCCCTTTTTCTCCTTGCACCTGGCGATGCCCTGACCGCAGGTCTGATCGCGCTCACGCTTCTGGCGCTTCTGACGGGAGCGCTCCACGAAGACGGTCTTGCGGATGCGGCCGATGGTCTCGGCGGCGGGCGCGACAGGGAACATGCGCTTGTCATCATGAAGGATAGCCGCATCGGCAGCTACGGCGTGATCGCGCTTATCCTTTCGTTCGGATTGCGCGCGAGCGCGCTTGCCGCTCTTGCGCGCCACGAGCCGGCGGCAGCCGCGCTCGCGCTCCTTGGCGCTGCAGCTGTAAGCCGTGCCCTGATGGTCTGGCACTGGCACGCACTGCCATCCGCAAGGGAAACCGGGGTGGCGGCCAGCGCCGGCCTGCCTGAAACTACGGCACGCAATGTCGCCCTCTTCATGGGCGTCGCTTTGGCCCTGGTCCTCCTGGTCCTCGTTCTTGGGTTGCCCAAAGTGCTGCTGTCGCTGATTGTCGCAGGCGCGCTCTGCTTCGGTTTTACCCGTTATGTGCGCGGCAAGATCGAAGGCCATACGGGCGATACGATCGGCGCCAGCCAACAACTCTCAGAGATCGGCATGCTTGCCACTCTTGCTCTCGCCATCTGAACCCACGATATAGGTTGCATGATTTCGCCCTGCATTCTCGTCTGCTCCATCGACACCAAGACCGGCTACTGCTTCGGCTGCGGGCGCACGCGCGAGGAAATCGCCGCCTGGATAGACTACACGGATGCCGAACGGCTCGCACTGATGGAAACACTGCCCGCACGGCTCGAGACCGTCGAGCGGAAGCCTCGCCGGGAAACGAAACGGCAGCGTTTGGCCAGGGAGCGCTACGACGCATGAACGCCCTAACGCTCATTCTCCTCGTCCTCGGCGCGGGACTTGCGCTGCTGATATTCAATCACGACGCAGGCCAGACCTTCGGCATCGCCAATGACGATTTCGGGCAGATCATCTATCTGCTTCCGATCGCCGGCCTGTTGTCGGTCGGCATCCTCTCCGGCCGCCGCGGCAGATCCGGCGAAGTGCTGAGGAACATCGCCATCTGGCTACTGATCGTGCTTGGGCTGGTCGCCGCCTATCTCTACCGGGACGACGCCCGCAGTTTCGGCGCCCGTATGACCGCGGGCTTGCTGCCCGGCACCGCGGTGTCCGTGACGACCAGCGAGGGTGGCAACGAGGTGATCATCCACAAGACGCGCGGCAACCATTTCCAGACCAATGTCCGTGTCGACGGCAAGGTGCTGCCGATGCTCGTCGATACCGGCGCCAGCACCGTGGTGCTTTCCTATGAACATGCGCGGGCGATCGGCCTCGATCCTGGAGCTCTCGACTTTTCAGTCAGCGTCATGACGGCCAACGGCCGCGCCATGGCCGCACCCGTGCGTCTCGACGAGATCGCCATAGGACCTATCGTCCGAAAAAACATCCGCGCCCTGGTGGCAGAGGAAGGACGGCTTGACGAAAGCCTTCTCGGCATGAGCTTCCTCTCCACGCTCGGTTCGCTGCAGATGCAGACCGACGAGCTCCGGTTGAGAGACTGACAGCTACCCGGCGGGTCGTGGACGGCTCGATGGACGCTTTTGCCCCAAACGCAATCAAAACGTGTTGTTAGTATATAATACTATCTGTCGGTTGACTGCCGCTCCACTCGCGGCAATTATAGTTCACCTTCTCGCGCGCAAGCATTCCGCAAGCATCACTGAATCCATCACCTGTATTTTCTCATCGTTCCTTTAAAAGTGGGAGGACAACCTATGTCGTCGCCGCACCAGCGAGACGTGGATACTGCTCATCTTCATCCAGCCGTTCGGAAGGCGGCGCGGTTGATCGTCGAAGAGCTCAACACCGAAGGCTTTCCCTTCCGGATATTCGAGGCTTTTCGCTCTCCCCAGCGGCAGGAATTTCTATATGCGCAGGGTCGGACGCGTCCGGGTCCGATCGTGACGAAGGCGAGACCGTGGAGGTCCTACCACCAGTATGGACTGGCGATCGATCTGGTCCTGTTCGTGAATGGGCAGTGGAGCTAGAAGACCAGCGGCGAATATCGTGACGCGTGGAAAAGGGTGCACCAGATCGGCGAGAGCCACGGGCTCGAAGCATTGTCCTGGGAGCTGCCGCATCTGCAGATGGCCGGACTGGACAGCGGCGATCTTGCGAACGGCAAATACCCCTCCGGTGGCGATGAGAGCTGGGCCGAAAATCTGGAAGCCGCGATTGCCGGCTGGTCCGGCACGCCCGCCGCACCACCGGTACCGGAAGAGATACCGACCCGCCCTCCTTTGCCGATGGAAGCCCTCGTCGCGACCGAAACCTTTACGCAGTCCAATCCGCTGCCTGCAGTCGGCCAGCAAAGCTGGCATCGCAAGTTCAACGGCATCGAATGGCGCTTTGACGAGGATGGCATCTATATTCGCAGCTATGCCGGAGGCCAGAAACCGTTGCGCAGTTCGGGCGCTCCGTTGACCTGTCGCGCCATCTGGGATGCTTTCAGCGTGCAGATCGATCTGATGGCCCGCCGCTTCGCCATACCCCCTGAAATCATCATCACGACGATTGCTGCCGAAGCTGCTGCCTATCGCGCGCAGGGTTTCACCGGCCCTTCGACATTCCGCTGGGAGGCGCATGTCTGGAACAAGGACGTCAACCCACCGGTGCAGGGAGACTACAGCGCCGGCCCGATGCAGACACTCGCCACCACGGCGCGATGGGTGATCGACGCGCAGTCGCTTCCCTACCACAAGTTTCAGGTGGCGCCCGTCTATCCTTTGCGGCCTTCGCCTCCGCCGGCGATCCATCCCCTCTACGATGCGACGACCAATATCGAGATCGGCATCGCCGAGATCAAGCAGCGGTTCGGCTTGACGGGCACGGATCCGATTCTCGTTGCGGCTGCCTTCAACGCCGGCGGACTGTATGAAACCGACGCCAATGCCTGGCACCTGCGCAGCCACGGCAATCATCTGGACCGCGCCGCGCAATGGTTCGGGGACGCCTGCGCCGTTCTGAAGGAGGTCGGACTGCGGTAGACAGTTCAGTTCGGTCTGCTCATCGGGCCAATGTCAACCAAACCTCGAACCGCTTCATCGCCGTCGCCCTTTTTCCTGAATTGGCTCGGGGGTGCTCCGATGATGCGCTTGAAGGCGCGGCTGAACGAGGCTTCCGCATCGTAGCCCAGACGCTGCGCGACGACCGACACGCGCATGCCGTTGCCCAACCATTGGCGCGCCTGGTGCATGCGCACCCGCGCTACATACCGCGCCGGCGTTTCGCCCACCACCCGAAGAAACCGCTCTGCAAATCCGGAGCGGGACACGCCCATGATCCGCGCCAAGGCCGCCACGCTCCAGTCCCGTTCCGGCTGCAGATGGATGGCTGCCAGCACCCGGCCGACTTCGGGATTGCGGACGGCCGCGATCCAGCCCGTCGTGTCGCCGCAACCGTGCTCTACCCAGGTGCGGATGAGGGTGGCCGTCAGAACGTCGGCAAGGCGCGCCAGAATTCCCCCGGCGCCCACCCGGTCCAATTCCACCTCCCGCGCCATGGCATCGAGAAGATGCGGGATCGACGGCTCGTTCTTCGCCAGATCGCTGGTCAGCATCACCTGCGGCATGAGCTGCAAAAGCGGATGAAGCTTGTCGATATTGAAACGCATCGAAGCCGTGAGCGCCACCGTACCGCCGCAGACTTCGGCACATTTTACGTCGAACACCCCCTGGCAGACTTCCTTGCGGCCGAAATGATCGAACGGCAGCGCCGGAATACCGGGTGCGCTCGCCAGCACATGCGCATCGCCGCGCGGCAGAAGTGCCGCATCGCCCGGCCGCAAAGCCAGCCATTCCCCGCACGGCGTCTGCAGCCAGGCGGAACCCGAGGAGATGAAATGGAGCCGTGCCGCTTCCTGCGCGGGAAAGGAGGTCGCCCAGGGTTCGGCCAATCTGCAGCGGCCGTATTCGACGCCGTCGAGCCGCAGCCCGCGCAACATCTCGGTCAAAGGATCGGCCACATCAGCGGGTTCAATTTTGGACGAACGGTCAAGCATGTCGGATTTTCTAGCATGGAAACTACAGGCTGTCACGCCTACGTCTGGTCAACCCCGATAGGGAAACTGTGCCACCTCCCAACACAGGAACATGAACCATGACAGACAGCACTTTCGAAGAGGACGGTCGCCTGCGCGATACGTCCGTTTCCGGCAGCAAGGCCCGGTGGGACGCGGTCGTCTCTCTGACGCTCGGCGTATTCGGTCTCGTGACGGCGGAATTCCTGCCGGCGAGCCTGCTCACCCCCATCTCCGCCGATCTCGGCATCAGTTCCGGCACCGCCGGCCAGACGGTGACCGTGACGGCCGTCGTCGCAGCATTCGCCGGCCCCGGCGTCGTCATCGGCACCCGCAGCCTCGACCGGCGCTGGACGCTGTTCGGTCTGACCGCCCTGCTTATCCTCTCCTGCGCATTGGCCGCTGTTGCCAACGGCCTGCCCCTGCTTCTCGTCTCGCGCGTGCTGCTCGGCATCGGGCTTGGCGGTTTCTGGGCCATGTCGGGGGCGCTTGCCATGCGGCTCGTGCCGCTGGACCATCTGCCGCGGGCCATGGCGATGATCTTCACCGGCGTCTCGGTGGCGACGGTCGCCGCCGCACCGCTCGGCGCCTATATCGGCTCCACTCTCGGCTGGCGGGCGGCTTTCATGCTGGCCGGCGCGGTCGGCGTGCTGGCGCTGCTTGCCCAGGCCATCACCATGCCCTCGCTGCCGCCTGCCGGACATGCCGGACTCGGCACGCTTGTGAGCGTCCTGAAGCGGCCGAAGATCCGCATCGGGCTTCTTGCGACGCTTCTCATCGTCGCCGGGCATTTCGCGGGCTTCACCTACATCCGTCCGTATCTCGAGGAGATTCCGCGGCTTGACGTCGAGATGATCTCGCTCGTCCTGCTCGCCTTCGGCATCAGCGGCTTCTTCGGCAATATCGTCGGGGGCATGATCACCGAACGCAGCGCTACCCTCGGCGTTATCTTCGGCGCCGGGCTTCTCGCGCTCACCGCCGTCATCCTCATTTCAACCGGGGTTTCCTTCGCGGCTTCCGCCGTCGCGGTCACTTTGTGGGGCTTTGCCTTCGGGGCGCTGCCGGTCAGCATCCAGAGCTACATCACGCGGGCGGCATCCGACGAGGCGGAAAGTGCCGGCGCCCTGCTGCTGACGACCTTCCAGATCGCCATTTCCAGCGGCGCCGTGCTCGGCGGGCTGCTGGTCGATGCAGAGGGCCCGCTCGGCGTCATGACCTTCCTCGGCATCGCATCCATCCTGGGCGCGTCGGTGATGGTCCTGCGCGGCGGGCGCCAGCTCCAGCTCAGCGAGGGCTGAACCGGATCGAACTACCGGCTGCGGTCAGCTCCGCAGCCGGTACCCGGTGTGGAAGATCCAGCCGAGAATGGAAAGGCAAATGGCCAGGAACAGGCCGACCATGCCGAGGCTGAGTAGCGGATTGACGTCGGCGATTTCGTAAAAGCTCCAGCGGAAGCCGCTGACCAGATAGAGCACCGGATTGAAATGGCTGACCGCCTGCCAGAAGGGCGGCAGCATGTCGATCGAATAGAAGCTGCCCCCGAGGAAGGTTAACGGCGGCACGACCAGCATCGGCACGATGTTGAGCTGCTCGAAATTCTTGGCCCAGATGCCGATGATGAAGCCGAACAGGCTGAAGGTCACCGCCGTCAGCACCAGGAAGGTCAGCATCACGAAGGGGTGGGCGATCGAGATGTCGACGAAGAAGGACGCCGTCGCCAGAATGATCAGGCCGATGATCAGCCCCTTGCTCGCCGCCGCCCCCACGTAACCGATCAGGATCTCCGTCATGGCGACGGGCGCCGACAGGATTTCATAGATCGTGCCGGTGAATTTCGGGAAATAGATGCCGATCGAGCCGTTGCCGATACATTGCGTGAGCAGCGTCAGCATGATCAGCCCGGGCGTGATGAAGGAACCGTAGGAAACGCCCTCGATCGCCTGCATGCGGGAGCCGATCGCCGTGCCGAAGACGATGAAATAGAGGGAGGTGGTGATGACCGGCGATATGACGCTCTGCAGCAGAGTCCGCCGCATCCGGGCCATCTCGAAGAAATAGATCGACTTGATTGCCTCGACGTTCATGCCTGTTCTCCCACCAGTGCGACAAAAATGTCCTCCAGCGAACTCTGCCGCGTCGAAAGATCGCGGAAATGAATGTTTTCTGCCTGCAACATGGAGAGCAGCGAGGCGATACTGCCGTCCCCCTCCTCGCCCTGGTATTCGTGAAGCAGTGCCGCACCGTCTTCCGAGAGCGTCAGATTGTAAGGTGAAAGGCTGACCGGCAGGTTCTTCAGCGGTTCGGCAAGCTCCAGCCGGAGCTGCTTGCGTCCGAGCTTCTTCATCAGCGCCGTTTTCTCCTCGATCAGCAGCAGCTTGCCGCCGTTGATGACGCCGACCCGGTCGGCGATCTCCTCCGCCTCTTCGATGTAATGGGTGGTGAGGATGATGGTGACGCCATTTTCCCTGAGCCTTTCGACCACCTGCCACATTTCGCGGCGCAGGTTGACGTCGACGCCAGCGGTCGGCTCGTCGAGGAACAATATCTTCGGTTCATGCGCCAACGCCTTGGCGATCAGGACGCGCCGCTTCATGCCGCCGGAAAGTTCGCGCAGCATATTGTCCTTCTTGTCCCAGAGCGACAGGTCCTTGAGGACGCTTTCGACCAATTCAGGGTTCGGCTTCTTGCCGTGCACCCCGCGGGAAAAACTGACGGTGTTCCACACCGTCTCGAACATATCGGTCGTCAGTTCCTGCGGCACCAGTCCGATCATCGCCCGGGTCTGGCGGAAATCCCGTACCACGTCATAGCCGCCGACCAGCACCTTGCCGCCCGATGGATTGACCAGCCCGCAGACGATCGAGATCAGTGTCGTCTTGCCGGCGCCGTTCGGCCCGAGCAGCGCAAGAATCTCGCCCTCCTCGATCTCGAGGTCGATGCCTTTCAGCGCTTCAAAACCGTTGCCGTAGGTTTTGGTCAGATTCTGGATGGAAACAACGGGAGCCATGCGAACGGGTCTTTGCGGATTGGATTTGCGAGAAGTGCCGCCAATATAGGCAGCCCTTTCCTTGAAACCATCCCTCCCTGAACGAATATTGCGTTCGCTTTTCTTGACCAATCGGCCGGACCCACGATCGCCGGCAAAGACAGTGGCCATCGGAAGCGGCGCTTGCCGAGACTGTCATTTTCCCGTGACGTTCCTGCAGCATTGTCCCGGTCAGGCAAGCAACGGTCCCGCTTCCCCGCCGCACCCATCCCTTGCGTGACCGTCATGACCTACATGTTTCAGATCATTGCTTTTCGCTTGCCGCATTGCTTCTGATTTTCAGTAAGAGAGCTCATTTCGGAGGCATGGCTGCTCCCCCAAGTCGATCTCCGCCCTGGCCGGCCTCAGTGCCGGCCTTATACATTGAGAGGCCGGAGCGTCTGTTATGATGCTCCGGCCTCGTTTGTCATTGGGGTGATCGCAACACCGCAATGGCTGAGGGCAAAGC
>NZ_SMCL01000034.1:0-39658 GCF_004343065.1 Neorhizobium sp. S3-V5DH
CGCCCTTCCGCAGTTGCGCTTCACTTCGCTCGCCATGACCAGCTTACGGTGGGACTTCCACCCACAAGAATGCGCCCATGCTGGGCGCACAACAAGAACGGCGCGGTTATGAGCCGCGCCGTTCCGCCTACCGTTATTGTCGTTCTTAGAACCGGTAGGTCACCCCCGCCCCGATCAGCCAGGGATTGATCTTGGCCTTGCCGGAGAGCGGACCGAGAACGTCATGATCGGCCTTCCAGTCGGTTTCCAGGAAGATCTTCTTCACGTCGAAGTTCACGCCCCAATGCTGGTCGATCATGTAGTCGAAACCGACCTGCAGTGCTGCGCCGAAGTTGTTCTCTACGTCGAGGTTATGGAAACCGGCCTTTTCCGACTGGTTGTAGAACAGCGAATAGTTGACGCCCGCACCGACATAGGGCTTGAAGGCGCCGAAATCGGTGAAGTGGTACTGCAGCGTCAGTGTCGGCGGCAGGAGCCAGGCGCGACCGACCGGGACGCCGACGGCACCGTCTTCCTTGATATTGGCATAGGTCGTGCCGAGAATGAGTTCGGCGGCGATATTGTCGGTGAAGAAGTAGGTGATATCCAGTTCCGGGATCACCGAGTCAGAATAGGAAAGATCCGAGCCAGGAACACCGTTCACGGAACCCTCATCCTCAGTGATGACGCCCAAACCGCGTACGCGGATCTGCCACGGGCTTTGCCCAGTCACAACTTCCTCCGCCGCCGGGGCAACGGGAGCCGGCGTCAAATCCGCGGCCGCTGCCCCGAATGCGAAAAAAGCCGCACTTGTGCCCGCCAGCCATCTCAGATGCCGTGCGCCATTCCTGTTCATTTCGTCTCTCCTGGGATCAGAATCTCTTTGCGCAGACCGGTCTACGGCCTTCATCGAAGAGTCGGATTGATCAGGATCAACCCTCACCGCCCTGGGGATAGGAGTGGTAAATATGTCGCAGGGAATATCGCTTTCCGGCGGGTGAGCGGCCTGAGACTGCATATGCTGCCGCGGCGGTACAGCCTTCATTGCTGCGGACTGCTTTGCAGTTCCGACCGATTCGGCATAGGCTTGCCGCACTTGCCCGTCGAAGCCGCCCCATGCACATACCTTTCCGTTTTCTCATCCCGCTTCTGTTTCTTCTCAAACCGGTTGCCGGCGTGGCCGCCGGCGGGCCGGAGCGGGTGGAGCTCGACGCGCCTCTGCCCGGCCTGTCGGCGACTTATCTCGATCTCGCCAAGCGGATCGTCCCCGACCTCGCCAAGACGGAGGGTGCCGGCTGGCAAGGCTTCACGCTGGACGAGACGACCGCGCAAAAACTCGATCTGGATATCGATTGGCCGGACGGCCTGACGATCGAGAACGTGGAGGTCATCGACCTTGCCTCCGCCGCCCATCCGAACATCGCTGTCCTTTTCGATTTCGGGGGCTCAGGCGGTGATCCTGCCGCCCCTGCCCTTCTCGTCCTCTATTCCTTCGATGGCAGCCCCGGATTGCTACCGAAACTACGCGACGTTCTGAATGTCGGGCTCGATCGCGACACCGGTTTTCCAGACGCGGCCCTGCAGCCGCTCGGCCCGCAGTCGCAGCTGATCGTGGTGAGCAACGGCCACTGGAACTCGCAGCAGTCCTACCGGGACCTGACGCTGGTGCTGGCCCAGCCGGACCGTCTGCAGATCATCGATGATGTCATGACGTTCTCCGAAACGCTCTGTGGTCTGCGCCGCACTCAGGAGCCGCATATCTCGGTGAAGAAGGAAGCCACGATGCCGATGGCCGCCGTCCGTGTCGACGTCCTGCTGCACGACGAACCGATCAAAGAGCGGTGTACGGAAAAGGCTGTCGCCAGGCGTGACCGGACCATCGGCGCCACCTATCGCTGGAACAAGGTCGGCGGCCGATACGAGCCCGACTCCGCCGCGCTCGAACGGCTCGCCCTGGAAAACGAAAAACGTTTCTGACACCCCCCGGAGGGCCGGCGTATCAGGCCAGCTTGCGCCCGTTAGGCACGATCATGCCTGCGGCGCCTTCCAGCCAGCCGGCCTTCAGTTCCAGCGCCAGGAAACGAGAGCGCTCGAAGGGGCCGGGCATGACCAGATGCCGGGTCTTGTCGGCAAAGAAGCCGAACCGTTCATAATAGGCCGCATCGCCCACGAGCAGGACGGCACCGTGGCCGCGCTTATGGGCCTCGGTGATCGCCGCACGCATCAATGCGCCGCCAATCCCCTTCCCCTCATGAGCGGAATCGACCGCCAGCGGGCCGAGCAGCAGCGCTTCGATCGGAGTACCGTCGGGCGAGATGCCGGCTTCGACATTCCAGAGACGCACGGTGCCTGTCACATGACCGTCCGTATCGCGGGCGACGAGCGCAAGACCCTCCGCCGGCACGCGGCCGCGGCGGATCTTTTCAGACGACTTCAGCCTGCGATCCGGGCCCATGGCGCGATCGAGCAGGTTTTCGCGAGCCACCACGTCGGCCGGTGTTTCGGCGTCGATGATGAAAGTGGTGTTCGGCGCAAAAAGGGCGCGGACAGAATCAAGAACAGTGGCCATCTTGGCCTCCCGAACTCAAAACCGTTTCAGACGGCATCGGAGGATCATTGTGAATGTGCCGCCCCGACTGGTTACGGGGCCGGCGGAAACGAACGTCTTAGATGACGTAGGCCTTGAGCGGCTCGAAGCCGTTGAAGGCGACGGCCGAATAGGTCGTCGTATAGGCGCCGGTGCCTTCGATCAGAACCTCGTCGCCGATCGTCAGAGAGACCGGCAGCGGATACATGTTCTTCTCGTACATCACGTCGGCCGAGTCGCAGGTCGGGCCGGCAAGCACGCAGGGCTCCATCTCGTCCTGATCACGCTCAGTGCGGATCGGGTAGCGGATCGCCTCGTCCATCGTTTCGGCAAGACCGCCGAATTTGCCGATGTCCAGGAAGACCCATCGGTGATTGTCGTTGTCCGACTTCTTCGACACCAGCACGACTTCCGCCTTGATGACGCCTGCGTTGCCGACCATGCCGCGGCCCGGCTCGATGATCGTCTTCGGCAGGTTATTGCCGAAATGCTTGCGAAGCGAAGCGAAGATCGCCTGGCCATAGGCTTCGGCAGACGGCACGTCGCGCAGGTACTTGGTCGGGAAACCGCCGCCCATGTTGACCATCTGCAGGACGATGCCCTGCTTGGCGAGCGAGCCGAAGACGCGCTTGGCATCGGCAAGAGCCGAATCCCATGCATCGACCTTGGTCATCTGCGAACCGACATGGAAGGACACGCCGTAGGATTCCAGGCCCAGCTGGTGAGCGTAGACAAGAACGTCGACAGCCATCTGCGGCACGCAGCCGAACTTGCGCGACAGCGGCCATTCGGCGCCCTCGCCGTCCGTCAGCACGCGGCAGAACACCTTCGCACCCGGTGCGGCGCGGGAGATCTTCTCGACTTCCTCATGGCTGTCGACGGCATAGAGGTCGACGCCGAGCGCAAACGCACGAGCGATGTCGCGCTCCTTCTTGATCGTGTTGCCGAAGGAGATCCGGTCAGCCGAAGCGCCGGCGTCGAGCGCCATCTGGATTTCGGCGACCGAAGCGCAATCGAAGTTGGAGCCCATCGAAGCAAGAAGCTTCAGGATTGCCGGCTCCGGATTGGCCTTGACCGCGTAATAGATCGCGCTGTCCGGCAGGGCATGACGGAAGGCGGTGAAATTGTCGCGCACGACATCGAGATCGACAACAAGGCACGGCCCTTCCGGACGTCGGCTCTTGATGAAGTCGAGGATACGAGCAGTGGTCATCGGTCAGTCCCTTCAAATCTTCAGGCTCCGGCTCACGAACCGGAGGACAAAGGACGGATGAGAATGCGTTCGGCCCAGTTGGTGGAGACACCGGTACCGTGAACACGCTCAAACGCGCGATATGTGGATCAACGCCCTGCCACGAGCAATGATCCGGCTTTGTCTGCCTTGGATTGGAGGGTTGTCCCTACCGCACTTCCGGCAATGATGGTGTGCCTCTTCAGTATTGCAGGCTGATGGAAAGCCTGCAGAGACCAGAAAGGCCCGCACCGTCGTTGCTTCAAGATGTCCTCGCATTTCCCGGTTGGCCGGAATAGCGACTGGAGGGGTTAGTTCCAGGTACCTTACCGATGACCTCACCTAATCGAGGGTCGGCGGACACCCACAGGCACGTGCGACTTTGGGCAAGCCGGGAGATAAGAATATTCGCCGTCATAATCAAGAGATTTTTTGGCCGTCATCGAAAATTCGCATTGCACAATCGCCGACGGCATCCCACCTAGGACTTCACCAAGCAAGGGGGCGACATTTGGATACTCTGACACGCATGCGGGCCTTCATCGATGTGGTTGAAGCGGAAGGGTTTTCAGCCGCCGCACGACGGACCGGCCGGTCGAAGGCGCTGCTGTCGAAATATGTGCGCGAATTGGAAGACGACCTGGGCGCGCTGCTGCTCAACCGCACCACCCGCCAGTTCTCGATGACCGAGGCCGGACACACTTATTATCGCACCGCCGCCGACATCCTGAAGGAGATCGACAACCTTGCCGATCTGGTGCGCGAAAACAACGCCGATCTCAAGGGACGGCTGAGGGTTTCCGTGCCGCGCACATTCGTCGATGCCGAGGTCGGCCAGTCGCTCATCGATTTCGCCAAGACGCATCCGGACGTGTCTCTGGAAATCGTCGCGGAAGACCGGTTCGTCGATCTGATCGAGGAGAATTTCGATCTCGCCATCCGAATCACCAAATTGGAAGATTCCGGCCTGATTGCCAAGAAGCTGTCCGACTTCCGGGTCTATACCGTGGCGACGGCGGATTTCGTTGCCCAATACGGGCCTCTGGAACACCCGCAGGACCTCAACCGGGTTCCCTTCATCATCGATACCAATTCGCGCTGGCACAACAATGTGCGCTTCACGAATGCCGAAGGCTCCACCATTTCGGTCGCCGTCAGCGGTCCGATAGAGGTCAACAGCCCGCAGGCGACGCTCAGGGCCGCCCGCGCCGGCATCGGCGTGGCGATCATCCCGGATTTCATCGCCAATGCATCGATCCAGTCGGGCGAACTCGTTACCCTCTTCGACGACTACATTGCCAGGGATCGCGGCATCTATGCCGTCTACCCGCATCGTCGCTACCTGCCGGCCAAGGTCAGGAGCTTCGTCGATTTCCTCTCCGCCTGGTTCCGCAGGCAACATTGAGCCGATAGGCTCAGTCAGCCCGAGTCGAAATTCCGTCTCATTTACGAGGCAAAGCAGGCACTGGCGAACGGGGAGAATCAGACGGATTATGCGTTATAATATTGCAACAATTGTAACGCTTGCGGCAATCTGCTCACCGCTTCCAGCACTTGCCCATCCGCATATCTTTGCCGAAGCCAGGCTGGAAGTCGTTGCAGGCAATGACGGCAATCTCGGTGAACTGCACAATGTCTGGCGCTTCGACGAGGTGTTCTCCTCCAGCGTCCTGCTCGATTTCGACAAGAACACCAATCTGAAGCTGGACGAGGACGAGCTTGCCGAACTCGGCGAGGTGATGCGCAAGTCGCTTTCCGATTACCATTATTTCACGACCATCACGATGGATGGGGCGAATGTCGGCGTTCAGCAGCCGGACGCGATCCATGTATCGCTCGAAGGCAGCCAGATTCTCGTCATCTTCGCGATCAAGCCGGAAAAGCCCGTCCCGCTGAAAGGCAAGCTCGCCTTCGGCATCTATGATCCTTCCATGTACACCTCGATCGATTTTCCGACCGATGGCGACCTGGTGGCGAAGGGGTCCGGTTTCACACATTGCCAGCACAAAGTGGTGCGTCCGGATCCAGACGAAGTGCTTTCGCAAAACAGCGCTTCGCTGACTGACGCCTTCTTCAGCGATCCGACCGGCACCGACATGTCGAAATTGTTCGCCACCAGACTGGAAATGACATGCTGACAATCCGCCGCACTCTGGCGCTGACCGTTCTTGCGGCGCTGGTGATTGCCGGCGCCGCGCATGCCCAATCGCCGCTCGGCGTCGGATCGGCCGAACCCGCCTTCTCGGTCGGCGGACCTTTCGGTCCCTTCCTCGCCTGGATCAACACGCATCAGCAGGCGTTCTACCGGGCGTTGACGGGCGCGCTGAGAGCGATGCGGGAGGACCCCTGGGCGCTTTCCGGCTTGATCGGCCTTTCCTTCGCCTACGGCGTCTTCCATGCGGCCGGCCCCGGGCACGGCAAGGCAGTGATCTCCTCCTACATGATCGCCAACGAGATCGCGCTGAAACGCGGCATCGTCATCTCCTTCGTTTCCTCCCTTCTCCAGGGCGCGGTGGCGATCCTGCTGGTCGGAACAGCCTTCGTGCTGCTGCGCGGCAGCGGCATCTCCATGACGCAGGCGACCCAGGCCATGGAGATCGCAAGTTTCGCGCTGGTGGCGCTTTTCGGCGCCTGGCTGCTTTTCAGGAAGATACACGCGCTCCGCATGCGCGTGGTGAGCCTTCCGATGGCCGCACCGGCCGCCTCCGCCGCCCTCGGTGGCCGCGGTTCGACAGGTCTCAATTTCCGGGCGGTCGAGGTACAGGATCACGAATATCAGGGCCAGGGCGACTATTGCGAGACCTGCGGCGTCAGCCATATGCCGGACCCTGCAACGCTGGAAGGAAGGGACTTCAGCCTGCGGGAAGCCTGGTCGGCGATCATTGCCGTCGGCCTGCGCCCCTGTTCCGGTGCCATCCTGGTGATGAGCTTTGCGCTTCTGAACAGCCTTTATCTCGGCGGCGTGCTTTCGGTGCTGGCCATGTCGATCGGCACCGCAATCACCGTGACGATCCTGGCAAGCATAGCGGTGGGCGCCAAAGACCTCGCGCTTCGGATCGCCGGCCCCGGTTCACGAACAGGACGGCGCATCGGCCATGCAATCGAAATCGGCGGCGCGCTTTTCGTGCTTTTGGTGGGCCTCTCCCTGCTCGGGGCGTCGCTGCAGGCCTAAGTCAGATCGTTACGACGATCTTGCCGAACTGCTGGTTTGATTCAAGAAAGCGGTGCGCCTCGACGATCTCCTCGAACGGAAAGGTTCTGGCAATGACCGGTCTGAGCAAGCCTTTTTCCAGTCCTGCAAGGATAAACGCCTTGGCCGCTTCCAGCCGAACAGGGTTCCCGGTGATCTCGTGGACGAGATAACCGCGCAGCGTCAGGCTCTTGACAAGCACTGTGAAAAGCGGAAAGGGCGTCGGTTCCGCACTCAGCCCTCCATATTCCAGAAGAAGCCCACCGCGCGACATGGCGGCCGTCAGCGGCTCGAAGATCGGGCCGCCGACCGCATCCAGCACCACCCTGACGCCTTCCGCTCCACTGATCTGCTTTAGACGAGCCTCCAGATCCTCTTCCGCCGAAGCCACAACATGGGTGGCGCCTGCCTGCAGCAGTGCCTCCTTCTTGGCCGACGTTCTCGTGATGGCGATGGGAGTCGCGCCGACAAGATTGGCGATCTGGATCGCGGCAAGCCCGACACTGCTCGAAGCCGCGCTAATGGCGACGAAATCGCCTTTCGCAACCTTTGCGATCTCGATCAGGGCGCCGTAGGCGGTGAGATACGACATCCAGAGGGCGGCTGCGGCCTCGAAGCTCAGTGAGGGCGGATGCCTGACCAGAAGACGGGCTGGAAAGGTGACCTCGTCGCCATAAGCCGGCCAGCGGATCATCGAGATGGGTGGCACGATGCTGACGGCGTCGCCCGGCGCAAATTCTTTGACGCCCTCCCCGACCATGTCGACAATGCCGGCCGCCTCAAGCCCGAGGCCCGAAGGCAGGCTGGGCGTTTCGATATAGGTTCCGGCCCGCAACAGGGCCTCGGCACGGTTGAGGCCGAGCGCCTTGACGCGAATGCGTACTTCACCCTCTCCAGGTGGCTGAGCATCGATAGTCTCGATGCGCAGAACCTCGGGACCACCATGCTCATGGAAGCGAACGACGCGTGCCATTGATACAACTCCGAAATTATTGAGTTGAATGAGCTATGACATCCGTCAAATCCGCGATAAATGCCAGTTTTGGCGAGACAGAAATAACCAGAGCTTTCGAATATGGATCGATTGAGCAGCATGGCCGTATTCGTCAAGGTCGTCGATCTGGGCTCCTTCGCGGCGGCCGCAGGGGCGCTTGATCTTTCCGCTCCCATGGTCGGCAAGCATGTGCAGTTTCTTGAGCAGCGGCTGGGCGCCCGCCTTCTCAACCGGACGACGCGCCGCCAGAGCCTTACCGATCTCGGCCGCGCCTATTACGACCGCTGCCGGATGATTCTCGCAGAAGCGGAGGCCGCCGACGCATTGGCAGTCGATCACCAGTCGGAGCCGCGCGGCCGGCTGAGGGTGGCCGTGCCCGTCCATTTCGGGCGGCATTGCGTCCTTCCCGTGCTGATGGACTTTGCACGGCAATATCCGGCACTGGAGCTGGATCTCTCCTTTGGAGACCGTTTCGTCGATCTTGCCGATGACGGCTATGACCTGGCGATCCGTACCGGCGAACTGGAAAGCCGCGCCGGCGTCATCGCCCGCCGTGTTGCCCGCCAACCCATGGTCGTCTGCGCCTCACCGGCCTATCTTGAAAACCACGGCCGGCCGGATACCGCTGAGGAACTCGCGAGCCATCGCGCGGTAGTCTACCGGCGGTCTGGACCGGTTCCGCCCTGGCTGTTTCCAAAAGAAGGGCTGCCGCCGCTGGAAGTGACTCCGCCCAACCGCATCCGGCTGGACGATCTCGATGCGATCGCCGATGCCGCCGTGATGGGCATGGGCCTGGCGTGGGTGCCGTACTGGCTTGTGCGCGGGCGGATCGAGACCGGCGCGCTGATCAGGCTCCTTCCGGATCAGCCGCCGTTTCTCTACGATTGCCACGCCCTTTGGCTGCAGACGCCGTATCTGCCGTTGAAGGTCCGGCTCGCCGTCGACGCCCTTGCGTCCGCACTGCCGCGGCTCATGAGAGCCGGCGCCTGACTATTTCCGCCGCTGGAAACGAGCCCTCAGCCAGAAGATCAGGAAGAAACAGAGGAGCAGCGCCGCGCCGACGACGAAGCCGAGCACGGGCGAATAATTGCCGATCCAGAGCACCAGTGTCGGCAGGAAATAGATCACCAGTCCGACGCAAAGCAGGATGACAGCGGCGGCAATCGCCTGGGAACGGCTCTCGGGAGTCATGCGGCAGTTCCCTCTGCAATCTCGGTGCGGATATCTTCGAGCTTGCGTTTCTGCTTGCCGTCCGCATCGAAATTCTCCGGCGCAAGCCAGGCTTCGAAAGCGGCCTTGATGACCGGCCATTCGCTGTCGATCATCGAAAACCAGGCGGTATCGCGGTTGGCGCCCCTAGAGATGACGTGCTGGCGGAAGACGCCCTCGAAGGTGAAGCCGTAGCGGCGCGCCGTCACCTTGCTCGCCTCGTTTTCATTGTGGCACTTCCACTCGTAGCGGCGGTATCCGAGATCGTCGAAGACGTGCTTCGCCATCAGGTAATGCAGCTCGGTCGACATGGGCGACCGCTTCATCGCGAGGCCGTGGGCGACGGAACCGACTTCCACCACGCCATTCTTCGGGTCCGGGCGCATGTAGCTCGCCATGCCAACAATCTCGCCGGTGGCGTTCTCGCGGGCGATCAGCGTGACATAGCCGCCCGCCTGACGGACCGACTGCAGCCAGCGATCAAGGTCGTCGGCTGTGGCGTAATCCTCATTGGGAAAATACTTCAGGAGGTTGTTGATGCCCTCCGCGCCGCCGAGTGCGCCCCAAAGCCCCTGCAGGTGCTTTTCCCTTTCATAGGGCTCCAGGGTGACGAACCGGCCCTTCAGGGTAACGGGCGCGGGTGCACCCACTTTGTAATTCTTGAGATCGCGCATGGAAGGCCTCTGTCTTGACGAACAGAGGCTTAGGCCAGCGCATCGGGAAAGGCAACGGGCGCCTCCGATAGGCCGCCACAGAGCAGCCGGATAAATTTCCCTTTGGATCGTTCAACGTCTCTTGACTGACCTAGGTCAATCGTCCTAATCAGTTTGTAGGACAATTGACCTAGAATTGGAACCGGCAGAGGAAGAAGACGAGGATGAACGCTGCAAACACCCGGCAGCATATCGTGGAGGCCGCAGACCAGCTCTTCTACGAGCATGGTTTCGAGGCCACGTCCTTTGCCCACATAGCGGAGGCGGTGCAGCTTTCGCGCGGAAACTTCTATTATCACTTCAAGAGCAAGGACGAGATTCTGGATGCAGTGATTGCCAGGCGGCTTTCAAATACTGCAGCGATGCTCGACGCCTGGGAAGCCGAGAGCCCCACCCCTGCCGAGCGCATCCGGAGCTTCATCCATATCCTCATCACGAACCAGACGAAGATCATGGCCTATGGCTGCCCAGTCGGCACTCTCTGCAATGAACTCGCCAAGCTCGATCACGTTGCGCAAACCGATGCAAGCAAGCTCTTCACGCTGTTCCGCGACTGGTTGGCGCGTCAGTTCGAAGCCATGGGTCGGGGTGCCTATGCCGATGCGCTCGCCATGCATCTCCTGATGCGCAGCCAAGGCGTTGCGGCGCTCGCCACCGCATTTCGAGACGAAGCCTTCATCCGCCGGGAGGTGGATGACATGTGCCAGTGGCTGCAGAGCCAGCAGCCTTGCTGATCAACCCGTTTCCAACCGCTTCCTGACATCCGGCCTGAAGGAGGGCCTGTCCCATGTTCGTCGTCACGCTCCGATTTTCCACCAACAAGTCCCAGGCCCCGCAATTCATGGAGGCCCACAATGCCTGGATCAAACAGGGATTCGAAGACGGCATCTTTTTGCTGACGGGCAGCGTTCTGCCGGGAATCGGCGGCGTGGTCCTGGCCCACAACCTCTCGCGCGCCGAACTGGAGGCGCGCGTTAAGGCAGACCCGTTCGTCAAAGAGGGCGTCGTGACTGCCGATATCCTGGAAATCGCTCCAGGACGCACGGACGACCGTCTGGCATTCCTGAAGGCGTGAACCACCGCCACACCCCGATCGGAGACCGGCACGGACTTTACGCCTCTGACTGGACCGCCGTGTCCTCACCCTGCCAGCTGCCGGTCGCCAATGCAAAGGGCGACCATTCCTCCAGCTCGTAGCGGATGGGCAGGGCGTCGGCCCGCCAGACGACCCTGCGCGGGCGGAACCGCCAATAGCGTTCGGCACCTTCAAGCGGACGGCCTTCCGGATGATCGAAAAGCAGCTCCGCATCGCCGGTCATCTGCAGCAGATTGCCCGTGGAAAAGTCCACAAAGACAAGCCCTGCACGCGGATTGATCGCGATATTGCCGAGCGTGTTGAAGAAGCGATTGCCGACGAAATCGGGTATCGTCAGCCAGCCGTCGTCGCCCACATGCACGAAGCCCGACCGGCCGCCGCGATGGGAGACGTCGACCTGACGCCCGCCCGGAAGGTCGGCATAGGTCGCGACGAAAAATGTGTCGGCCTGCCGCACCAGGGCCAGTGCGGCTCCTTCGAACGTGGAGCTTTCTCGCGGGGGCACAGCGGAAGGCTTTTCCGGTTCTCGCACGAACCTGACCTGCCGAAGCTGGATGTATTTCGGGCAATTGCCGAAACTCTGCTGTACAGAAAGATCGAAGCCGCCAGTATGTCGGTGCAATGTGCCGTTCAGCCGGTTGCGGCGCCGGGTGCCGAGATCGATGCCAAGAAGCGCGAGAGACGCGCCATCATCCATTCCGGTCTCCGCTGGATCGGCAAACTCCCTTTCCAGCTCAACCGAAAGCCTCTCGGAATCCGGCGCCTGGAGAAACCCTGGCAGGCCGGCCCGAAGGGTCGCCCAGACATCACCGCCCGGATCCACGGCTCCCAGGACCACCATCGGCAGCAGTGGATAGAACTCCCGATGCTGATCGATCAGGTGGTCGCGCACCACACGGCGCCCGATCTCGTCCATCCGCGCGTCCACGCCGTACCGCGCCTGGAGAGCAATTTCGCCGGGATGCCATGGCGATGGAGGCAGGATCGGGCTATCCATGACTTACTCCTCAGGCTGCAAGGCCGACCGGCGTCTTCTGGAAATCGACAAAGCCCGGAAGAGCCTCGACTCGGCTGAGCCAGGCGCGGATGTTCGAATAGTCGGCAAGATCCACGTCTCCTTCCGGCGCCCGCGCCACGTAGCTGTAGAGAGCGACGTCGGCGATCGTCGGAGCTTCGGAGGCGATCCAGCGTCGGCCGTCGAGAGCGGCATCGATGAGCGCCAGGATGGCATGCGAGCGGGGAATGACCTCTTCGGCGCGGTAAGGCGCCTTGAAAACGTTGATGAGCCGCGCCTGAGCCGGTCCATGGGCGATCTGGCCAGCAGCGACCGACAGCCACCGTTGAACCTCGGCGGCACCCTTGGCGTCCTCGGGAAGCCAGTCGCTCCGTCCGGCCTTCTTTGCGAGATAGATGAGGATCGCATTGGAATCGCAGACGATCGTGCCGTCGTCGTCGAGCACCGGAACCTGGCCGAATGGGTTCAGCTTGAGGAAGTCGGCCTGCTTGTGCTCCCCTTTCGAAAGATCCACGAAGACCAGTTCGTGATCGATGCCGAGCAGCGACAGAAAGAGCCGGGCGCGATGCGCGTGGCCCGATAGCGGATGGTGATAGAGCTTCATGTCAGCCTCCTGATTGCAATGACGCCGTCATGATGATTGTTAATCCTGATGATAGTAAGATAGAAATCGCAAACTGAACCATTCCGAAAACTGAAATAATTACGGCGGAGGCAGCATGGACCGGTGGCAGGCGATGCGGGTGTTCGTGCAGGTTGTGGATAGCGGCGGTTTTGCCCCGGCTGCCAAGCTCCTGCATATGAGCCCTCCTTCGGTGACGCGGGCTGTCGCCGGGCTTGAAGATTTGATCGGCACGCGTCTTCTCGTCCGCACGACCCGTTCGTTGAAGCTGACGGCGGCGGGCGAAGGTTATGTCGCAGATTGCCGCCGTATCCTGTCGGAGGTCGCGGAAGCGGAAGCCAATGCCGCGGGCAGTTTTACGCAGCCGGCCGGCTTGCTCACCGTCACCGCGCCTGCACTTTTCGGCCGCATCCATGTGCTGCCGGTGATCCTGGATTTCCTGGACCGTTATCCCGCCATGCAGGTGAAGACCGTTTTCGTGGACCGGGTCACCAATCTCGTGGAAGAGGGCCTGGACGTGGCCATCCGCATAGCCACCCTGCCAGCCTCCGGGCTGATCGCCCGCCGCATCGGCTCGATCAGGCAAGTGCTCTGCGGCTCGCCGGACTATTTCAGCCGGCATGGCGAGCCGGAGAAGCCGGAAGATCTGGCGAGCCACGCGATCATCGGGCGCGACGGGCTGTTCGGGCACTCGGAATGGCTCTTCGGCAAGGACAGCGGCATGCGCGTGCCGGTAAGCTCCAGGCTCATCTGCAACACCAACGACGCGGCGATCGCCGCTGCCGTGGCGGGCTTCGGCTTGTCCCGGTTCCAGTCCTACCAGGTCGCACCTGAAATCGAAGCAGGGCGCCTCAGGATCGTGCTTGCGCAATACGAGCGCGAACCGGTGCCGATCCATATCGTCCATGCGGAGGGACGAATGGTCTCCGCCCGCGTGCGGGCCTTCGTCGACTTCGCCGTCGAACACTTTCGACGGCAGGCCGGCATGGATGCGGGAGCCGCGTGAGGCGTGAGGGAGGCTCGCTCAGACCTTGACCTTGGCCGCCGAGACGGTCGCGTCGATATGATCGATCAGCGCATCCGGCAGGCCGAGGCGGCCGGCAAGCAGATCGAGATAGCCGCGTTCGGCGCGGGTATCGGGATCGATCGTCACCCGGGTGGCGGTATAGAGTTCGACCTTCTGCTCCTCGGTGCGGGCGGCGGCGATCAGATCGTCCATGTCGACCGGATTGGCGAGCTCCTGCGCGATGAAGGCTTCGGCCTCGGAACCGAGATCCACCGCATGCACCTTGTCCATGATATTGGCCCGCTCCGCCGCATCGATATGCCCGTCCGCCTTGGCAGCGGCGATCATGGCGCGCACCAGGGTCAGCGCGAAATCATTGCTGAGCTGCGGCGACTGCGGGCTGAACGGAGAATCGGCCGGCGGCGGCAAAAGCGGGGTTTCCGTCTGTGGCGCGGGCTGCGGAGCAGTCTGCGGCGACTGGCCGGACTTGTAGTTCTTATAGGCGAGATAACCGAGACCGGCGATCGCCGCGATGCCGCCGACGGTCGCGACATTGCCGGCGAGGTTGCGGCCGGTCTTCGTGCCGAGGAGTGCGGCAACGATCGCGCCGGTGGCCATCGGATTGTTCTTCGCAAGCTGGGTCGCCTGCCCTGCCCTGTCTCTCACGCTTCCCGACATGCCGGGTATCTGCGACCCCAGAAATTGATCGAGAAGCTTTTTTGCGTCGAACATCGTCATCTCCCGTTGATGGAATATGGTCAGGAGATAGGAAGCATCGTGCCGGATACAAAGAAGATGACGGAAATTTCACCTTCAGCGGCAAGCCTTAAGCCTTCAGCGCCGCCGCTTCGGCAGCGAGCTTGGTGATGCCGGCCCAATCGGCGGCCGCGACGAGCTCCTTCGGCGCGACCCACGAGCCGCCGACGCAGACGACATTCGGCAGCGAGAGGTAGTCATTGGCATTTTTCAGCGAAATGCCGCCGGTCGGGCAGAAGAGGGTGCCGGCGAGCGGCGAAGACAACGCCTTCAGGTAAGCGGCGCCGCCGGCCTGTTCCGCGGGGAAAAATTTCAGGACGTCGTAACCCTTCTCGCGCAACGTCATCACTTCGCTGGCGGTCGCTGCACCCGGCAAGAGCGGAACTGGAGAATCCTGGGCAGCGGAAAGCACGCCGGGCGTGACACCGGGCGAGACGATGAAGGTAGAGCCCGCCTTCACGGCGGCATCCCAGTCGCGGGCATTAAGGATGGTGCCGGCGCCGACATTGGCGCCTTCCACCTCGGCGGCGACCGCCTTGACCGCATCGAGGGCGGCCGGTGTGCGCAGGGTGATCTCGATCGCTCTGAGGCCGCCGGCGACGAGCGCCCGGGCAAGCCCGACCGCAGACTTCGCATCGTCGACGATCAGCACCGGTACCACCGGCTGCAGTTTCAGGATGGAAAGCAGCTTTTGTGTCTTGCTTTCGGTCTGGCCGGCCATGGCGATCATCTCCGCTAAAACGATTGAAATCTTGTGGTGGGAGATAACGCCCAAGCCTGTCATTGTCGAGAAAAAATGCCGCATAGTGCCCATGCGGGTTTGCCAAAACACGACTTTGCACTAGGGTTGCAGAAGGTTCCAAACCAAGTCAGGCGCCTATGGCCAAGGAAATCGAACGCAAGTTTCTGGTGAAAGGCGACGGATGGCGTTCCGAAGTCTCGTCGTCTTCCGATTTCCTGCAGGCCTATATCGCCTCCGGCGACGATCGCTCGGTACGTATCCGCATAATGGACGGCAAGCGCGCCAAGCTCACCATCAAGATCGGCACGAGCCTGATCGCCCGCGACGAGTTCGAATACGAGATCCCGCTTACCGATGCCGAGGAAATGGCGAAAACCGCGATCGGCGTGGTCCTGGAGAAGACCAGACACGAGGTCAAACACGCAGGCTACGTCTGGGAAGTGGATGTCTACGACGGAGCCTATAAGGGGCTCGTAGTGGCCGAGGTCGAGATGGAGGACGAGAGCGCCCAGCCGGAACTGCCGGACTGGATCGGAAAAGAGGTTACGGGTGACCGTCGCTATTCCAACCTGGTCATGGCGACCGAAGATCTGAGCGCAGAGCTGTCCGATGCCCTATCGTCTGAAGCCCGCTAAACGCTTCACCGCCGAGTTTTGCGCGGTGGCAGAAAGCCAGCTTGCCCGCGCGATCCAACTGCTGGAAGAACAGCCGGACGGCCCGCACGAGGCGGTGCACGATGCTCGCAAACGTTTCAAGCGGGTGCGTGCCCTCTACCGGTTGATCCAGCGCGACCAACCTGAATTTCGCCGGCGGGAAAACGCCCGGATCCGCGACATGGCTCACACGCTCTCGGCAGTCCGCGACGCGACCGCGCTGGTGGAGACGGTCAATTACCTCGCAGAACATGCGACCTCGGCGGAAGAACTCGCCGCGCTGACGGTGGCCTCGAATGCGCTGACGGAACGGCGTGATCGGATCGCTTCCGAAGAACACGACCTCCCCGCCAAGATGGCAGCAGCGATCGCGACCTGCAGGCAGGCCATTGCCGCACTTGGAGAACTCGACCTCGACGACGACCCCCGCAAGACGGCAAAACGCCTTGCGGCGGCCTGGAGGAGACAGCGGTTGAGGGCGCTTGCCGCACTTGCCGCCTGCGAGGAACATGCCGACGCCGAAGTCTATCATGAGCTGCGCAAAAGCGGGCAGACCTACTGGATGCACCTGTCGCTGCTCGGCGAGATCTGGCCTTCGGCAATGCTCGCCAAACAGATGCAGGCAAAGGAACTCGTCGATCTGCTGGGCCACGAGCACGATCTTTCGGTCCTGACCGGGCTGGTCAATGAAAGTCCCGAGCTTTTCGGCGACAGCGAGACGCTGGCGCTCGTTCTCGGCGCCATCATCGCCCGCCAGCAGGCCTTGCGTCATGAAGCGATCGAAAAGGCACACGAGGTCTTTGCCGATGGTGCGGAGACCGAAAGCGGCCTGATCCGCCTTCTCTGGGGAAAAGCGGCGACCTCACCGCGAAAGACCAAAAGCCGCAGGGCGAAAGCCAATGGCAGGGCCGGGAAAGAAACCGCGTTGCGCGGCTAGGCGCAAAGCTGTATTTCAGCGCCATGACAGACAATCTCGCTATATCGCGCCCGGAGACATCCGGCGCCTTTCTCGTAGCCGCGCTTTATCATTTCGCGCGTTTCGACCGCTTTGAGAGTTTCCGCGACCCGCTGCAGGCCTTCTGCGACGAGAACGGCATCAAGGGGACGCTGCTTCTTGCCCGCGAAGGAATCAACGGCACCGTTGCCGGCTCCGACGACGCCATTCGGCGCCTGCTCGCCTTTCTCCGTGCGCAGCCGGAATTTGAAAAGCTGGAGCACAAGGAAAGCCGCGCCTCGAAAATGCCCTTCCTGCGCATGAAGGTGCGGCCGAAAAAGGAAATCGTCACGATGGGCGTCGAGGATATCGACCCCAACCGGATCGTCGGCACCTATGTGCAGCCGAAGGACTGGAATGCGCTGATTTCCGACCCGGATACGATCGTCATCGACACCCGCAACGACTACGAGACGGCGATCGGCATCTTCAAGGGCGCAATCGATCCGAAGACGAAGACGTTCCGCGAATTTCCCGACTGGGTGAAGAACAACGCAGGCCTGCACAACAAGCCGAAGATCGCCATGTACTGCACCGGCGGCATCCGCTGCGAAAAGGCGACGGCCTTCATGAAGGAACAGGGCTTCGACGAGGTCTATCACCTGAAGGGCGGCATCCTGAAATATCTGGAGGACGTACCCGCGGAGGAAAGTCTCTGGGAAGGCGCCTGCTTCGTCTTCGACGAGCGCGTCTCCGTTGAGCATGGGCTGAAGGAAGGCAATCACAAGCTCTGCCATGCCTGCCGCAACCCGATCACCGCCGAGGAGATCACCTCGCCCCATTACGAGGAGGGCGTCTCCTGCTCGCATTGCTACGACAGCCGTACGGACGAAGACCGTGATCGCTACCGGCAACGGCAGCACCAGATCGCGCTCGCCAAGAAGCGCGGCCAGAAACATATCGGCGGATGAAGCAGGCATTATTGCCTTCCGTCATCTGAGGAATGGCAAGGGACCGTACCTTCCGACTGGAGATGGAGCATGCCTGCCGGAAGGGTAGTCCCGAGCTGATTTGCAAGCTCGGGACCATATGCATCTGCTCCGGGGCTCATGCGCCGGAGCATTGGTTTTCGATGTTAGATTCCAAGTCCGCCGGCGATATTGATCGCCTCGCCGTTGATGTAGCCCGCATGGGGACCGGCGAGGAAGCAGACGGTTTCCGCCACCTCTTCGAGGGTTGCAATGCGACGGATCGGATGCATATCAAGGATAGCGTCACGGTTCGGAAGCTCGCCGGCGACGTCGGCAGCCATGTCCGTCGGCATGATCCCCGGCTGGACCACGTTTACCGTGATATTGCGAGGCCCGAGGTCGCGCGCGATGCCCTTGGCGTATCCGGCCAGCGCCCACTTCGTTCCGGCATAATCGGCGACCCCCGGGAAGAGTACATAAGAGCCGAGCAGAGAGCCGATGAAGATGATCCGGCCACCGTCGGCCAGTTTGGGCGCTGCGGCACGCGTGTTGGCAATCGTCCCCAGAACATTGACCTGCCACTGACGGTTGTATTTCTCTCCGTCAAGCTCCGGATCGTCCACCGTCTGTCCCTGGATCGCAATGCCGGCATTGTTTACGAGGATATCGAGTCTGCCAAACTCGGCGAGCACCCTGTCGATCAGCGGCTTCGCGGAAGCAAGGTCAGCTTGGTCGCTCTTTACCGAAATCGCGCGTACGCCCTTCCCCCTCAGCTTCTCCACCACAGCTTCTGCCTTATCCGCCGAAGCGGCGTAGCTGATGGCAACGTCTGCTCCGTGGGCGGCAAGCGCTTCCGCGGTCGCAGCGCCAAGGCCCCGGGAACCGCCGGTCACCAGGGCGACCTTTCCTTTCAATGTATTCGACATGAGATTCCTTCCTTTGAATATGTCGCGGGTACCTGATGTCTGGTATCCACCATTAACATAACGGACGTTACGATAACAGTCGTTATGAAATTTGACATTTGCGGTCAAGGGTTTTAATAACGATCATTATGAAATTAGCTGAGCTAATCTGATGGGTCGCCATCGCGAATTTGATGTGGAGAAAGCGCTCGACGGCGTGTTGTGCGTCTTCTGGCGAAAGGGTTACGAGGGTGCGTCCTACGCTGACCTGACCGCGGCGGCCGGCGTCGAGAGACCTGCCCTCTATTCCGCGTTCGGCAACAAGGAAGCACTCTTCCGCAAAGCCCTTGCGCGTTATTACGAGCGATACCTGGACTATATCCCGGCGGCGCTGAAGCTCCCGACATCACGGGAAGTCGCAGCGCACATTCTTCACAACGCAATCGACCTTAATACCCGTTTTTCCAATCATACGGGATGCCTGGTCATCAACGGTGTTCTGGCTGGGTCGGATGACGCCGAACCCGTGCGGCAAATCCTGATAGAAGCTCGCGCCGTTGCCGAGGCGCAGCTTCGTGGACGATTCGAACAGGCAAAGGCGGAAGGCGACCTTCCCGAAACGGCCAAGCCCGGTACCCTTGCAGCATTCCTCATGGCCGTGCTTCACGGCATGGCGGTGCAGGCAAAAGCCGGTTTCAGTCGCGAAACGCTCGAGGCTGTCGCCGAGCAGGCGCTGTCCTGCTGGCCGGGAGCCAAGTCCACACCATCGGGAAAATCATCCTGAAGGCCTGAGCGGCCCTACTCTTCAAAGCGGCTCGTGGAGTCGCGATCGGTCGTATCGCCGTTTGAGCGGAAACGGCGGCAACCAGGACTCCCGGCGGACGGTCCAGAGCTCGTAGGTTGGCATCAGCTGGTCGGGAGCATCCAGGGATCCGAGGTTGACTTCGACTTCGCCCGCGCTGCAGCGGCGGCCACAATATGCGCTCCGCGGTTAACGTAATGTCTTCAGCGATCGGCCGGAAGCGGCGGTCAGGCCGGTTCAGCAGATGAAACATGAGTCGTGCCGTCCAGCTCGACGTATCGATCCAGGTGCCGTAGCCACTTCCGCTCGATGGCCGCTTCAATATCAATGTCGTTTGCGCGCAGATAGAGTACGAATTGCCCGAACAAATCCGCCGCTTCGTTTTCCAAAGCTTCGCGGGTGCCGCCCAATCCATCGGGGTTCGGTCGGGCCTGACCGTTGATGAGCAGATGTTCGGCTGTGAGTTCCCCGAGCTCCTCCGTCAGTTTGAGCAGATACCAATCCTGGGTCCGCGTAATATTGTGCACCCTTGCGTAAAGCTCTCCGACCCGACCGATACGATCGCTTAATTCCCCGAATGTCGCACTCATTCCCTGCCGCCTCCTAATCTTTTCGAACCGATGCCAGGTGGTTTAGCAGGTGCTTGCGACAGGATCTTTGCGGGGCGCTGCTCCGAAACCTTACTCTTCAAAGCGGCTCGTGGAGTCGCGATCACGGTCGTATCGCCGTTTGAGCGGAAACGGCGGCAACCAGGACTCCCGGCGGACGGTCCAGAGCTCGTAGGTTGGCATCAGCTGGTCGGGAGCATCCAGGGATCCGAGGTTGACTTCGACTTCGTCCGCGCTGCACCCGAAAACGGACGAACCG
The DNA here is from genome assembly GCF_004343065.1 of Neorhizobium sp. S3-V5DH. Lineage (NCBI taxonomy): Bacteria > Pseudomonadati > Pseudomonadota > Alphaproteobacteria > Hyphomicrobiales > Rhizobiaceae > Neorhizobium > Neorhizobium sp. S3-V5DH. The sequence goes on from NZ_SMCL01000034.1 coordinate 20,273, forward strand.
CAGCGCGGACAGAAAAAGCGTCCGGCATAGTCGCGCGTTTCGCCTTCGATCGTCACTGCATCCTGGGGAAAGATTGCCGACGCGTGAAAAAGGGCGCCATGATGCTTGCGGCAGTCGAGGCAGTGACAAAGGCCGACACGGTATGGGGCGCCCGACGCCACGATCCGAACGCTGCCGCAAAGACAACCACCCGTAAACCGGTCCATGGTGAATCTCCTCCAAAGTCAAGGGAGCGAATTGTCTACAAGAATAGCGCTGCCGATATCGCCCGGCTCCTATTCCAGCAGCGGCGGCCACAATATTCGCTCCCGCTGGTAACGCAATCTCCGTGTCCGGCTGGATATCGCCACACAAGCAACTCTCACGACAGGAGAACAATGCGCGCCTTCAGGCCGCGCTCACTCCGTCCGGCATCCGGCCGCCGCGATAGATGGCATCGATCTCTTCCGCCGACATCGGTTTGCCGAACAGATAGCCCTGCAATTGGTCGCAACCGCTGAGCCGCAACGCCAGCGCCTGGTTCTTTGTCTCGACGCCTTCGGCCGTGACGGGGATGTTCAGCGAGCGGGCAAGCGCGACGGTCGCCTGCAGCGTGTCCATCGCGGCACCGCCCTCGTCCAGGGCATGCACCATCGACTTGTCGATCTTCATCCGGTTGAAGCCGAACTGCCGCAGATATCCGACACTCGAAAAACCCGCGCCGAAATCATCCAAAGCGATCTTTACCCCGAGGTGTTTCAGCTTTGCGAGCGCGGCACGGGCGCGCGCCGGATTCTGGATGAAGTACCCCTCCGTCATCTCCAAGGTCAGGCGCGAGGGGTCGGTATCTGTCTTGTGGAAGACGGAGGCGACATGCAGCGCAAAGGCGGGATCGCGGAACTGGCCCGGCGAAATATTCACGGAGAGCTTCAGTTCCGGCCACTGTGCCACGGTCTCGCAGGCGCGATGCAGTACGAAGAGGCCGAGCTGGTCGATCAGCCCGGTGGACTCGGCGATCGGAATGAAGACATCGGGCGGGACCGGCCCGTGTCCTCTTCGGTTCCATCGCGCCAGCGCCTCAACCCCGATCAACGTCCAGCTGCCCGCATCGACCACCGGCTGGTAGACGACGTGAAGTTCGCGCCGTTCGATGGCAATCCTGAGATCGACCTCGAGCTGATTGCGCTCCTCCCGCTCGGCATCCATTTCGGGATGGAAATATTCCGTGCGGCCGCCGCCGCTGTCCTTGGCGCGGTACATGGCCATGTCGGCATGGCGCACCAGTTCCTCACCCGAAATCCTGCCGCTGGGCGATATCGCAACGCCGATGCTCGTGCCGATCGTCGCGACGCGGTCGCCGATCAGGAAAGGCTCGTCGAAAAAACCGAGGATTCGGTCGCTGATCATCTCCACGACCTTTGCGACTTCCCCGGTGGAGAGCGCGATCGCAAACTCGTCGCCGCCGACGCGGGCGAGAACCGTCTCGTCCCCCACCAGTGTCTTGAGACCGGCAGCCACGCCGCGGATCAGCTTGTCGCCGGTAGTGTGGCCATAGGCATCATTGACCTCCTTGAAACCGTCGAGATCGAGATAGAGCAGCACCACATGCGTATGCTTGCGGTGGCTTTCTGTCACCAGTTCGCCGAGTGCGGCAAAAAAACCGGCACGGTTGAGGAGGCCGCTCAACCGGTCGGTCATGGCGAGATGCCGCGCAGCCGCCTCGTCGGCCGCCAGACGGTTCAAGGTTTTGCTGCCGCTGACAAAAAGCAGCAGGAAGAACAGGCCGACCATCACAAGCGCGCCGTAGACCAACGGCCGCACCTCGGAATAGCCGAGGCTTCCAGGCAGACGCGACTGCCAGACGAGCCGCTGCAGCAGCTTTCCATGCATGTTGCGGAGCTCGACAACATTTGGCGTCCGCCCTTCCGCATCGGCAAAACGCAGGCCGTCTATGACATAGGTCTCAGCGAGCTTCTCGACTTTGAGAGCATCGAGGTGGCGCGCGAAAATCAGGAATCGCCGTTTCTCGCGCGGTTGCTCCAGCGGTCCCGCCTTGGGACGGATCAACGCCACGCCGACCGCTGCGACGCCCGTTGTCGTCTGCACAAAGCCTGAAGCTTCAGGCAGAGCATCAGGACCGGCGGAGCCTGCCTTGTCGAATAGCGTCCAGATCGACGAATCGAAATAGTCGCGCGGTTTCCAGGATGCGGGCGCTCCGTCCTGATAGGACATCACCACGTTCTGGTCCTTGTCCATCACGATGGCGACGTCGAAGAGATCGCTGTTGGAGGTCATGTCGCCGTAGTTGCTGACAATCCAATCCTGGTCACCCGCGTAGACGAACTGCGCCGCGTCATCCCAGGCGGCATAGTCATTTAGCGTCGCATGAAGCTGGCTGCGAAACGTCTCGATGGCGCCGGTGGTCGTCTCGCGCGAGCGCGCGTCGTCCGCCCGGTTGGTGTAGTCGGCGATACGGCCGAGCGCGGTCAAAATGAAAATCGTCACCAGCACGACGACGATCGCAAAGGCGAACAGCATCGAGGTCACGGCGGAACGACGGCCGACTGACACGGTGCGCCGAAAACGTGACGGAAGAAACGACATGGAAGACCTCGTTAGTCCTACATCTTTCGCGGGTATTCCTTCAGATAGCGTTAAAAAGAAAGGCCGGACCTCCCGCAGGAGGTCCGGCCCATAAGAGTTTCCTTAAATTCTCGTTACCAGGCCGCGATAACGGCGCCTTTGAAGGTCGTGTTGACGAAGTCCTTCACTTCGGCGCTGTGATAGGCCTCGATCAGCGTCTTCAACCAGGCGGCGTCCTTGTCCTTGGACCTGACGGCGATGACGTTGATATAAGGCGCTTTCTCGCCTTCGCGGGCGATCGGATCCGTCTTCGGATTGAGACCGGCTTCAAGCGCGTAGTTGGTGTTGATGACGGAGGCGTCGACATCATCCAGCGAGCGCGGAAGCTGAGCAGCGTCCAGCTCGGCAAACTCGATCTTCTTCGGGTTCTCCGTCACATCGGCCGGGCCGATCTTCAGGCCCTTGCCGGCATCGACCTTGATGAGCCCCTGATCGGCGAGAATCAGCAATGCGCGGCCGCCATTGGTCGGATCGTTCGGAATGGCGATCGTTGCGCCTTCCTTTAATTCCCCGAGGCTTTTGACCTTCTTGGAATAGACGCCCATCGGGAAGTTGACGGTCTGGGCGACGCTGACGAGGTCGAACTTCCGGTCCTTGACCTGGTTATCGAGATAAGGCTGGTGCTGGAAGGAATTGGCGTTGAGCTCACCATCCGCCAGCGCCTGGTTGGGCACGACATAATCGGAGAATTCGAGGATTTCGATATCGAGGCCCTTGCCAGCTGCGATTTCCTTCACCTTTTCCATGATCTGGGCGTGGGGGCCGGGCGTAACGCCGATCTTAATATCTTCGGCGAGCGCCGGAGCGGCGGCGAAGGCGGCAAGTGCCGCGGCGATAATCAGCTTCTTCATGAGTGTCTCCTTTGGTTTAGTCTTTTCCAGTCCTGGGAGGCTGGTATCTCAAAAAAAATCAGGCCTTGCGGTTGCGCTTGTCGAAGCGGCGGGCGAGCGCATCGCCCGCGCTTTGCACGAGCTGCACGAGCACGATCAGGACGATCACGACGGCGAGCATCACCTCTGGCATGAAACGCTGGTAGCCGTAGCGGATTCCGAGGTCACCGAGCCCCCCGCCGCCGACGGCGCCGACCATGGCCGAATAGCCGATCAGGCTGACGATCGTCATGGTGAAGCCGAGCGTGATCCCGGGTTTTGCTTCGGCAAGCAGCACCTTGAAGACGATCTGCAGCGGCGTGGCACCCATGGCGCGTGCAGCCTCGATCAGTCCCTTGTCGATTTCCCGGATCGCGGCCTCCACAAGACGCGCGAAAAACGGGATGGTTGCGATCGTCAAAGGCACGATTGCCGCATTGGTGCCGATCGAGGTGCCCGTGACAAGCCGCGTGAAGGGAATGATCGCCACGACCAGGATGATGAAGGGTGTCGAGCGGGCCGCATTGACGATCGCGCCGATCACACGGTTGCTGACCGGTGCCGGAAAAAGCTCGCCCTTGCCGCTGGTGGCCAGGAAAATGCCGATCGGCAGGCCGACGAGCGAACCGAGAAGCCCTGCGATCGCCACCATCTGCAGCGTCTGCAGCAGCGATTTCGAAAGCAGGCTGAAGAGCATATCAGGCGACATAGCCGAGCACCTCCGTCTTGAGGCCGGTTGCGGCATAGAAGCGATCGGCGCGTCCCAACACGGCAGGATCCGCCGGATAGGCGACGACGAGCGAACCATAGGGCTCGCCGGCGATCTCCTCGATGGAGCCGGCCAGAATGTTGACATCGGCGCCGAGTTCGGAGACCAGACGCCCTGTCAGGGGCTGGAAAGCCGTCGAGCCGAAAAAGACAAGCCGCACCAGGATGCGGTCGCCGATCGAGGGCTGCGGCTTCAGCTTTGAGCCGATCCAATCCGGCAGCTTGGTTCCGAGTGCGGCGGAAAGCAGCGAGCGTGTCGTTTCGTGTTTTGCCCCGGTGAAGATATCGAAGGTGCGACCCGCCTCAACGATCCTGCCGCGATCGATCACCGCAACGTCGGAGGCGATCGTCTTCACCACCTCCATTTCGTGGGTGATCAGCAGAACGGTAAGCCCGAACTCGGCATTGATGCGCTTCAGGAGGTCGAGGATCGATTGCGTCGTTTCCGGATCGAGCGCCGAAGTGGCCTCGTCGGAGAGCAACAGCTTCGGCGACGTGGCGAGCGCCCGGGCAATGCCGACGCGTTGCTTCTGGCCGCCCGATAGTTCCGCCGGATAACGGTTGGATTTGTCGCCGAGGCCGACGAGATCGAGGAGCGGCGCCACCTTGTCTCGGATTGCCTTCCCGTCGAGGCCGGCAATTTCCAGCGGCAGCGCCACATTCTCGAAGGCCGTGCGCGAAGACAAAAGGTTGAAATGCTGGAAGATCATGCCGACCTGGCGGCGCAGGTCGCGAAGGCCGGTTTCCGAAAGGCCGCCGACCTCGATGCCGTCGACGACGACGCGGCCGGAGGTTGCCTTTTCCAGCCCATTGACGAGGCGGATCAGGGTCGATTTGCCGGCCCCGGACCGGCCGATAATGCCGGTGATCGCGCCGCGCGCAACCGAGAGGTCGACGCCGTCGAGAGCGAGGAACTGGTTCTGTTCACTGCTGCCGAAGCGCTTGGTCACCGCTTCGAAGGAAACCATCGGCTGGACGGCGGCGTGCGGCACCGCCTCGGCAGACGCCGGAAGGCTGCCCGCCTGCGCTTGCTGCACTGTCTGATTTGTCGGGTTCATTTGAGAGCTCATTTCAGCCGCGCAAGCTGGCGCAGCTCAGGTCACGGAAAAGGATGTGCTGCCGCTCAGCAACACATTCGACGTGTGAAGCGCCGATCTACCATTCTCCAGGGCCCTCTTTCAACGACTGATATGCAAGCCGGCCATGCGGCTGCTTGACGCTTTATGACACTGCGCCGCTGCAAATGCCGAGGAAAGAAATTCCAGATAACTCTCCGCATTGAAAAAATGTATGCCGACGGAAATCCGTCAGGCACGCGCCGTCAGGTCAACCCCAGACATTCAAAGTTAGAGCTTGCCTGCCTTGGCCACGCGGATTGCACCGGAATTGCCATGCGGGAATTCAACCGCCAGATCACGATACCATTTACCGCTTTTCTTGATCGTCCGTTCCTGGGTTTCGTAGTTGACGTGGACAAGGCCGAACCGCATCCGGTAACCTTCCGCCCATTCGAAATTATCCATCAGGCTCCAGGCAAAATAGCCCTTCATCGGATAACCGTCCGCGATGAGATCGGCCACCACCGACAGGTGCTCGACATAATAGTCGAGGCGCGGCTGGTCATCCACCTCGCCGGCCACCGGCTCGATGTTGTAGCAGGCCCCGTTTTCGGTGATGTAGCAATCCGGCAGGTCGTAGCGGCGGTAGAGATCCTCGACAAGCAGTTTCAGGCCCGGCGCATAGACTTCCCAGCCGATATCGGTCTTGACGTCGCTGGCGCGCTTGGCCTCCACCGTCCACGGAAAATCGCCCTTGCGCTCCGGATCATCATGGACCCGCAGCGGCGTGTAGTAGTTCAGTCCCCACCAGTCGAGCTTTTGGCTGATGGTCTTGAGGTCGCCTTCTTCCACGACCGGCATACGGTCGCCGAGCGCTTCCAGAAACTCCTCCGGATACGCGCCCTCGAAGATCGGATCAAAAAAAGCGCCGTTGTGGAACTGGTGGGCGCGTTCGCCCGCCGCGCGATCGGCAGGGCTGTCGGAGCCCGGGATGACGGAATTGGCATTGATGACGATGCCGACCGGGACCTTCGGCGAAACCTGACGGATCGCCTCGACGCCGAGCCCGTGAGCGAGGTTGACGTGATGCATGGCGTGAAGAGCCGCCTGCATATTCTTCTCGCCGGGCGCATGGATGCCCCAGAGGTGACTGAGCCAGACGATGCACCAGGGCTCGTTGAAGGTCGCGACCGCATCCAGACGGTCTCCGAACCGGTCCATGACCACCTTGGCATAGCGCTGGAAGGCATAGGCCGTCGAGCGCGCCGCCCAACCGCCCTCGCCCATCAGCGTGAGCGGCAGATCCCAGTGGTAGAGCGTCGCATAGGTCTTGATGCCGCGCGCCTTGCAGCCGTCGATCAGGCGGTCGTAGAAATCCAGCCCCTTTTCGTTGATCGGCCCGGTCCCCTCCGGAATGATACGCGGCCAGGCGATCGAGAAACGATAAGCCTCGACGCCCATCTCCTTGATGAGATCGAGATCCTGTTCCCAGCGATTGTAGTGGTCGCAGGCGATATCGCCGTTGTGGCCCTGATAGACACGGCCCGGCATGTTGGAAAACGCGTCCCAGATGGAGGGCTTGCGTCCGTCCGCCTTGGTCGATCCTTCGATCTGATATGAGGCGGTTGCCACGCCCCACAGAAAATCGCCGGGGAAGCGGGAGGCGAATTTTTTGGGATTGGGTGTCTTGGGATTGGTCATGGGGGCCGCCGTAGCTTGTTGCGGATCTATCGAACCATCTTCGGCGGCGGTTTAACCAAGCCCGGCGCAGTTGTACAGGGTGCGAAGTGATAATTCTGAAACGTTGCAGGAAGAAGGAGACAACTTCTGACAAAAGCCTCTTTTGACCTGACCAACCGGGCATGAACCCGGCTGGCTTTATCAAAGGATTGATGGATGGCCGATCAGGCCCCAGGCTTCACCCAGGCCCCATTCCTCTTCGAAGAGGCGACGCAGGCTTCGACGAAAGCAACGCCCTTCACGCCGTCGTCGACGGTCGGATAGACGACGCCGCTATCCAGTTTGGCGCCTTTCTTTCTGGCATTGATGGCGCGCGCAGCCTCGGTGTAGATCGTCGCGAAGGCTTCGAGATACCCTTCCGGATGGCCCGAGGGGATGCGGCTGACGCGAGCGGCCGCAGCGCCGGCCCCTGCTCCGGCACGGGTGAGCAGGCGTTTCGGTTCGCCGAAAGGCGTGAACCACAGATAGTTCGGGTCCGCCTGAACCCATTCGATGCCGCCTTTGGTACCGTAAACGCGGATCTTCAGGCCGTTCTCATTTCCCGGCGCCACCTGACTGCACCAGAGCATGCCCTTGGCGCCGCCTTCGAAGCGCAGCAGCACATGGCCGTTGTCGTCAAGCCGGCGGCCTTCGACGAAGGTATCGAGATCGGCGGCAAGGCTTTCGAGCGTCAGCCCGGTGATGAAGCAGGCGAGATTATAGGCATGCGTGCCGATATCACCGGTCGAACCACCGGCACCGGATTGGGCCGGGTCGGTGCGCCAGACCGCCTGTTTGGCGCCGGTCTGCTCGACCGCCTCGGTCAGCCAGTCCTGCGGATATTCCACCTGAACGATGCGGATCTGTCCGAGATCGCCGTTGGCAATCATTTCGCGGGCCTGCCGCACCATCGGGTAGCCGGTGTAGTTGTGGGTGAGGATGAAGAGCGCGTCGCTCTCGTCCGCCACTTTCTTGAGCTTCTTCGCATCGGCAAGGTTCGAGGTCAGCGGCTTGTCGCAGATCACGTGGATACCGCGGCGCAGGAATTCCTTCGCCGCGTCGTAGTGAACGTGGTTCGGCGTGACGATGGAGACGGCTTCGATGCCCGTCTTCAGCTTGGCCTCACGGATCGCCATGTCTTTATAGCTGCCATAAGTGCGCGACGGATCGAGTCCGAGGTCGCGGCCGGACGCAGCGGCCTTTTCCGGCGTCGACGACAGCGCACCCGCGACGAGCTCGAACTGGTCGTCCAGCCTCGCCGCCATGCGGTGCACCGCCCCGATAAAGGCGCCCGCGCCGCCGCCCACCATGCCGAGCCGGATCCGCGGCTCCCGCGCCTGTTCGTCCTTGCCTTCGATTGCCATGAAATATCCTCTCCTGAAACCTACAATTGATGAGAGAGCGACCGCCCCTCATCCGCCCTGCCGGGCACCTTCTCCCCGCCCGCGGGGAGAAGGAAACATGCTGCAACCTCTGCGCTCCCTCCGCCACCAAGGCAGGGCACATACCCTCTCACCGTCAAAACGGGGAGAGGGTTAGGGTGAGGGCAATAGGTCCTAAAGCCCCAGCATCCGCCGGTTGGCGGCGTCGTCGGTGCCGCCGCTGGCGAAATCGTCAAATGCTCTTTCGGTGACGCGGATGATGTGAGCCTTGACGAATTCAGCCCCTTCGCGAGCGCCATCTTCCGGGTGCTTCAGCGCGCATTCCCATTCGACCACCGCCCAGCCGTCGAAATCGTTGGCGGCCATCTTGGAGAAGATCGCACCGAAATCCACCTGCCCGTCGCCCGGGGAACGGAACCGACCGGCCCGGCCGACCCAGCCCTGATAACCGCCATAAACACCCTGGCGGCCGGTCGGATTGAACTCCGCGTCCTTGACGTGGAACATCTTGATCCGATCCTTGTAGATGTCGATGTGATCGAGATAGTCGAGGCACTGCAGCACGTAGTGCGACGGGTCGTAGAGCATGTTGGCGCGTTTGTGGTTCTTCACCTGCGCCAGGAACATCTCGAAGGTGACGCCGTCATGCAGGTCCTCGCCCGGATGGATTTCGTAGCAGACATCGACGCCGCAATCCTCCGCATGATCGAGGATCGGCGTCCAGCGTTTTGCGAGTTCGTCGAAAGCTGTCTCGACGAGCCCCGCCGGGCGCTGCGGCCACGGATAGATGAACGGCCAGGCGAGAGCGCCGGAGAAGGTCGCGTGAGCCTTGATGCCGAGGTTCTTTGACGCCGAGAGGGCCATCTTCACCTGCTCGACCGCCCAGGCCTGCCGCGCCCTCGGATTGCCGCGCACTTCCGGTGCGGCAAAGCCGTCGAAGGCCTCGTCATAGGCCGGATGCACGGCGACCAGCTGGCCCTGGAGATGGGTGGAAAGCTCCGTCACCTCGATGCCGTTCTGGCGCGCGATCCCTGCGAATTCGTCGCAATAATCCTTGGAGGTCGCCGCCTTCTTCAGGTCGATGAGCTGTCCGGCCCAGGTCGGCACCTGCACGCCGATATAACCCTTCTCCGCCGCCCATTTGGTGATCGCATCCCACGAATTGAACGGCGCGGCATCGCCCGCGAACTGACCGAGAAAGAGGGCGGGTCCCTTGATCGTCTTCATGGTTTTACTCCCTGGGTAATGACGGCGAAAATGACAGACATGAAAAAAGGCGCGCTCCGTCGACGGCGCGCGCCTTGGCAATAAATTAGAACGGAGAATCCGGGAAATAGAAGTCCTTGGCGTTCTCCTTCGTCACCAGCGTGGCATCGAGGATATATTCGCCGCTGACCGGAACCTGGTCGTAGAAATGGGCGGCGGTGAGCTGCATGGCGGTTGCCACCATCGACGGCGGATAGAGCACGTCGACCGGGATCATCTTGTCGCCGTCCATGACGCGCTTGACCATGTCCTTGGAGCCGGCGCCGGCAACCACATACTGGATGTCGGTGCGCTTGGCTTGCTGGATGGCTTCGAGCACGCCGACCGCCATGTCGTCGTCCTGACACCAGACCACGTCGATCTTCGGATATTTGGTGAGGTAGTCCTGCATGACGCGGAAGGCGTCGTCGCGGTTCCAGTTACCGTACTGCCGCTCCAGGATCTTGACGCCGGAGCCTGCGATACCCTTGTCGAAACCATCCTGGCGCTGCTGGTCGATCGGGATGGGCAGGCCACGGATGACGACGACTTGGGCGTTCGGCGTGGTCTTCTTGATGTATTCGCCCGCAACCTGGCCAAGCGCCGGGTTGTTGCCGGCGACATAAAGGTCACGAACCGAGTTGTCATTGTTCGACGGCGCACGGTCGACCAGAGCGACGAACTTGCCCGAATCCTTGACCTGCTGGATGGCGTTGACAAGCGGATCGGGATCGGTCGGCAGGATGACGAGGCCGTCGATGCCCTGAACGGCAAGATCCTGCACTGCATTCGCCTGGCTTGCCGGATCGGGCGAGGTCTTGACGATGACGTTCAGACCCTTGTGCTCCTGCATCAGAAGCTTGGCGACGCGTTCGGCATGGAACACGACGCCCGCCGTCCAGCCGTGGTCGGCCGCCGGAATGGAGACGCCGATGGTCACCTTCTTCTCCTCCTGCGCCCAGCCGAGGCTGGGACCGACGGCGACCGAAGCAGCGAGCGCCGCGGCAGCCATCCCGAAAGTTCTTCTACGCATGTTCTCTCTCCCTAGCATCAGGTCTTTTCATTCGTGATCGGACGCGACCCGGAGCCCGACCAATCTCCTCACGTGTTGCGTTTCATTTTCGCATCAGCGACCGCTGCACCAGCATGGCGATGATGATGATCGCTCCCTGGATGGCGCCGATCAGGTATTCGCTGACGAAATTCGAAAGCAGCATGATATTGCCGACGATTTCGAGAATGAAGGCGCCGCAGACCGTGCCCCAGATGCGCCCCACCCCTCCGCGCAGCGCCGTGCCGCCTACGACCACCGCTGTGATCGCCTGCAACTCCCACAGAATGCCGGTTGTGGCAGAGGTGGAGCCCAGGCGCGGGACGTAGAGCAGCACGGCGACTGCGACGCAGAGGCCCTGGATGACGTAAGCCACCGTGCGGACCCTGTTGACGGAAATACCGGAATAACGCGCCACGTCCTCGTTCGACCCGACGGCGACCACATGCCGGCCGTAGCGGGTGCGATAAAGAACGAAGGCACAGATGGCCGCGGTCACGAAAATGATGATGATCGGCACCGGAATGCCGCCCACCGAGCCGAAATAGACCGGCCGGTAGAGCGCCTGCAGCTCGCGGTCGCGCAGCGTGATGGCGCCCCCCTGGGAGAGCCAGGTGGTAAGCCCGCGATAGATGCCCATCGTACCGAGCGTAGCGATAAAGGGTTCGATGCGGCCGATCGTGGTGATCAGCCCGTTCGCAAGCCCACACGCGGCGCCCATCGCGATCGTCAGACCCATGCCCGCAATCAGCAGCAGCGTTGGATCGGCAATCGTTCCTGAATTCAGAAACAGGATCATCAGGCTCGCCACAAAGGCGACCATCGAGCCGACGGACAAATCGAGCCCGCCCGACGAGATCACATAGGTGGCGCCGAGCGCGATGATCGCGATGAAGGCGCTGCGGGTGATGACGTTGAGAATATTGGCGACCGAAACGAAATTCGGGTTGGCGAAATAGCCGAGCACCAGGAGAAGTGCGAGCGCAATGAACGGCGCGATCGCCGCCATGTCCCAGTCCTTGGATGTCTTCGGCGCCTTCGCCGGTTCGGTTGCGACGGAACTCATCAGGCCGCCTCCCCCGTTTTCACGCCCGTCGCAAGCTGGACGATCTCATTCTCGTTCATATGCTCTCCCGTCACCTCGCCGACGATCCGGCCGGACCGCATCACCAGAATGCGGTCGCAAATGCCGATCAGCTCCGGCATTTCGGAGGACACGACGATGATCGAACGCCCTTCCTCAGCCAGCCTGGCGATAAATTTGTAGATCTGTTCCTTGTTGCCGATGTCGATGCCACGCGTCGGCTCGTCGATGATGACGATCGAGGGGTCGAGCATCATCATCTTGGCAAGCAACAGCTTCTGCTGATTGCCGCCGGAAAGCTGACCGGCCAGGATGTCCTTCCGGCCGGTGCGAATGTCGAAATCGCGGATCGCCTGATCGAGCGCCTCGCTCTCCCGCTTCCGGTCGATCTGCAGCGCGCCGACGAACTTGCCGAGCGAAGAGAGCGTCAGGTTGACGCGCAGGTCCTTGCTGAGCAGCAGGCCCTTGCCTTTCCGGTCTTCGGAAAGGTAGGCGATGCCGGCCTTCAGGCTCGTATGGACGTCACGGAAATCGACGGGCCGGCCGTTGAGACGTACGGCGCCACGGCTCGGACGAAGGCCGACCAGACCTTCCATCAGCTCTGTGCGGCCCGCGCCGACCAGCCCGGCGAAGCCGAGGATTTCGCCCTTGCGAAGCTCGAAGGAAGCGTCCTGCGCATAACCGGGGACATTGAGATGAGCGACCTGCAAGACCGCTTCTCGCGCCGCCGCTGCCTGACGATCGGGATAGAGCTTCGCCACGTCGCGGCCGACCATCAGGCGCGCCATGTCGGCCGGCTCAAGCTCGCTTGCCGGATGCGATGCAACCAGACGACCGTCGCGCAAGACGGTTACGCGGTCGGCGATCTCCTTCACCTCCGGCAGGCGGTGCGAGATATAGAGCACCCCAACACCCTTGGCACGGATGTCCTTGATGACCTTCAGGAGCGCTTCGGTCTCGTGAGGCGTCAATGAGGCGGTCGGCTCGTCGAAGATGACGATCCGGTGCGGCACCAACAACACCCGGGCGATCTGCACGATCTGGCGCTGGGCGATCGACAGTCGCGAAACGATCGCATTGGGATCGATATCGCCGCCGAGATCGCGGATGGCGCTTGCCGCGCCTTCGTTCATGGCTCGGTCGTCGATGAAGATGCCCTTGTGCAGTTCACGGCCGAGATAGATGTTCTGTGCGACGGTCAGATCCGGAGCGAGCAGGATTTCCTGATGCACCAGAACGATGCCGCGATTTTCCGCATCCACCGGGCCCGAGAAACTCACCACCTCGCCGTCCATGCGCATTTCGCCGCGAGTCGGCGGCTGGTTGCCCGCAAGGATTTTCATCAAGGTTGATTTGCCGGCGCCGTTTTCGCCGATGATGGCATGCACCTCGCCGGGACGGACAGTGAGGTTGACGTCCTTCAGGACCTCGACAATGCCGAAGGTCTTGGAAAGGCCGACAGCCTCCAGAAGCGGCGCTAACGGACTCGTCTCCGGTTCCGTCATGGATGGACACCCCGCAGGCTGCAACGGCCGATCCCGCAAGGGGTCGCCGCGGAACCGACAGCGCGTATCGAAACAGCGAACTGCACCCTGAATTTCCTCCCGACGACGACGCTAACCGAGTTTCTGAGGTACGTAAAGCAGGATTGTGCGAAAATAGTGGTTTGCCTGGATGGCCTTTACAACCAAGGATGCGGACGCGACTTCCGCCGTTCCGGCAACTACCTCGAATTACTTAGGGAGTTCATCGGCAATTCAACCGGTGAACGAGGGTTTGCGGTGCCTCTCGGTCGCGACGAGGATCAATGGTCGGTGTATGCTTGCGGAAAAATGGTTTTGGGAGCGACCGCGATGACGACTGAGACACTGTTTTCCATGGCGGCACGCCTTGCAGCGGATTTTCGCGCATCGGTCCTCAACCGCCCTCATCGCCCTGGCCGGGACTATGCAGCATCGGTCGAGGCTTTTTCCGAAGATTTGCCGAAGCAGGGAACCGATATGGAAGATGTCTTGGCTTTGCTTGCCGAAAAGGCAGATCCGGGCCTCCACCTGATGGTTGGGCCGCGGTTTTTCGGCTGGGTCATCGGCGGCTCCCATCCGGTGGGCGTCGCCGCGGATTTTCTCACCAGCGCCTGGGGACAGAACGCCGGAAACCACACGGCCTCGCCCTCGGCAGCCGCCGTCGAGACCGTTGCGGCCCGCTGGCTGCTCGACGTTCTGTCGCTTCCGCCGGGATGTTCGGTCGGTTTCGTCACCGGTGCGACGGTTGCCAATTTCACCTGCCTTGCAGCGGCGCGAAGCCAGGTGCTGCGGAACGCCGGCTGGGACGCGGATGCCAGAGGCCTGTTCGGCGCACCTCCGATCACTGTCCTGATCGGGGATGACGCTCATACCACCGTCTTCTCGGCGCTGCAGTTCCTGGGGCTCGGACATGATCGCGTGGTCCGGATAGCGACAGACGACCAGGGCAGGATCGACAATGTCGCCTTCGCCGGGTCGATTGCCGAAGTGAACGGCCCGGCCATCGTCATCCTGCAAGCCGGACAGATCAATACGGGCGCCTTTGACGATTTCGCCTCGCTCATCCCGCTGGCAAAGAGCAAGAACGCCTGGGTCCACCTAGACGGAGCCTTCGGCCTTTGGGCGCAGGCCTCTCCCAAAACCCGTCACCTCGCCGTTGGCTTGGATCAAGCCGACAGCTGGGCGACCGACGGGCATAAATGGCTGCAGACCCCCTATGACAGCGGCTATGCGATCGTCAGGGACGAAACCGCCCACCGCCGCGCCATGACGATCGCCGCCAGTTATCTGCCGCTCGCCAGCAACGACGAGCGCGATCCCTCCCATTATGTGCCTGAGCTTTCGAGACGTGCCCGGGGGTTTCCCACCTGGGCGATGATGAAGCATCTCGGTCGCGACGGAATCACTGGACTTGTCGACAACGCCTGCGATGCAGCGGTCCTGCTGGCGGAAAGGCTCGCGGCTGAACCTGGAATAGCCGTCGTGAACGAAGTGGTCCTCAATCAGATCGTCCTGCGTTTCGGCAGCGACCTGCCACCGGAACAGGGCGATCAACTGACGAAAAATACGATTTTAAGGCTGCAGCAAGAAGGATCGATGTTTGCCGGCGGCGCGAGCTGGCGGGGCAGGCAGGTGATGCGCCTTTCGGTCATCAACTACCAGACGACGACCGATGTGGCGGCGGATGTGGCCGAAACGATCGTCGAAGCCTATCGCGCTGTCAGATTCGGCCATGCTTCGGTCTGAAACACCGACGGAGGGCTGTTCTAGCCCTCCGTCGGAGCCCAGGCTCCTGAAAACCTGGGCGTTCTCCGAGAAAGAGGCGGACCGTCAAACGTAGCGGTTGACGACGTTTTCCAGATATTCCTGGCGGCCGGACTTCGGCTCGGGGTTGATGTTGTTCTTTTCGACCCACGCGGCGATATCGTCCAGCTTGTATTCGCCGCGCAGCATCTTCTGGTATTCCGGGCTGTCCCATTTCTCGTAGCGGGCATCCAGCGGCTTCTTGAGCGCGCCGTCGTCCAGCATCTTTGCCGCCGCCTTGATGCCGCGGGCGCAGCAATCCATGCCGCCGATATGGCCGATCAGGAGGTCCTGCGGGTCAAGAGACTGGCGGCGGAGTTTGGAGTCGAAATTGGTGCCGCCGTTCTGGAAGCCGCCGCCGGAGAGGATGTGGTAATAGGCGAGCGCCATTTCCGGCACGTTGTTCGGGAACTGGTCGGTATCCCAGCCGGATTGGTAGTCGTTGCGGTTCATATCGATCGAACCGAAGATGTCGAACGTATTCGCCATGGCGATCTCGTGTTCGAAGGAATGTCCGGCAAGGATGGCATGGCCCTGCTCGATATTGACCTTCACTTCCTTCTCGAGCCCGTTCTTCTGCAGGAAGGCATAAACGGTCGAAACGTCGTAGTCGTACTGATGTTTGGTCGGTTCCTGCGGCTTCGGCTCGATCAGGATCGTGCCTTCGAAGCCGATCTTGTACTTGTACTCGACCACGAGATTGAGAAAGCGGCCCATCTGGTCGAGCTCGCGGGTGAAATCCGTATTGAGAATGGTCTCGTAACCCTCGCGACCACCCCAAAGCACGTAATTGGCGCCGCCAAGGCGCTTGGTGGCATCGAGGCAGGTCTTCACGGTCGCGGCAGAAAAGGCGAAGACATCCGGATCCGGGTTGGTCGCGGCACCGGCCATATAGCGGCGGTTGGAGAAGAGGTTCGCCGTGCCCCAGAGAAGCTTCACGCCGGTCTCGGCCTGTTTCTTCTCGAAATAGTCGACGATCTCGTTGAGGTTCCGGGTGTTTTCGGCAAAGTTGTTGCCTTCCGGGCGCACGTCCGCGTCGTGGAAGCAGTAGAACGGCGCGCCGAGCAGTTGGAAGAACTCGAATGCGACGTCGGCTTTCAGCTTCGCCGCCTGCATGGTGTCCTCGAACCAGGGGCGCAGGAAGGTCTGGCCTCCAAAGGGGTCGCCGCCCGGCCAGGTGAAGGTATGCCAGTAGGCGACCGCAAAGCGCAGATGGTCTTCCATGCGCTTGCCGCCGACGATCTCATCAGGATTGTAGTGACGGAAGGCGAGCGGATTGGTGCTCTCCGGCCCCTCGTATTTGATCTTCTGGATGTCTCCGAAAAAGCCTGTGCTCATGGTTGTTTCTCCTTGGGTATTCAAATTGTCCGGTTGGTTCATGAAGCGCCCCCTCATCCGACCCTTCGGGCCACCTTCTCCCCAAGGGTAGAGGGGGACTGAAGCACCGCCGCGATCCTTCTCCCCTTGGGGAGAACGTGCCGGCAGGCGGATGAGGGGGCGCCTCGGTTTAATGCGCCAAGACCCGCACCGCCGGGTAGGCAGCTCGGTAGCGGGCGTAGGCGGTTTCGTAGGCCCCGCTCAGCGAAGCGACCGGCTCGATCGTCTCGTCGGTCTTCGGCGCCGAGCAGACGGTAAGCGGATCAGCACCCGTCGCCGCGATCAGGCCAAGGCGAGCGGCACCGAAAGCTGCGCCGAAATCACCGTCCGCAGGGATATCGACCGGCACGCCGAGCGACGTTGCGATCGAAGCGAGCCAGTAGCGCGAGCGCGAACCGCCGCCGATCGCAGTCACCCGGGAAATCGAGGTGCCTGCAGATTTCAGCGCCTCGAGATTGTCGCGGATAGCAAAGGTCACGCCCTCCAGCACCGCCTGCGTCAGCGCCGCACGGTCGCTTTCGTGCCCGAGGCCGATGAACGAGCCGCGGATCACCGCGTCATTGTGCGGCGTGCGTTCCCCGGAGAGATAGGGCAGGAAGGTGACGCCGGTCGGCGCCTTCAGCCTGTCGCCAAGTTCCTGGGTCAATTCGGCGGCGGACCGGCCGGCAATGTGCGAATACCAGTTGAGCGCGTCGGTTGCCGACAGGATGACCCCCATCTGGTGCCAGGTCTTCGGCAGCGCATGGCAGAAGGCATGCACGGCACTTTCGGGCTTCGGCAGATAAGAGCCATTGGCAGCAAAGAGCACGCCCGATGTACCGAGCGAAACAAAGGCATTGCCCTCTGCAACCGTGCCCATTCCGCAGGCGGAGGCGGCGTTGTCCCCTGCCCCGCCGGCGACCACGACACCGCCGGAAATACCCCAGGCAGCCGCCAGTTCGCCGCGCAGCTTGCCGGCCTGGTCCGTGCCTTCGACGAGCGATGGCATCTGGCTTTCGGAAAGGCCGGTTGCCGCAAGCAATTCGGACGACCATCTGCGCGCGCCCGTATCGAGCCAGGAGGTTCCGGCCGAATCCGACATTTCCGAAATATGTTCGCCGGTCAGCCAGAGACGCAGATAATCCTTCGGCAGCAGCACCTTGGCCACTCTGGCGAAGATTTCCGGCTCGTTGTTCTTCACCCAGACGAGTTTCGGTGCGGTGAAGCCGGGGAAAACGATATTGCCGGTCAGCTTGCGGAAAATCGGATTGGCGTCGAGCGCTGCGGCT
The DNA here is from genome assembly GCF_004343065.1 of Neorhizobium sp. S3-V5DH. Classification (NCBI taxonomy): domain Bacteria; kingdom Pseudomonadati; phylum Pseudomonadota; class Alphaproteobacteria; order Hyphomicrobiales; family Rhizobiaceae; genus Neorhizobium; species Neorhizobium sp. S3-V5DH. Next base: position 38,042 of record NZ_SMCL01000034.1, read on the forward strand.
TCTTCATAGGAGCGCGTGTCGTTCCAGAGGATGCAGGGACGCAGCACCTTGTCCTCGGCATCGAGCAGTGTCGCGCCATGCATCTGACCGGACAGGCCGATGCCCTTCACCGCGGCCAGTTCCTTCGGGAACTTCGCCTTGAGGCCCGCGACCGCCTCCTCCGTCGCGCGGATCCACTGGGCCGGCTCCTGCTCCGACCAGCCGGAATGCGGACGCGAGACGTCGAGCGAACCGGTCGCCGAGCCGATGATCTTCTGATCGCCGTCGATCAGCATCGCCTTGACGCCGGAGGTGCCGAGATCGAGTCCCAGATACATGGTGTTTCTCCTTTTTCCGCCGACTTTTCTCCGGCGGTTTGTTTGTTTTAGGCGCACCCGCAGCCGCCTCACGCTGTGCGTGCGGCACCGTTCAGGGCAGATTGTCCTTCAAGAAAATGTCGATGCGGATGCGCTCCTGCGCGGCGATCACCGGCAAGCCGTCCGCCTTGGCCGTGAGCACCCGGATGGCGCTGCGGACTTCGTGCCCCGCATCCTGATTCAGAACGGCATCGATAACCCCGCCGACAAGGGCGGAACGTGTGGAATTGGTAAGCTCGTGAGCAATCACGACCGGCCGCTTGACGATGTCCGCCTTCTGGATCGCGCGGATCAAGCCGCGATTGCCGGCGCCGAGGCTGTAAATGCCCGCGATATCCGGGTGCCGACTGAGCGTATCGGCGACCATGCTCTCGGCAAGCACCGGATCGTCGCGCCCTTCCAGCACCGGCAGGACGACGATGTTAGAATAGTGGTCGCCGATGACGGCCGAAAAACCTTCCAGACGCTCCCGATGGTCGCGCACCAGCATGGAACCCGCCAGCACCGCAACAGTCGCCTCGCGACCGCTCAGAAACCGGCCCATCAGGCTGCCCGCCGTGCGCCCGGCAGCGATATTGTCTATCCCCGCATAATGATCGCGCGACGAGTCGGGCAGGTCCGAAACCAGGGTGACCATCGGAATGCCCGCCTCACGAAGGCGCATAGCCGCCTCCCGGACGCCCGGCGCATCAATGGCGACAAAGGCGACGCCGGCCGGCTTTTCGGCCAGCACGTTCTCGAGCGCGGCAACGAGAGCCTTGGCATCGAAGGGCGGAACGTCGACGATCCGGATCCTGGTCCGCTCCGCGCTTGACCGGGCAACCGCGCCGCGCACTTCCTCATGCAGGCCGATCATGAAGGAATTGTCGTTTTCCGGAAGGATGAAGACGAAGGAATAGGTTCGTCCCTTGGCAAGGTTTGCCGCCGCCAGATCGCGCACGTAGCCGAGCGAGGCGATTGCCTCCTCCACCCTGGCACGCGTCACGCCGCGAACACCCGGCCGGCCGTTGAGAACCCGGTCGACGGTCGCAAGGCTGACGCCCGCACTTTTGGCGATGTCATGCACTGTGGGCTTCATGAACTCCTCCGCAAAGAGGTCCTAGCTCAATTTTTGAGGTACGTAAATCAGAATTTCGCAGACGCCGCTCGAAGTTCTGGAAATCTACCCCAATCGGGATAGGGGGGAGCCTATTGGCTCCGCCCCTCCCACACCACCCGGCATGCGGGTCCGCACCGGGCGGTTGGAGCAGTTGAGGTCGTC
>NZ_SMCL01000035.1:0-38881 GCF_004343065.1 Neorhizobium sp. S3-V5DH
CGCTCGTCGCCGTCATGCGAAAGATGATCATCATCCTCAACGCAAGAATGCGGGAACACCACGCTAACGCGATTGACACCTAACACCGTTGCTTTAGTTTTGTGCCATCGCGGTTCTCGGCGAGATCCAGTTGTGCCACTGCTCTACGCTGCCATGGAACACATTGAGGTCGATCTTGCCGTCGACGCCGTGTGACAGGCCCGAACCGGAATACTGCCAGAAGACCCATTTGCGGCCCGGATAGACCTTGGAGGGATGCTGGGCAACGGCGCGCAGCCAGAAGGGGTAGTTCAGGAATTCGCCCGAGAGGTTGTCCTCGTAGAAATCGGGTGCCGTATAGATGATCGGGCGCCGGCCGTAGTGACGTTCGAGCATATCCATGAAGACCTGCATCTTCTCCAGCACGCGCTTTCGCGCAAGGCGTTGCTTGCAGCGGGATTCGCCGTTCCACTCCACGTCGATGACCGGCGGCAGCGCGTCCGGATCCCTCGGCACGTTGCGGATGAACCACTCCGCCTGCTCGCCCGCCGTGCGGCACCAGTAGAAGAAGTGGTAGGCGCCGCGTTTCAGGCCGGCTTCCTTGGCACGGCGCCAATTCGTCCTGAACATCGGATCAAGATGGTCGCCGCCATCGGTCGCTTTGATATAGGCGAAATTCGCCCCTTGCATGCGGAGTTTCGTCCAGTCGATATCGCCCTGCCAGCGCGATACGTCGACGCCGTGAACGGCGTAATCCTTCGGCGAGACGCGTCCGAAGTTGATCGGTTTGGCATCGCGAAAGCGGCGGCTGTAGATCTGCATGCGTCCGCGCCCCGGCGCCGGTTCGATCGCGGGGCTTTCAGGCATCAGCGTGGCAACGGGTCGTTCCGTGGGAAGCGGCATCCCGACCGTTGTTTCGCGGACGAAGGCCTGCGGTCCTGGTGCCGGGGTAGACCACGCAAGCGTCTCCGCTTGTGGCGCCTGAGAGCCGACTCGAGAGGTCTTGCCGACGCCGACCGATGGCACTGGCGCTGCCGGTTGGACGACCGAGCCGGTTGTTTCCTTGGCGGCGACGCCCGAAGCGGCGCTTTCCGAGCCTGAGCTGGACGTGCAGCCAGCAAGTGCGAAGCCAGCGATGAAAAGTGGCAAGACCGTTAGACGCATGACAACCCGTACGCAACATAAACCGGAGTCTCATCCCGTCTGCCGACGGAATACCTAATGGAAAATTACCGGAAAACACTGAATGCAATCTTAATTACCGGCCCTTGAATTCTCTCTTATTCCCGCTTGGGGAAACACCAACGGCTGCAGCGGCTTGTCAGGCCTGGTGGGAACAACTTCCTAACAGGGTGGTTGGGTAGACATCGCACAGACGGTAATCCGCCGATCCTGTCTTAGAACACTGGGAGAGACCAATGACAGAACGTGACCTTAATCTCACAAAAGGTCCTCAACCCGAATCTCCGTATGCGGACGCCGGCAATCCGGCCAGGGATATTCCGACCCCGCAATCCGGCCAGGGCTCCGGACCCGGGATGGAATCTCGGCAGGGCGCTGGGGCCGGAATCGTGGACAAGGCCAGGGAGGATTTGCGTGGGGCCAAGTCAGCTGCCCGCGTTGAAATCAGCCAGGCAACTGAAAAGGCAAAGCAAGCAGCAGCCGGTCAAAAGGACTTTGCCGCTGAGCGGGTCGGTGGCATCGCCGCGGCCATCGGCAAGGTTGGCGACGAACTGCAGCAAGGCGACCAAGCGGCTGTCGGGCGTTACGCAAAGCAGATCGGCTCAAGCGTGCAGCGCTTTGCAGATGATATCAAGGGCAAGGATATCGGTGAGATCGCTGGAATGGCGGAGGAATTTGGTCGCCGGAACCCGGCAGCTTTCCTCGGGATCGCAGCGCTTGCCGGTTTTGCCGCTAGCCGCTTTCTGACTGCATCCGCAGATCGCCACGCACAGCCGAAGACCTCACGCAGCGATGAGGCAAGCGTTACCAGATCGCAATCCGCGCTCACCTCTCCCGCTACCACCGGGACGGGCACAAATTTTGGTACGGGTTATCAGACAGGAGGCACCCACAATGGCTAACAGCTTCGACAATCGCCCCCTTCCGGAACTGGTACGGGACCTGGTGACCGATATCACCGGCCTGTTCCGCAAGGAAATTACTCTGGCCAAGACGGAAGCTTCGGCAAAGATGTCGTCCGCGCTGACCGGCGTAGAGGCATTCGCGGCCGGCGTGATTTTCGCCATCGCCGCAGTCGGCGTCCTCCTGGCCGCCCTCGTTAGGGGGCTAACCGCATTTTTCGTTTCCCGCGGAATGGCTGAACCCGGCGCCGATGCGCTGTCCTCCGTCATTGTCGGAGTGCTTGTCGCACTTGCGGCATGGATGATGATTTCCAAAGGCCTTGCCACCCTGCGTGGCGAAAATCTCAAACTGGATCGTACCTCGTCCTCGCTTCGCCGGGACGCCCAGATGATCAAGGAGCGTGTGTGATGGTTCACATTTCTGATAACGCCAAGGCCGAAGCGCTCGAACGGGAGATCGATGAGGATCGCCGCCGTATCGAAGAACGGATGAACGCCATTCAGGCCAAAATGTCTCCAGGACAGTTGCTTGATGAAGCGCTGGGCTGGGCAAAGTCCAGCGGTGGCGGCGAATATGTCGCCAATCTCGGCAATGCCGTGAAGACCAATCCTATTCCCGTCGCGTTGATGGGCGTCGGCATGGCCTGGCTGATGGCAAACCCGGCAGGTTCAAGAACTGCACAGACGGACCAGTCTGATTACGAGGAAGAGAACTATCCTCTCGCGCCGGTCCAGGGACCTGTCCGCCGCACCGGCCCGGTACAGATCGATGGGGAATATCGCTACAGCCATTTTGCCGACGAAGGGGGCAGCCGGTTCAAGGCCCTGACGGATGAGACCGGCCGGCGAGCAGGACACTTCATGGATGACGCCGGCCGGACCTATCGCGGTTTTGCCGACGCCGCCGGCCAGCAGATCCATGACATACGCGACGAAACCGGCAGGCTCTTTGACGAGGCCTCCGGGTGGGTGGCCAAGACGTGGCGACGCATGGGTGCGACTGCATCCCAGGCGAGTGGTTCCGTGGCCGCGAGCTTCCGGTCCGTCCGGGACGGCACGATGTCGAGAACCGACGCGCTAAGAGATCAAGCCTCTGATATGAACAGCGCCATCCTGAACCACTTCAGGGACCAGCCATTGATTGGAGGCGCCTTGGCATTTGCGCTTGGCGCGGCAATCGGTGCGGCTCTTCCCAACACGCGTCGAGAAGATGAAATGATGGGAGAAATGTCCGACGATATGCGTGAACAAATAGCCGCCAAGGCATCCGATGTTCGTGACAAGGCTGAGGAGGTGGCGTCCGACGTCTATGAAAAGGCAGCGGCAGTTGCCTCCGACGTTCACGATGTCGCCAAAGAACGCATCGTCGAGGAAGCGAAACCTTATCGGCGCTCCAGTGGCGATGGGCGTGCCGATCCCCGCACCCATTGAATAACCTGCACGTCGCATGCAAAGGCTCCCGAGGAATAGCGGGAGCCTTTTATCGCTCTGCGCCGGCCTTGAGCCGCGCAGCCTCACGCCGTGCAAGGCTCTCCGGCGGCCAAAGCGCTTTGGTACTGTAATATTCCTCGAAGACATCAGCATCGTCCGGCAGCCTTACCCAGGGCACTTTCGAACGGGTGAAGATATGGACGTCGGGCTTGAATTCCGCTCGCCGGTTCAGAGTCGAAACACGAATGAAAAACATCCCTCGACGACGGCCGTAATCGCTCCAGAGCGCCGTCTGGCATTGAGGACACCGGTAGATATCATGCGGATGACCGCTGTCTGTCGCCATCGTGACGGCAACCGGCTCGCCCTTGACGATAACGACGCGCTCGGCCTCGATCAGCGCGTTGATGGCAAAGGCGCCGCCGGTCTGTTGCTGGCAATCGGTACAGTGGCAGCAATGGATGAACATCGGCCGTCCGCGCATGCGGTAGTGGATTCTGCCGCAGAAACAACTGCCCTCAAAGATCTCGTCCATATGGCTTCTGCTCCCTGAAACACGGTGACCCTATCATGAATTATCGTGCCCTTAGCCTGCAAACGAAAATGAGGAAGACGCAAACGGCCGGTTCTGCTTTAACTCCCTCAAGGTCGCATTCAACGGGGATAAAAGGATGTCAAAGGAGCGGATCGGGATCGTTGGCTTGGGACGTATGGGCAGCGCCATGGCGGAGCGGCTTGCCAAGCAGGGCTTCTCCGTAACCGGCTGGAGCCGCAGCGGCCTTTCGCAACAAAAGGCTTCCACGCTTGGAATTGCTGCGGCAGGCGACTTGGCCCGCCTGTCGGCTGCCTCGGACATCATCATTCTCGCCCTCCTCAACGAGGCAGCTGTGCATGCCGTGCTCGACGAGATTGCATCTGCCGATCCCGCCCGGAAACTGATCGTTGATACGAGTACGGTTAGTCCCGAGGTGCTGCGCACCCATCAGGCGATGATGGAACAAAAGCAAGCGGCGCTTCTGGACGCGCCGATTGCCGGGGGGCCGGAGACGTTGCTTGCTGGGACGGCCGGCTTCTATATCGGCGGTGCGGATGACAATTTTCGGCGCTTTCAGCCGATCGCTGAGGTTTTGTCGAACAGGGTCCTGCATGTCGGCATGCTGGGTGACGGCGCATCGGCAAAGCTCATCAACAACATGATGTTGATGGGGCTCTGGCAGACCATGAAGGAAGCGATCCAGCTTGGTGGCAAAGCCGGTCTTTCGGCCGAAAAAATGATCGAGATCCTGTCCGGCAGCCCTGCAGCCAGCCCGGCGATGAAATCGAGGCTGCCGGTCATCCTCGGTCAGACGGAAGCTGTCGGCTTTCCCGTCTCGGGCGTGCTAAAGGATATGGATGTGGTCTTTGACGTTGCCGGTCGTCTCGGCGTCGCAATACCGGTGATCGAAGCGGCTTGTGTAAGTTTCAGGCAAGCGGCCGCGCTCGGCCATAGCGACGCGGATCTCGGCACCGTGGTGCGGCTGGCGCTGGAAGGGAAAAGCTGAGCGGAGTCCGCTCAGCCTGGTCGAGCGATCAGAACGTGCGGCTGAGTCTGGCGTCGACGGAATGGCGGTTGCCGCCGCGGAGCGCAAAGAACAGGAAGATCGCGGCCCAGAGGATGGATTTTTCTGCGCCAGCAAGACCCTCGGCACGGACGATTCCATGGAAGTAGACCGTGACCAGCAGCACGATCATCGCCGCAAAGGATGCTGGGCGGGTGAAGAGGCCGATGGCGATGAATATTCCGCCGAAGAACTCGGTCGCCGCCAGAAGCGGCGACCAGAAGACGCCTGGATAGAAGCCGAGGCTTTCCACCATGCCGACGGCGCCGAACGGATTGGTGATCTTTCCGAATCCGTGCGTAACAAGCAGCACACCCGCGGTCACCCGCAACAGGGTTTCAACGATCTCGTGGGCGGAGGTATAGACAGGGGAAAGTGCCGGAATGATAAGGCGTGAGCGTGTCGTGGACTGGAGAGCCATGGGAGGACCTCTTTGATTGGTTATGGGACATGATGCGTCGCGCCACAAATTGACGGAGGAGCAGTCCGTGTCGAGATGTCCGCGTTCAAAACTTGACTTTTATAGGTGACAATATTGTGAGATTGATTTGAAAAGCCATGAAAGGTGAATCCAATGAAAAAACCGCGCATTACCATTCTGTACTGCACGCAATGCAACTGGCTATTGCGGGCCGGGTGGATGGCACAGGAACTCTTGCAGACCTTTACCGACTCGCTCGGCGAGGTGGCGCTTATTCCGGGAACTGGCGGCAATTTCGAAATCCGGATCGATGATGAATTGATCTGGGAGCGCAAGCGCGATGGCGGGTTCCCCGGTCCGAAGGAGTTGAAGCAGCGTATTCGCGATGTCATCGATCCCGATCGCGACCTTGGTCATCTGGATCGTACAGCGGAGGAAGGCGGCGGGGCCTGACGGTCTTATCGGTCGACGGCGAAGGTTTTTCCATGACTGACATGGAAACTTCAAAAAGCCAGTTGACAGCGAAGAGCCACGCCCGTACATGGCTCTCCGTCGCCCAGATGGCGGAATTGGTAGACGCGCCAGCTTCAGGTGCTGGTACCCGAAAGGGTGTGGAGGTTCGAGTCCTCTTCTGGGCACCATTCCATTCAGAACGTATTGATTACGTTCATCTTTCTGATATTTCTGAGTAATTCGCTCACCCACTGCTACACACGGGTGATACACAGTGCATATCAGATGGCTTCCCCAATGCGGCGTCCCGGTACCTCCTTCATTCAATTCAGAAAGCGTATTCCGCAGGATGTCTTGAGCAAAGCTCGAGGCGCATCTCTCGCCATTCCTGTGGGGGACGAGGTCTTCCAAACCGTCGTTGGTACAAAGGCTATGGAGATTACGGTCTCGCTGCGCACACGCGACCAACGTGAAGCCAAAGAGCGCCAAGCTCAGGTAAGCCTCTATCTCGATGGCATGTGGCAATCTCTTCGGGACGGGCCGAAGCAGCTTTCTCACAAGCAAATTCAAGCCCTGGCAGGTGAGGTCTACAAACAGCTTGTGGCATCGTTCGAGGACGACCCGGGTAGTCCCAGGGCGTGGCGGGAGGTCGTTCAGCTACAGGCCAACGCCATGGCAGGTGGTGACGCTGCGAGAGAGCGCTGGTTCGGTCCGACCGTTGATCAAACACTGGCCAGTCACGGTTTGGTTGTCTCAGCGGATAACCAAGACACATCGGGACGACAAAGGTCATCGCATATCGCAGCCAGCCTGAGAAAACACAGGAAAGTCCAATCGGAAAACCTGTCCGCGCACAGGTCTCATAAGTTCCACATCGCAACAAAGATAAAAATGCTGCCCGTTCGAGACGAGGTGCTTGCGCCGGGGTGTTTCTGGGCAAAAACCACGCCGAGATCGCCCTGTTGGACGGGAAAAGCATCACCGAAATCGAACTTTGCCTGAACATGCATTAGCCGGCCGTGACCCAAAACGCGAACGACTGAGGTGCCCCCCATCACGGTCGTTCCGCTGTCTCTTCCAGTCCTCCGGAAGCGGACACAGCGGCGTCAGCACCTTGACAAGGTTGCGTCACAGCAGACCCAACAGCCCGGACTGGTCCAAGGGGGGCGCAGGGCGAGCGCGTCCAGATCAACCCCGATGTCGCAACGTACGGCAGGGCGCCGTCTTAGCCCGCCAGTGTCGCCAAGACGACGACGATCGCGAGAACTGTGTCCAGCACGCAGCAGAACTCGGCCATCGATCGTACGACGACCTTGTTATTGACGTGGTGGTAGACATCCCAGCCGGCATGTGCGACCAGCCCCGCCGCTACCAGCAGCGCTCCCACAAAAGGACTGATGAAGAGGGCGACGGTGGCCAAACCGCCGAAGACGATCATTGCGATGGCTTGCAGCGGCAATTCGCGATTCGGGCGTCTCAGAGCGCGGACGACGCCATAGACCGCAACTATGGCGGCGACGATCAACATCGCCGATGCCGCATCGAACGGTATGAGGCCGAGCCTTGCGAGGGTGATCACGACCACCGACAGCAGGAATACCGGCCAGGAAACCCATGGAATCTCCAAGGCAGCCGCTGCCAGGTATACGAGGCCGGAGGCCACCACGATCGCAGCCAGGTCGGTGCCGCGCTCCGAACCATTGAGCAGATCGATCGACACGAACGCCGCGAATGCCATGCCGATAGCCGCCGGCCACCATTGTATCGACCGCCAGCCCGACGTGCGGGATTCGGACGCCGACTTTGACGCTTCAGTCATCAGTGCTCCTCCTTGCAGTGGCGTGGTCCTTGCCGCCCGCCCGTGTAAACACTAGCAGGCGCAGAGAGTTGGCAGGAATGACAAAAATATGGTAATTTCTGCCAGTGCTGCATCATATAGTCATCGCTGTTTATCAGGACTTCGAATTGCTAGATGCGACCGGCCCGGCGTCCGTTTTCGCATCCGCCAATCACGCTCTCTCAGAGGACGGAATGCCTGCATACTATGCCGTGCATTTGGCCTCGCCGAATGGTGGTGCGGTGCAGAGCAGCAGCGGTGTCGTCGTCGAAACCAAAGTATTGACGCAGGGGCCACGGGCCGTAGATACAATCCTGGTCGCCGGAGCGGAGGCCGGCGCGGTTACCGCAGCAGCCCAGACGCCGGCATTAAGGCGGTGGTTGTCGCAGAGCGCCTCTTCCGTTAGGCGTATCGGGTCGGTTTGCGCCGGCACTTTTGTGCTCGCAGCGGCGGGACTTGTGAACGGCAAGCGTGTTGCCACACATTGGAGCGCCTGCGAACCGCTTGCGCGACTCTACCCCTCCCTTACGGTCGACGCCGATGCGCTTTATGTCATCGACGGCAACGTCTGGACATCGGCCGGAGTGACCACCGGTATTGACATGGCCCTTGCCATGATCAGCGAGGATCTCGGCAGCGCGATTGCAAGCCGGGTCGCCAAGCGCCTCGTCCTCTACGCACGTCGTCCTGGCTACCAGTCTCAGTTCAGCCCGCTGCTGCGTGCCCAGGCGAAGGCCGATGGTCCCTTTGACGATCTTCTGGTGTGGGCACAGGCCAATCTCGATGCCGCGCTGGATGTGCCGAGGCTTGCGGCCAAGGTTGGCCTCTCGGAGAGGACGTTTCACAGACGGTTTGTCGCCGCGATAGGCGAGACGCCGGCACAATATATCGAGACCGTACGGCTGGATGCGGCGCGTATCTTGCTCGCCCAAAAACTTCCGTTGAAGGAAATCGCAAGACAGGTGGGGCTTGTGCCGGTCGCACGCTTCACGCGGGTCTTCCAAAGACGCTTCGGCGTGACGCCGCGACTTTTCCGCGAGACCCATACGAGCAAGTGAACCATGTTAGACGCAAAGCTCAGCTTAACTCATCCTGCAAGAAATTTCCGTCAGTGGGCCTAAGAGTACAGCAGCGGCCAGTTCGCTTCCGGCCCCCATCCGGACATTCCAAATGTGCCGGGTGCTTGATCTTGCGCGTTTTTCTACGGGTTCGCATTCGAAGAAATGGCAAGTCGACAGTTCGTATCCCTTCAAGACGATGTGATGCTGATTTCAGCAATCAACTTCGCTTCTAGGACATGATCTGCGCCAAAATTCACCATTGTGAGTAGGTCGCACCGGGGCGCTTCCGAGGTGGTGCCACCTGGGGCCCCAAAATTTCATCTCGTGGGTAATGAGACTCCGGTCACGCAGACACCTCCGCCTTAAACGATAGAACTTGCGGTGAAACGGGCTGCATAAACAGCTGCTCGTGGTGATCGCAAAACATCACCAGACGTGCTATGAATATGTGATGAATTGAGATCAATGAAGGGTGGGGCATGGCTGAACCAAAACGCTCAGGTGGTCGCAGATCTTTATCTGCGGGGGTCGAAGACGCACTCAGGGCCCAGATCGAGGCAGGCTACTACGCGACCGGAGACAAGCTGCCTACCGAACCTGCGTTAACAGAAAAGTTCGGGGTAAGCCGGACTGTTGTCCGGGAGGCCATCGCTGCTCTAAGAGCCGACAATCTTGTCGAATCACGGCAGGGCTCGGGCGTATTTGTTGTAGGCCAGCGGCAGTCCGATACAGGTCTTCGTCTGTTTACAGGGGAGACCGACAAGATCTCTGATATCATCGAGGAGTTGGAGCTGCGCATCGGGATAGAGGTAGAGGCGGCAGGCCTTGCGGCAATGCGAAGCTCACCGGCTCAGGAGGCTGAAATCCAAACTCAAGTAGAGCGGTTTTCAAGTCTCGTTGCAGATGGGAAGCCGACGGATGAGGCCGACTTCCAGTTTCACATGGCGATTGCAGCGGCGACAAATAACGCCCGTTTCAGAACGTTCCTTGAGCATGTGGGCAGACGCATGATTCCACGTGTGAAGTTCCGGACCGTCATGGGCGGCGTTGACCCTCTGCCCAATAGGGATGCCCCGATACTCGAAGAGCATCGAGGCATCGCAGAGGCTATCCTCGCGCGAGATCCCGACCGGGCACGAGAGGCGATGCGACTGCATCTGGTGACAGGCATTAAGCGTTATCGCTCATTGACGTCATGGGGGAGCTCCCAAAAAAAGATGAGTTAGATTGACTCATCTCAAAAGTCGTCATATGACTTTTCCCATCGCAAAGCTCGCAGCGTGGGAGAAAGTTCGTTGTCCCCTGAAGAAATCAAATCGCGTGTAGGTTCTGGGCTTCTGTCCTTCCCAGTCACGCACTTCACCCCAGACTACAAGCTTAATCTTGATAGCTATCGACGTCACGTCGAATGGCTGTCCGGCTACGAGGCGGCCGCTCTTTTTGCTGCTGGCGGAACAGGCGAGTTCTTTTCCCTTTCGCCAACCGAAGTTGGTGAGGTGACGAGGGCCGCTAAGGACGTGTCCGGCAACGTGCCGATCATCGCGGGATGTGGGTATGGAGCGTCTCTTGCATTTGAGACCGCAGCGGTTGCAGAGAAGGCTGGTGCAGATGGGATCCTTCTGCTGCCGCATTATCTAACGGAGGCGCCGCAGGACGGGATTTACGCTCACGTTAAAGCCGTCTGCGATTCAACAGACCTCGGAGTAATCCTTTACAATCGTGCAAATTCCGTAGCCAACGCAGATACGGTCGCGCGCTTGGCGGATGCTTGCCCTAATCTGATTGGCTTTAAGGATGGCACCGGTAGGGTGGATCTCGTGCGGCATGTGACTGCCAAGCTGGGCGACCGGCTCACCTACATCGGTGGTATGCCGACACACGAACTTTTCGCCGAGGGTTTCAACGGCGTCGGCGTCACCACCTATTCCTCAGCCGTATTTAACTTCGTGCCCGAACTGGCCCAGCGGTTTTATCGCGCGATGCGTGCCGGCGATCGTCCGGCGATGGAAGATATTCTTCACACATTCTTCTTTCCCTTTGCGGCGCTTCGCGACCGAAAGGCAGGCTATCCGGTCTCCATTATCAAGGCGGGGGTCGATCTGGTTGGCTATACGCCAGGTCCGGTTCGTCCGCCGCTCGTCGATCTGACGGGTGAGGAACGGGAAATGCTGCAAGACCTGATCAACGGAGTTCGGATCTGACGAGAAGATGCGACGGGTGTCACAAGGACGGCACCCGTCCATGACCACGATTAAAATTTCATTGGTTCACTTTTGGGAGGAGTGCAGATGACTATCAATTCTTTTCGTATCATCGCTAGCGCCATGGTGGTGGCGGGTTTCGCCAGCCATGCCACGGCGCAAAACATGTCTGAAATCAATATCGTATTGCCGGAACAGCCGGCGAACCTTGAGCCCTGTGGTACTATTATCACCAATGTCGGCCAGATTCTGAGCCGCAACGTCGTCGAACCGCTGACGGTTATCGATCCCAAGAGCGGCCAGGCAACACCTGGCCTTGCCACTGAGTGGACGCAGACAGATCCGAACACCTGGCAGTTGAAACTGCGTGACGGCGTGAAGTTTCAAGATGGTGCGGCATTCAACGCCGAGGCGGTCAAATTCTCGATCGAGCGCATGACCGGTGGCAAGGTGAACTGCAGCAATATTGCCAAGTTCGGCGCCGCGAAACTCACCGTTGAGGCTGTCGATGACCTGACCGTCGAGATCAAGTCGGATACGCCGCAGCCGATCTTGCCGACACTGCTCAGCGTGGTCATGGTGGTGTCTCCGAACACGCCGGCAGATAAAGCGGTCAACGATCCGGTCGGCACGGGCCCGTTCAAGCTTGCGAACTTCACGCCGCAGACGGTCGTCTTGGAAGGGTTTGACGGCTACTGGGGCAAGAAGCCCGATATCACAAAAGCCACCTATGTCTGGCGCCCAGAATCATCAATCCGCGCCGCCATGGTCGAAACCGGAGAGGCCGACCTGACGCCGTCCATTGCGATCCAAGACGCAACCAATCCTGAAACCGATTTTGCTTATCTCAACTCGGAAACGACAGCACTGCGCATCGATGCTGGGTTTGCACCACTGGACGACGTTCGTATTCGCAAGGCGCTCAATCTTGCGATCGACTGGGAAGGACTTGCGCAGCTCTTTGGCGACGATACCAAGCGCGCATCGCAAATGGTTGTCGTCGGTATAAACGGCCATGACGATAAACTTGCACCATGGACGTTTGATGCCGAGCAGGCGCGCGCGCTGATTGCCGAGGCGAAGGCAGCCGGCGTTCCGGTCGAGACTGAGATCGAACTGATCGGTCGCAACGGCATCTATCCGAACGGGACGGAAGCCATGGAGGCCATGATGGCCATGTGGCAGGATGTCGGCTTGAATGTGAAGCTGACGATGCTGGATGTGAACGACTGGCTCCGTTATCTGCAGAAGCCCTTTCCTGAGGGTCGTGGCCCGAACCTGCTGCAGATGATGCACGACAACAACAAGGGCGACGCAGCTTTCACCATCCCGATCTTCTACACCTCGGAAGGCAGCTATTCGACGATCAGCGACCCCGCGCTGGATAAGGAAATCGCCGAGGCCATGGCTGCTACCGGAGAGGATCGCACCAACGGTTTCAAAGCGATCTTCAACAAGGTGCATGACGAGCTGGCTCTGGACATTCCGATGTTCCACATGATCGGCTACACCCGTGTTGGGACGCGGTTGGACTGGAAGCCGGATATCACCACCAATAGCGAGATTCCACTCGCAAATATCGGCCTCAAGAGCTGAGCGCTATAGATTTGGCGAGCGCTGAAGAGGTCTTCTGCGCTCGCCTGAACCCCAAGTGAAACCAGAGGTTCCGAATGATGCTCGGCTACATCGGACGGCGGGCGTATCACAGCATAATATCGCTGGTCGGTCTGCTGACACTCGTCTTCTTCCTAACTCGTCTGACAGGTGACCCCTCAGCCCTCTATCTGCCGCTCGATTCCAGCCTCGAGGCGAGAGAAGCGTTTGCGAGGTTAAATGGGTTGGACCAGCCTATTTATGTTCAATTTCTGCAATACCTGCAGAACCTGCTGTCATTGGATTTTGGTCAATCGCTACGTCAGAACCGGTCCGCCATTGATGTGGCGCTCGAAGCGTTTCCGGCCACGTTGAAGCTCGCTTTTGTCGCAATGGCATTGGCAACGACACTTGCGATCACCGTCGGCGCTTTGGCCGCCGCGCGGCCCGGCAGCATATTTGACCGTGTCGCCGGGCTTGTGTCGCTCGCCGGCGCCAGCACGCCTGACTTCTGGATCGCGATCGTCGGTATTCTCGTCCTCGCGGTTGGGCTTGGAGTTCTGCCAACCTCTGGCACTGGAACCGGTTGGCACTGGATTATGCCAATCGCAGTGCTGATGCTGCGTCCCTTCGGCCTTCTGGTGCAGGTGGTCCGCGGAACGATGATCTCAGCGCTTGCCTCGCCCTACATCAAGACTGCCCATGCGAAGGGCATGAAGCGCCACAAGATAATCTTCGGTCACGCCCTGAGAAATTCGCTACTTCCGGTGATCACAGTCGCGGGCGATCTGGCGACGGGATTGATCAATGGTGCCGTTGTTGTTGAAACGATTTTCGGGTGGCCGGGCATCGGCAAGCTGATGATCGATTCGATTATCCAGAGAGATTTCGCGGTCGTCCAATCGACAATACTCGTCACCGCCATCGCCATCTTCATCGTCAACATCGCGATCGATTTGCTGTATGTCATGCTCGATCCGCGCATTCGGTATTGAGGGAGGCGACAATGGCCGACATCACTTTACCATCCGTGAGGTCACCCGGAAATCTGCGGCAACTGGCGATCTACCTGGCGCGCGACAAGCTGGCGCTTTGCGCGGCGCTTTTTCTCATCGTGCTGCTTGTCTGCGTTCTTTTTGGGCCGCTATTAGTCGGTGACCTTGCTGGAAAGCTTGGGCTGAGGCAGCGCAACCTGGCACCCTTTTCACTGGAGCAAGGTTTCCTTTACGTCCTAGGCGCCGATACGCTTGGGCGCCCAATACTGGCCCGGCTGATTGTTGGCGCACAAAACACGCTCGGCATTGCCGCAGCAGCCGTCTTCTTCTCCATGGCGACAGGCGGTATGCTCGGCTTGATCGCCGGGTACTCCGAGCGCTGGTACAGCCATCTCATCCTGCGCCTTGCCGACGTGATCATGAGTTTTCCGTCGCTACTTCTGGCGCTGATAGTGCTTTACACGCTCGGTCCCAGCATCATTAACCTTGTGATCGTTCTGGCGATCACCCGCATGCCGATCTTCATCAGAACCGCACGCGCTGAAGTTTTGGAATTGCGCGAGCGTATGTTCGTCAGCGCGGCCCGCTCAATGGGGGCTAGTTCCGGCCGCATCCTGTTCCGGCACATCGCACCACTCGTGCTGCCAACGCTTGGAACGATCGCAGCGATCGATTTCGCAACCGTGATCCTGGCTGAATCCTCGCTCAGCTTCCTTGGCCTTGGCATTCAACCGCCGGATTTCACGTGGGGTGCAATGGTGGCCAACGGACGTGGTTATCTCGCCTCGGCTTGGTGGATCGCTTTTTGGCCAGGCTTGGCAATTTTGCTGACGACGCTTTCCCTGAATATTCTCGCCAGTTGGGCGCGGACCGTTGCGGATCCGCTTCAGCGCTGGCGCCTGCAATCGCTACGAAAGGCCTCTCGATGACCGCGTCGGACAAAGCCATCCTCACGATCGAGAACCTGACCGTTGACTTCCTCTCGGAGGGGGATCCGGCTCGTGCGGTCGACAACGTATCCTTTAACGTCTGCCCCGGCGAGACTCTGGTAATCCTCGGCGAAAGCGGATCGGGTAAGAGTGTGAGCACCGGAACTGTAATGGGACTCATCGATTGCCCGCCGGGTGATATTGTTTCTGGTGCGCTGCTGTTCGATGGCATCGACCTGACGGAACTCGATGAAGAAAGCCGGCGTGCGTTGAACGGGCGCCGTATCGCGATGATCTTCCAGGACCCGCTGGCTTACCTTAATCCTGTTTATACCGTCGGGCGACAGATCGCAGAGGTGTTCGAAGCCCATAGTGATAGCGATGTCGGCGACGTACGCGAGAGAGTCGCCAAGCTGCTCGAACGTGTCGGCATACCTGACGCGGGAAGGCGGATAGATTATTATCCGCATCAATTCTCCGGCGGACAGCGCCAGCGAGTCATGATAGCCATGGCGATCGCGCTGAAACCGGACATTCTCATCGCCGATGAGCCCACCACGGCGCTTGATGTCAGTGTACAATCTCAGATCCTGGAGCTGCTCGGCGACCTGCAGCGCGAAACCGGCATGGCACTCATCATGATCACGCACGACCTTGAGGTCGCCGCTGCCATGGCCGACCGCATCATTGTCATGAACGGTGGCAAGGTGGTTGAGAGCGGGAAGGCGCAGGATGTCTTCACCAACCCTGTCCATGCCTATACCCGCCGACTGATGACAGCTCTGCCTCACCGCAGTCCGACGACTGAGCCAACTCCGTCCGCGGAGGTCCAGGGCGAAATTTTGCTGAAGGTTGAGAACTTGAGCAAGCACTACGTTCTCGGCGCCGGCTCTTTCTCGCCGAAGCGGGAATTCAGGGCCGTGGACGATGTCAGCTTCACTGTCCATCGCGGCGAAACGGTCGGTATCGTTGGCGAGTCCGGCTCAGGCAAGTCGAGTATTGCCCGCATGCTGCTCAGACTGGACGAGCCGACATCAGGCAGAGCGCTGTTTGCAGGCGAAGATATCTTTGCGTTAGAGGGCAGGGCGCTGAACGGCTTCCGCCGACGCGTGCAAATGGTGTTTCAGGATCCCTTCGGATCGATGAACCCGCGGATGAACGTGCGCTCGATCATTTCGGAGCCTTGGGCAATTCATCGCGACATTCTGCCTAAAGCACGGTGGAACGACAGGGTCGTGGAACTTCTGGAGCTCGTTGGCTTAAAGGGCGAACACGCCGACCGCCATCCCCACCAGTTTTCCGGCGGTCAGCGGCAACGCATCGCGATTGCACGCGCGCTCGCCAGCGAACCGGAACTGATCGTGTGCGATGAGGCCGTATCAGCGCTCGACGTATCGATCCAGATGCAGGTCATCGGTCTTTTAGCCGATCTGCGAAGTCGGCTGGGACTGTCTTACGTTTTCATCACGCATGACTTGCCGATCGTACGGGAGTTTGCTGACCGGATAATGGTGATGCAGCAAGGCAAGGTCGTAGAAGACAGCAACACGGAAATGCTCTTCAACAGCCCCAGCCACCCCTACACGATGTCGCTTCTAAACTCGGTGCCAAGGCCGAAATGGGCACGATAGATGGCCGTTCGAATGGGGTCGGCGGTAGCGGGCGTCGCACATATGCGGTCAGCGTCGAACGGCCCGCTCACGGCGATGAACGAGCTGCCGAGGAAAGGAAACCCCTGTAACCATCCATCAGAACCTGATTGCCGGCGAATGGGTCGGTACGGAAGGCGTTGAGAACCTCAACCCGTCCAACACCTATGATGTGGTCGGCGTTTATGCCCGTGCCGAGAATGCCAAGTCCGCCATCGCGGCCGCAAAGGCCGCTTTCCCGGCATCGTCCCCCTTTGGGCATTCTAGAGCGCCATTCGATCCTGAAGAAGACCGCCGACGAGATCCTTGCCCGCAAGGAGGAGCTCGGAAAACTGCTCGCGCGGGAAGAGAGCAAGACGCTGCCGAAGCGATCGGCGAAACCATCCACGCTGCGCAGATCTTTGATTTCTTTGCCGGTGAGGTCCTGCCGGGAAGCGGCTGGATCGCCACCGCCCGCGATCTAGCCTTCATCGACCGCCTCTGGCGTCAGTGGTCGCCCGGCTTCTCGCTCGATCCTGCTCTCAAGGCGGAGCTACACGAGCACCTGCGGCGAGCATGCCCGCGCCTTAAGTACTATCGGGCGATGCTGCGGTACGTCGGACTTCCTGCAAATCATTCTTGAGCGCATGGACGCGGCTGACCAGAATGCCGCCACCTTGCGTCGGGCACTGGTTACCGGAGGTCCCTTCCTCCCGAACCTTAGGGAGGTATGCGGTCCGGGGCATCGAAGCACGTCAGTGTTACGGCACGGCGGAGCTCGGCCTGACCGCTTACGAAACCGCTGGCGCTTCAGATGGCATGGTCACGGACGAACATGTGCTTGTGGAGATCGTCGGTCCAGGCACAGGTGATCCGGTGGCGCCGGGCGAGGTGGGTGAGGTGCTTGTCACGACTTTCAACCCGACATCCGTTGATCCGTTTTGCAACCGGCGACCTTTCGGCGGAAATGCCCGGACCGTCTCCTTGTGGGCGTACCTCACTGCGCTTGAGAGGCTGGATGGGGCGTGCCGACCAGACGACGAAGATCCGCGGGATGTTCATTCATCCGTCGCAGGTAGCCCGTATCATCAAATCGCATGATACAATTGGCAGGGCACGGCTAGTGGTTACGGAAGACGAAGGGCATGACCAGCGGACACTGCATGTTGAATATTCGGGCGAGGCCAATGGTCTTGCGAACATTCTGGCGAACGCCATCCGAGCCGAATGCAGGATTCGCGGCGCAGTCGTCATCGAACGGCCGATGAACTTCCCAACGACGGCAAGGTCATTGACGACCGTCGCTCTCTGGGCGTGTGATGACATTTTCACTGCCTTAGCTGAAGGATCCGTTGCACACGCCCCCCATGCATTGGCACACAGGTAAATTTGCGCTTGCAGGCGGGCGAGCGCAGTGAATGGCGTCCTGCATTTTGGGGCCAGTGCGAGGATTGAGGATTGACGGGATCCCCGATGCATCGATAGTGGCTGCTCGCGCCTAATCACCGTTCCAAAATTGTCCATGAGGGCGTTGCCCATGCCCGACGGGACAATGTGCTGTTAGAGGGTTGGCGCTCGGCCGAGATCGAGAGCTTGCGCCAATGCACGCGCTAGGGTCAGATGTCGCCGACAGCTCGCCACAGGGCGTCGAAGGTTCTGGCTTTTGCTTTTTTCAGATGTGCCTTAAGCTTTGCGAATGCCATTTCGATGGGGTTGAGGTCGGGGCTGTATGGGGGCAGGAAGAGAAACCATGCACCCTTGTTTCTGAGGCATTGCGCCGCCTTTGCGCTCTTGTGAACGGCAAGATTGTTGAGGATGACGATGTCGCCCTTTTGCAGGGTCGGTGCAAGCTGGTCTCTACATAAATATCGAAGGCTGCTCGGTTCATGGCTTTGTCGATGATCTAGGGAGCGGTCAGCCCGTCGCATCGCAGTGCTGCGATGAAGGTCAGCGTGCCCCAATGACCGAAAGGAGCATGCACTTTAAGACGTTCTCCCTTGCGGCTTCGTCCACGCAGACGTGTCATCTTTGTGGTGACCGAGGTTTCGTCGATAAAGACCAGGCGGCCGGGCTGATTGCGCATGCGGGGCTGGCGGGACTGCCGCCATCTGTGCCGGGCTTTGGCGACGTCAGCGCGTTCGCATTGCGACGCCAGCAGCGCTTTTTTATACCACACCGGCATAGAAACCGGGAAAGTACTGCCGGGTCGGCCTTCATCGTGTGTTCTTCAAGAAGCCGCACCGCCAGTTCAGGCATGGTGATGTCGGACTGCCTTTCTACCGTGCCGACCAGGAAGTCTTCGAACGCGGCAAGCCGTCCGCCACGGGGACGACCCTGCCGACCGGGGGACAGCGTACCGTGTTCGGCAACACGCTGCAGCAGCTTCACCGCGAAGCTGTCGCTGACACCAAAACGACGGGCCGCTGCCCGACGGGTATAACCCGCCTCGACATAGGCGACGACACGCGAAGGAAGATCCGATGAATATGACTTGGCCATGGAGCACCTCCTGGCCAAGTGAATCACGATCACATCCTATGGGGGATCCAAAGATTCAATGTTCAAATCCCACGCTCTAAACCCGGCCCCGTTCGTCGCTGCGGTGCACTCCGTGCTGTCAATGGGACTACCGTTATACGCGACGATCAAGAGGCGAGGAATCCGTAGGTGCCGGCTCGAAGCGAACCTATTTTCTGGCGATGGCCGCGCAATAGGACGTTCCCCATAAGGCTCGGCATCAAAGATCACATCCAGGTCGGTGGCTAGGCTGAAAGCCTTGGTACGAGACGCCCGTGCAACGAAACTGTTTCTGCCGCGCGTCTTCCAGTGATCATTGCCACTATCATGTCGACCATCTCACTCATGGGTTGTTCATAAGAGGTCAGATCATAAGCGGGAGCAGCGGCAGGCTCGATATTGTCGAAACCGACAATCGCCAGATCTTCAGGAACGCGAAGGCTAAACTCGCTTCGGGCCACATCCATTGCACCAAGCGCCAGAATGTCGTTTTCGCACATCAGCACATCGACTCGCGACGAGGACGGCGTATTATTTAGATAAGCGCGGGCCGCCTCGCCGCCGGCCTCCGCGCTATAACGCGACGCAGACAGTTCAACGATCCCTTCGACGCCCTTCTGCTTCCAGAGGTTCACATAGTGATGCCGCCGACCGAGCGCGGTCGAAAGAGTCTTTACGCCGGTCATAAAGCCCGGGCGGCGATATCCTTTCTCCGCCAAGTAATCAACCACTTCACAAATGGCTCGCTCCGTATTGCAGCCGATGGCGGGAACACCGGCGATCTGACTGTCTCGCGCCAGAACGAACATGGCCGGCAGGCCAGGGCCGAGCCGCCGATCGGTCAATGTTTCTTCGCGAAAGGCTGTGCCAAACAATATTACGGCATCGAACTGCCGCTGGTCGGCGTTAATTAGAGCGTGAATGTGATCGAAGTGCCGATTGATATTGATCAAGACAGTCAACAGACCTTCTGCCTGCAGACGCTCCGTTAGCATCTCTAGCACCGGGAGCTTGTGAGGATTGGCAAAGTCGTCGACGAAGACGGCGACTTGATGCGTGGTGTTCGTCGCGAGGCTGCGGGCCAGCAGATTGGGGGAGTAATTCAGATCTTCGGCGGCGCGCAGCACTTTTTGACGGCTGGCGTCCGTAATGGAAGCGCCTGGCGTAAACGCGCGGATGACCGTCCACTTTGACACGCCGGCAGCTTCCGCCACCTCTTTAGCCGTTGCTCGTTTGCGCATGATCGCCTCCTCCTCCTATGGAATTAATATTTCACAAAAAAATAAAATGGAATGGATACTTGATTCCTCGCGACAATAAAGTAAATTTGGCGGTGGTGCTACCGGGTGCAAGTGGAGTTGCTACCGGTAGCATTAGGAGGTCCGCATTGTGCGGACTATTTCGGGAGGGAAATATGAAATTTGGTGTGAAATCGCTGTTGGCCGGCGTCGCATTTGCCGCGGCAGTCGTCGGCGCTTCTACAGTTGCCAATGCTGCTGACGTGCGCATCGTGGCGGTCACCCACGGACAGGCCAATGATCCTTTCTGGTCGGTCGTAAAGAACGGCGTCAGCTCTGCGGCTAAAGACCTGGGCGCCGACGTCGATTACCGCGCGCCGGAAACTTTCGATATGGTGTCGATGAGCCAGCTAATCGATGCCGCCATCAATCAGAAGCCAGATGGCCTCATTGTCTCCATCCCCGATGCTTCCGCGCTCGGGCCGTCTATCAAGAAAGCCGCCGCGGCCGGTATTCCGGTGATTTCTATTAACTCCGGCTCCGACGTTTCAAAAGAGTTGGGAGCGCTTTTGCACGTCGGACAGGACGAATACACGGCTGGCAAGGCTGCTGGCGCCAAGCTGCAGGAGCTCGGCGGCAAGGAAGGCCTGTGCGTGAACCAGGAAGTCGGAAATGTTTCGCTGGATCTCCGCTGCAAGGGCTTTGCAGATGGTTTCGGCGGCAAGGTTACGGTGCTGCCGGTCAGCAACGATCCGGCCGATGTGCGAGCGAAAGTCAAGGCGGCGCTCAGTTCCAACTCCGCCGTCGACACGGTTATGGGGCTTGGTGCCAGCACAGCGGGCGAGCCGGCTTTGGCAGCCGTCGAGGATGTCGGTATGGCGGGCAAGGTCAGGGTGGCAACCTTCGATCTTTCTGCCGACTTCCTGAAGGCAGTAGCTGACGGCAAGGCGGCGTTCGCGATCGATCAGCAGCAGTTCCTCCAGGGCTATTTGCCGGTCGTATTCCTGGCCAATTATGCCAAGTACGGGCTCATCCCCGGTGGCAACGTCCCGTCAGGCCCCAATCTGATCACCAAGGATAAGGCCGCCCAAGTGGTCGATCTTTCCGCCAAGGGCATCCGCTAACGAGATTGCCGAAAGGCATCCTCCCCAAACCTCCTCCTCCATGGGGGAGGAGGTTTGGGCTGACAGGGGCGCTGCAGTTTAGCGCCATCGCTATCCAATTACTGTGGGAGGAACTATGGCTTTGCTCGAGCAGAAAACGACGGCCGCCCAGAAAGTCGATGAGCGCATCAAACCGGTTAGCCTTCTGACGCAATTGATGCGCAGACCCGAGCTTGGGGCCGTGGCAGGTCTTATTCTGGTCTTGGTCTTCTTCTTTCTCACGGCAGATCCGACGATGTTCTCGCTTGCCGGTCTGATGACCATCATGGCGCCGGCGTCGCAATTGGGAATTCTCGCAATCGCGGCGGCACTGCTGATGATCGGAGGCGAATTCGATCTCTCGATCGGCTCAATGGTTGCCTTTGCAGGGCTGGTCTTCGGCGTCCTCCTGACGAACTTCGGGCAGCAGCTCGCCGTCGCCATCGTCCTAACGATGCTTTTTGCCGCGTTTATGGGTGCGATCAACGGCCAGATCGTCATCCATACGCGCCTTCCATCCTTCATCGTCACCTTGGCCTTCCTCTTCATTCTCCGGGGTCTGACGCTCGTCGGTCTGAAGTGGGCAACCGGCGGCTCCACCCAGCTTCGTGGCATCGGCGAGCACGTCAAAGACAGCGCTTCGCTCGCCATCTTCTCCGGCGATGCGCTGAAGGATGCCTTTGTCTGGCTTGCGGATCAGGATCTAATCGACAAGTTTCCGAACGGCATGCCGAAGGTCTCGGGGATCCCGGTGTCTGTGCTATGGTTCGCAGCGCTTGCCTTGCTTGCAACCTGGGTCCTCTTGCGTACCCGCATGGGCAACTGGATCTTTGCCGCCGGCGGCGATCCCAATGCGGCGAGAAATTCCGGGGTTCCGGTTCACCGCGTCAAAACCGGCCTGTTCGCATTGACGGCATGCGCGGCCGCTCTCGTCGCCATCATCACCGTCCTCGATGCCGGCTCAACGGATGCGCGGCGCGGTTTCCAGAAGGAATTCGAGGCGATCATCGCCGCCGTTATCGGCGGGTGTCTCCTGACGGGCGGCTATGGCTCTGCTATTGGCGCCTTCTTCGGCGCGATCATCTTCGGTTCGGTGTCCATCGGCCTCACCTACACGAAGTTCGACTCCGATTGGTTTCAGGTATTCCTCGGCTCGATGCTGCTCCTGGCCGTTCTCTTCAACAATTTCATCCGCCGCAAAGTTACGGGGGAACGCTGATCATGGCTAATACGAAGGGCCCCATTATCCAGGTAACGGACATTGTCAAACACTATGGGTCGGTGATTGCGCTGAACGGTGTGTCGATGCATGTGTCAGCAGGCGAGGTGCTTTGCCTGCTCGGCGATAATGGCGCGGGCAAGTCCACGCTGATCAAGACGCTGTCAGGCGTCGTGCGCCCGAGCAGCGGCCAGTTTCTGGTGGAAGGCGAGCCTGTCAATTTTACGAGCCCGCGTGCTGCATTGGATGCAGGGATCGCCACTGTCTATCAGGATCTCGCGATGATCCCGCTGATGTCGATTACTCGTAATTTCTTCATGGGCCGGGAGCCACTCAAGGGTTTTATCCCATTTCGCCACGTCGACTTCAAACACTGCAATGAGGTCACGCGCGAAGAAATGCACAAGATCGGCATCGATGTTCGTGATCCTAACCAGGCAGTGGGCACGCTTTCGGGCGGCGAGCGTCAGTGCGTTGCGATCGCCCGGGCCGTTTATTTCGGCGCAAAGGTTCTCATTCTCGACGAGCCAACCTCGGCGCTCGGCGTGGCGCAGACTTCGATGGTCCTGAAATACATCCACCAGGTTCGCCAGAAAGGGCTAGGTGTCATCTTCATCACCCACAACGTCCGCCACGCCTATGCGGTCGCCGACCGTTTTACCATCCTCAATCGCGGCCAGACGCTCGGCACTTATGCCAAGTCGGATATCACCATGGATGAGCTGCAGAACCTCATGGCCGGCGGCAAGGAACTGCAGCAACTTTCCGAGGGGCTCGGCGGAACGATTTAGCCGTCTGATGCATCATGAGCGGTCCTCAGTCACCGTCTTGAGGCGGCCGCCCTTCCTTTACGCAAAAACGATGGAATGCGACCATGAACGATCGGACACGAAATGCTGCAACCTCTTTCCCGCTTGCCGCCTGCGCGGAGATGCTTTGGCGCGACAAGCCGATTGAATGGCGTGCTTCGCGCCTGAACGAAATGGGTTTTGGCGTTGGTCTTTGGAATTGGCCGGAGCACGATCTCAACAGGTTGGAAGCGACCGGCGCGACCTTCACGATCATGAACGGCTATCTCACTGGCCGCCTGACCGATGACGAGGGTGCCGCCGAGCTTCTCAGGACGGCGCGTGAGACCGCGCAGGTTGGCAAACGGCTCGGCGTCCAGCGGCTCAACCTCCATGGTACGGGCTTGGGAGATGGGGGGCTGCCCGCTCAGCCGATCGAAGTCGTCACGGGCGCGATGTGGTTGAAGGCGCGCGACACCCTCTGCCGCGTTGCCGACATGGCGGAAGAGGAGGGCGTCACATTCACGCTCGAGAACCTCAACCTGCCGGTCGATCATCCGGGCGTTCCCTTCGGACGGGCAGAAGACACGCTGGCGCTGGTCTCAAGCGTCAATCATCCGAGGCTCCGTCTCAATCTTGACCTCTACCACGCCCAGATTGGCGAGGGAAACCTTATAGAGCTTTGCCAGAAATGCCTACTGTGGATCGGCGAAATCCAGGTGGCCGATGTACCCGGCCGCTACGAGCCAGGTACGGGCGAGGTCAATTGGAACGGCATCGCCAAGGCGTTGGACGCCATGGGCTATTCCGGCCCGGTGGGCATGGAGGCCTGGGCCTCCGGCGACGAAGAGACGGCGCTTGATCGCTTTCGCGAAGCCTTCACCGTCTGAACGGCCTGGCAATCAACACTTATACTTAATGGAGAAAAATCGATGATCAGGTTTGGAGTGATCGGCGCCGGCCGCATAGGCAAAGTTCATGCAGCGACTATTGCGGCCAACCCGAAGGCAAAGCTTGCCTATGTGGCGGATGCCTTCAAGGACTCGGCAGATGCGTTGGCCGCGCAGACGGGCGCCGAGGTCCTCGGCGCGGAGGACGTCATCAGCTCAGCGAATGTCGATGCGGTCCTAATCGCGACGCCGACGCCGAGCCACGCCGATCTGATCGAGGCAGCCTCCAGAGCCGGCAAGGCGATCCTTTGCGAGAAGCCGGTCTCCCTGTCGGTCGAGCGCATCAATGCCTGCCTCGATGTGGTCGAGAGGAACAATTCGACACTGATGATCGGCTTCAATCGCCGGTTCGACCCGAATTTTGCGAATGTCGAAGCGCGCCTGCGCCGCGGCGATATCGGTGAGATCGAGATCGTGACGATCACCAGCAGGGATCCCGCGCCGCCGCCGCCCGAATATGTGAAGTCTTCAGGCGGCCTCTTCCGGGACATGATGATCCATGATTTCGACATGGCCCGCTTCCTGATGGGCGAGGAGTTCGTCGTCGTAAACGCGCTCGGATCGTCTCTCGTCGACAAGGCGATCGGAGCCGAGGGCGACGTGGATACCGCCGCGGTGCAGATGCAGACGGCCTCCGGGCGCATTGCGGTCATTACCAATTCGCGTCGCGCGACATACGGCTACGACCAGCGCATCGAAGTCCATGGCGCCACAGGCATGCTGGCGGCAAAAAACATTCAGGCAACGAGCGTGGAGCTGTCCAACGCGAGCGGCATCAGTGGCGATCCGGTCCAGTATTTCTTCCTTGAACGATACGCGCAGGCCTACGCCCATGAGATCAATGCCTTCATTGAAGCGATCGACAGGGGCGATCGGTCACCCAGACCGAGCGGTCTTGATGGTCTGCAGGCCCAGAAATTGGCGGAAGCGGCGACTTTGAGCTGGCAAACCCGTAGGCCTGTGACGGTCGATTGAACATCGCGAGGATGGAGTCCGGTTCGCGTGCAATTCGGACGGACCCATTGCCGCACCTATTCCCTGCAATGCGATGCCCGCGCCTGGGCTGCCGGATATACACTCGTCGGATCATGGAGCTTTCGATGCCAGACATATTTCCGATAGGAGATCGACAATCGCTAACCCTTGAAGATTGTAAGCATCTTATTACTAAGGGGCACGTCGTGCTTCCCGGTCAGTTGGAGAAGGTGGCCGTGCGGATGTTTGAACAGCCTGAGCTGATAGCTTTCCAAAGCGCCGCTGCGGTCGCTAAAAAATGCGGCGTGTCGCAAACGACAGTTGTGCGGCTTGCTTACCATCTGGGGATTGGATCATACCGCAGGTTAAAGAAACTCTGCGGCAATTATATCCTGGAGCATACCAGTAGATCCCGATAGTCAAATCTGGAAGCCTCTAGAAATCGTGATTTCACAGTTCTCAACGGTGTTATCGGATCGCGTGGGCCAATGTCGCTTCGGCCCAGATACGCGATGGCGTCGATCTGGAATGGCTTGTAACCGGAAGCCTCCAGGTTACTGACCAAATGCCCAACCTCGTTGCCGAGGTAGTGACCAGTTTCCGCATCAATGAGCACCAGGCGTTTGCGGGAGGGCTTCGCGGCCGCCTGCCACGGTTCCGGCATCTATATCGCGTCGTCCATTCCCGAGGGAGCAGCGCGCATCGTTCATCGGGTGCATGTAGTGCACAAGCGACCCGCCGCGGCGTCTGGGCTGCGGCCACCGTTATCCTTACACGCGGGCCAAGCCTCGAGCCGCAGAAGGCGCTGCCATTCGTCACCGGGCGCATCGCCATAACGAGCGCACGGCGCGGTTCCTGAACTGTATTGCTGTCAGGCACATGAACTATGCCTTCGAAGATTATGGCGATATTCAGGGCGAGAGGTCACTGCGGATCGCGATTAGCGTCCATCTCGTCGTCTCGCTCGGTGTACGCTGGATCATCGAGGACGGCTACGACAGCCAATTCCGCAACCAGGCCCACCCGATCGCCTCGCTGCATGGCCTAGATCAGGCGGGCCGCGTCCTCTACACTGGCACCTTCAGCAAGGCGCTGCTACCGAGCCTTCGCATCGGCTATCCTGTGGCCCGCGCCGATCTCGTGCCGGCCTTTTGCGCCGTGCGGCCCGCCGTCGACCGCTCCCCGCCGAGCTCTCGGCAACGTGTGATAGCCAATTTTCTGGAAGAGGGCTATTTTCCGGTGCATCTACGGCGCCTGAGGGAAAGACTCAGGGCCTCGCGCGATATGATGGCCGGGTTTCTGGCCGAGCGGCTGGCGGACCATGTGGCGGTGCTGCTGCCGGATCAGGGCATCAACCTAACGGTCAGGAGCACGGGCAGCTGGGACGATGTTACAGATGTCTGCGCTGTGGCGCTGAAAAAGGGTGTCGTTGTGATACCGCTATCGAGGATGAATGTAGTTTCGACGAAACGGTCACGGCTGCTGCTTGGGTTTCCGGGCTTTCCGAGGAGGAGGCGGATATAGGGACGCGGGTACTTTCGGAGGTGTTCAAAGGGAAGGAATTCGCCGACAGCTGCCCTTAACTTGGTAAAGAATCTCGCTGTTGCGTTTCGCGAGGGCGAAAGTTCGATCCAAAAGAGGGACTATGTCTTCTTGACCTGGCTACCTAAACAAGCGCCTGCGAGGCGCGGGCGGATTGAGCCGCCATGACTTCTATTACGAATGTCGGTGACGGGGAGGGCAGAGGACGGAAGCTGCGGCTCGATACCCATCAAGACCTCGACGGGAACTCACGATCTACTCGTGGTGATCAGGTGCAAGGCAGAATTGCCCCTTGTAACCGCTGCCGCTGACAGCTTGCGATCGAATGTCGCCAGCTGGCCACCACGCGCCTTGGCTAGCGCAAGCAAGTAGGTATCAGTTACCTGTCCCGGTGTTAGAATCTTTGTGGGAGCGATATCACCTGATCCAACAAGGCTCACATCGTCCGGCCAAAAACTGTGGCCGGGGAGAGAGCGCAACTTGCGGACGATCTCCGTCACGAGTGCCGGTGAACCAGGAGAGTTAGGATATTTGGGGTTGCCGACAATCCGGATGACACCATTTTCGGTAATCGGGCAGGTAGCCCACGCGACCTGACCCATCGCAGTGAACCACTCGTGCGCATCATCATGAGCTACATGGCCCGGATCAATTAAGGCAATCAGAACATTGACGTCGAGCAGGAAAGTCACGGCAGTTCGTCACGCAAGGCGTTCACGATGTCGAGCGTCACTGGCGGCGCATCTGGCCGAACTGACAGGAGAGGAATGCCATTGCGTTGACCGCTGCGGGGCGGTCGGCGCAGAGAACGTCTCGCCAGCTCAGAAATGACCTCGCCGACGCTCCGGTGCTGCTGGGTTGCCATCGCTTTTGCGGCGATCAGGACATCGTCGTCGATGGTCAAGGTCGTTCTCATATCTGCCTCATCGCGCATCAATCATCACACATCATATAAAGCAGGCGGTCGGCCTTCTCAAGGTGAACAGGACACACTATTGCGCCAAATTGTTCACCGGGAAAACCTGGTAACCGGGAATATTGCCGCGACGGCCGGAAACCAGCCGACATCTCCGTAAATGCCGCTGGTTTCGTCTCCGCCGCATCTAAAACTTCGTCACGCCCGGATGTTGCCGACAAGCCCAGCCTGCGCGTTTAGCCAATGAGGCTCCAAATTTGACAGGCGCCGGCGGTGATGACGTAGACGTCGTCGCGCCGGTAGTGGCGCGGCGAAGCCACGCTCCGACCAGTCAGACCTCGGATCGCGCTTATCCAGGTCTACCCGGCGAGCTCGTGCTGCCGCGATGACAAGCGGTCAAGGTAGAGGGGGTTGGGGTGCCTGCGTCTGATTCGGTAAACCGCTGCCGGAGGAAGATTGGCGAGCGTGCCGCCGATCCTTTCCGCCTCGAGCCCGAGATGATTCAGTAATCTCAGCGGAACCGGACAACGCGGGCCGTAGGTGAATTGATAGAAGGCGGCGTCCGGCTTCAACTTGTTAAATGCACCGGTCAGGATCGCAATCACCTTACGCGGCGGCATCGACAACACTGGTAGCCCGCTGACCACGGCGCCAGCGGGCCTTCCTTCGAAGAGTTCAACCGTACGCAGGCGAGCGGCATCCATCCAAAGCGTACGTGCTCCCGGGTAATGGAAATGGAGCGCGGCGGCGAACTCGGCCTCGAACTCGATCAGCGCGAGGTCTTCCTCTCGGACACCACGGGCGAGGAGGTTGCGTGTAAATGCACCCGTGCCGGGGCCGAGCTCGATCACCGGCCCGGTGTCGCGCGAGATTTCGGAGGTGATAAGGCTGGCCAGCGCCTGTCCCGAGGGCGCGACGGCGGCGACCCGCAAAGGATTCCTGAACCAAGCCCGGAAGAAGCCGAACGTCTCGGCCATACGCTGTTGTTTCATTGGAAATGACCTCGAAGATGTTTTTGGTTCCCGGCATGGTTCGATGGCGGGCCGCTGTCAGGCGTGATCAGGTTTCGCATAGCGCCGCGCCCGGTCTACGGCTGCGAACCCGTCGCGCAAGCCAGACCAGGATTGCCTCCGCAAGCAGCAGGCCGCCCAGGGCTGCCAAAGCAAGGACCGTTATGTTCCCTGTCTCAATCGAGTGCGAAGCGTAATAACCGAGGCCGATGAACAGGCCATTCCAGACCGCGACGCCGGCCGCCGAGGCGACCATAAAGCCGCTGGAGTTTCCACGAAAAAGGGCAGCGAAGGCGGGAGCGAACAGCCGGACGGTCGGCACAAGCTGGAGCGCGAAGGCAAGCGTGGTCTGGTTCCGGCGGAACGAGGCGGTCCGGTGCTCGACGCGATCTGCCGACATCCCGAAGATACGGCAAGCTCTGTTCAGAAGTCGGGCGGATCTTACGGTGCCCAGCAGCCGGAAAGAATAGAATAAGGCCGCACAGCCGAACATGCTGCCAGCGACAGTTGCAAGAAAGCCTGCCAGCAGCGGCCAGGCCTCATCCGCTGCGCCGATGCCGATCGCCAGCAGCAGCCCGTAGGATGGGATGACGGGCACGAAGCGCTCGGCCAGTGCAATGGCGAAAAGACCAACAAGCCCATAGGCGCCTATCCACGCCATGATTGCTGCTACCGGGTCAAAATCCATAAGCCATTCCTCTTTGATCGATGGCTGGGCAGTGTTAGCCGGATGTGGAGAATGCTCTCTCAGGCGAGATGAGCCACCGGAGGCGCCCGGTTTTCGCGACGCGCCACCGGTGGTTCCAGAGGCCGCCCGCAGGTCGACATTATCAGTGACGGCTCTCGTCGGATCGCAGGGCAGGGGCATCCCTGATCCGAGACGAGTACACACGCCTCACGTTGCGACGGGAGGCAAGACGGTCCGTGTTCGGCGTTCGCCGATGGTCTCGGTGACGGCCAGCGGCAGCGAACGTATCCGTCGGCCCGTGGCTGCATGGATGGCATTGGCGATCGCGCCTGCGACCGGCACCACGCCCGGCTCGCCCACGCCAGAGGGCGGCTCCGTGCTTTCCATGATTGAGACCTCTATCTCGGGTGCGTCGGCGATGCGCTGCATTGGGAAATCGTGGAAGTTGGATTCCACCACCGCGCCGGCATCGAGCGTGATTGCGCTTATCAGCGCCGTGGTCAGTCCAAAACTGATGCCGCCCTCCATCTGCGCGACGACGGCGTCCGGGTTGATCACCAGGCCAGCGTCGATTGCGCAGACGATGCGGTTCACCCGGACTTCGCCGTTCGCGGCCACCGTCACCTCCGCCACCTGCGCCACAACGCTGCGATAGCACTCCTCGATGGCGATGCCGCGGCCCTGGCCCGGTCGCAGGGCAGTGCCCCACCCGGCCATCTCAGCCACACGGTTCATCACCGCAAGATGCCGGGGCTTGTCGCGCAGGAGCGCCCGACGATAGGTAAGCGGGTCTGCTCCCGCGCGCTGGGCGCATTCGTCGATGAAGCTCTCCGTGAAGAAGGTGTTGAACGAGAAGCCGTTCGACCGCCAGAAGTGAATCGGCATATGGCTGGGCACATGCTGACTGCGCACCCGCCGGTTCGGAATGGGGTAGTGCAGCTTGTCCAGCCCCTCGACCGACAGACGATCCCCGTCCGGGCCGGGCGTGAAGGGTAGGTTGCGGCTCGCGATCCCCTGGGTAATCGATTGCGCCGCGACCAGCGCATCATATGCAACCGGCAGGCCGTCCGGCCCGAGGGCGGCGCGCAGCCGCGCGGCGGCGTGGCTACGAAAAAGACCGCGGCCGATGTCCTCCTCGCGCGACCAGATCAGCTTGACCGGCCGGCCGCGGTGCCGCGCCGCGAGGAAGGCCGCCTCGGTCACCACATCCTGATCACTGCGCCGGCCGAAGGCGCCGCCATTCATCGTGATGTTGCA
Organism: Neorhizobium sp. S3-V5DH; assembly: GCF_004343065.1. NCBI lineage: Bacteria > Pseudomonadati > Pseudomonadota > Alphaproteobacteria > Hyphomicrobiales > Rhizobiaceae > Neorhizobium > Neorhizobium sp. S3-V5DH. The sequence continues at coordinate 30,453 of NZ_SMCL01000035.1, forward strand.
GGTCACCGAAATCGGTTCGACGCCCGCCAGCCCGGCGCCTCGGGCAGCGCCCCGCCGGACGGCCATCGGCGATTGCGACGAGACCCATGCCTCTGCGGTCCCGTCGTCACGGACGAGTACCGTCGCATTGATGGGTTCCATGCAGGCATGGGGAAGGAATGGCACGGTGTAGTCGGCTTCTATCACCGCCGAAGTGACGGCGTCGGCGATCACGGAAGCCGCGTTACCGTCGTTGATATGCTCGTATGGGGTCGTGCTTTCGAACGCGGACCGAAGTCGCGCGGACATCTCGGCGCTGCTGACACTGTCCGCATCGGTTGAGGTCCAATCGATTTCGAGGAGACGCGCGGCCTGCTCGGCCTGCCACCAGGAACCGGCGACCACTGCCACCTTCCGCCCATCGATGACCGTCACGTCCGTGATGCCAGGCTGGGAACGCACCGCGGCCTCGTTTGCAATGCGAGCCACCTGCGCGCCAAAGACGGGCGCATGGCGAATGGCGGCGTAGATCATGTGGGGCAGGGTGACGTCCATGCCAAAGACAGGTTCGCCGCGAATCTTGGCAGGTATATCGACCCGAGGCTGCGACCGGCCGATGATCCGCCATTCGGAGGTGGGTTTTAGTGCGGGATGATCGGGTGGCGGCAACAGGGCGGCCTCGTGAGCAAGCTCGCCATAGGACAGGCGCCGGCCGGAAGCCGCGTGACGGACAAACCCGTCGCCGGTGGCAAGCTCCATGGCCGGCACATTCAGTCGAGCCGCCGCCGCCGCCAACAGCATGTGGCGGGCCGACGCTCCGGCGACGCGCATTGGGTGCCACATACCCATGGTCGAGCCTGACGCGCCGGTGACGATGAAGCCCAGTTGCCCCAGCACGCGGCGACCCACCCAGACAGCGGGTCCCGACGCTTCCTCCGGACGGATCTGAAGGACGTTGAACCAGGTCGAATAGGCTGGATGCGCCTCCGTCGGGAAAACTACGCTGATGCGGTCGTCGAATGGGATGTCCAGTTCCTCCGCCACCACCATGGCAAGTCCTGTATGGATGCCCTGGCCCATCTCGGTTTTCGGCACATTGACGACCACCCGGTTGTCCGGATGAATGACCACGAAGGCGTTGAGCACGGCTCGCTCGCCATCCAGATGGCCATCCAGCCCATCGACATCGACGCTGGCGAGATAGCCGACACCGCCGACAGCGGCGACAAGGACGGTGCCGCCAAGGGCTGCGCCGGTGAGCAGGAAACCGCGACGGGAGAGAAAACGAGGCATGACGGTCTCCTCAGCGCTCGGCCAGCAGGGCGGCGGCGCGATGGATCGCGCGGCGGATGCGCGGATAGGTACCGCATCGGCAGATATTGGTGATTGCCTCATCGATCTCGGCGTCGGTCGGCCGCGGGGTCGCCTTCAATAGCGCCGTCGTAGCGATGACGAACCCGGGTTGGCAAAAACCGCATTGCGGCACCTGCTCATCGATCCAGGCCTGCTGCACGGCCGACAGAGTGCCGTTCGGCTGACTCAGCCCCTCCACGGTCACCACGGAGGCGCCCGCAACGGAGCCGACCGGTGTCACGCAGGAGGGGGTGGCTTCCCCGTTGATGAGGACGCGGCAGGCCCCACACTGGGCAATGCCACAACCATATTTGGGGCCGAGCAATCCAAGGTTCTCACGAAGCACCCAGAGGAGGGGTTTGTCGACATCCGTCTCGATGTCCATCCGCGATCCATTGACGATGAGAGAAACCATTCCTCAGACCTCCACCAGGGTTGATTGCCGTCCCAGCAAGGCAGCGATGCGTTGATTTGCGATCAGCATGGCGATGCCGGTCAGGATGCCTGCAACCGGGACGATGAGCAGGCCCAGTCCAATGCCGTTCGGCACCCGCGCCGTTGTCGCCGCGTCGCTGATCATGCCGACAATGAGAGGTCCGAGCGCAGGACCGAAAAGACCGGAGCCAATCATCGCGAGGCTCGTCGCCATCGCCTCCCTGCCCTTGCCTGCCACCAGGTGGGCGGCGCCGAAGCACCAGGGCAGCAGAAATGCGAAGGACAACATGCCGGGGACGAAAAGGAGGATGGAAAGCCACCCGGTCGGGGTAAACAGCGCGGCGGTCGTCGTAAGGCTTGCGATCATCAAGAGGATGGCTGGCGGCCCGAGGACCCGACCGGTTCCGGAGCGTACCGCGCGGTCAAACAGGCGCCCGCCTGCCAGCGTTCCGCAAATCCCCATCAGGCCTTGCAGCAATCCGAACGCAAGTCCAGCCTCGCTGGCGCTGTAGTCATGGGTGCGGATCAGGAAGGGAACTGCAAAAGCATAGAATGGCGCTGCGGCGAAGCCGAGTGCGACAGAGCTGATGAACAGCCAACGAAATGACGGGGACGAAAGCAGTTGCAGGCTCGCCTTCAGGAACGGCTTGCTATCGGTGGCCGAACGCTTGAGCGGCGGGGTAGAGCGTATGACGGCGAGCGCCAGCAGGGCGATGAACATGCCGAGAACGCCAGCGCCCACCAGCGCTGCACGCCATCCCAGCGTATCGCCGATCGCGCCGCCGACGGCAAAGCCCATCATAGTGCCGAGCGGGATGCCCATGGAGAAAATGCCAAGAGCCAGGCCGCGGCGCTCGGGCGGTACCTTCCGGGCGATGATCGCATGGCTGGCGGGCGTTCCGCCGGCCTCGCCGAACGCGACACCGAAGCGCGTGAAAGCCAGGAACAGGAAGCTCATGGCGAGGCCGCCGAGCACTGTCATCGCGCTCCAGAGCAAGAAGCATAAAATGAGGACGGAACGGGGCGAACCACGATCGGCGGCGCGGGCGAGGGGCATCGACAGCAGCGTGTAGCAGACCGCGAATGCAATGCCGGTGAGTAAGCCAATCTCGGTGTCGCTCAGATCGAGATCTTCCTTGATGGACTCGGCCAAGACGAAGGGAAGCATCCGGTCGACCTGGGAAATGGCGCTAACAAGAAACAACGTAATAAGCAGTACCGTTACGCTTCGACCATCGAAATATTCATCAATATTTATTTTCGATTTATTGGGAAGATCAGCTTTCTTATCTATTGACGGCGCAGCCGTTCCTGTCATGTTGTGTGCTTCCCTGGCTGTGAGTGACGTCATCAAGCTAGAGGAAGTCTCCCATGACCAAAATGCCGAATACCTCAATAAATTTGCCTATTCCTACAAGCGGCGATACCCTGCCGACGGAAGGGCGAGTTCTGCGCTGGCCTCGAAACCAAACGGAGGTTCGCGTGTCGTCATCGCTTCTTGGTGGAATTACCAGCTACATCGAAAGCCAGGGCGGCGGTGAGGGCCTGTTTCCGACGCATATCGAGAGCGTCAACATCATCCGGTCCTACCAGCAGCGGATGCCACTGCGGCAGATCTATCGTCCGTCGCTCTGCGTCGTGGCACAGGGCGCAAAGGAAATTCTGTTCGGCGAGGAGACACTTCGTTATGGGGCGATGGAGTGCCTTGTCGTCAGCATGGAAATGCCGGCCAGCGGGCGGGTGATCGAGGCGAGTGAGCAGACGCCCTATATCGGCCTTACCATTGATCTCGACGTGAACATGCTGCGCGAGGTGCTGGAGCAGTTGGAGATGCCACCCGCTCCGCCTGCCATGCCCGGTCCATCGGTGTTCGTCGGAAAGGTCGATGAATCTCTGGCTGAATGTGTGCTGCGCCTGATCCGGATGTCTCAGACGCCGAAGGCAATCCCGATCCTCTACCCGTCCGTCATGCGGGAGATCTGCTATTGGCTTTTGACCGGCCCGCACGGCGCGGAACTCTGCAGCCTGGCCGTGCCGGAATCGAATTTCATGCGGATTGCAAAGGCGATCTATTTCCTGCGCGCCAATTTCACCCAGACGCTGCGTGTGGAACAGATGGCGGAGGTGGCGCACATGAGCCCGTCATCGTTTCATCAGCATTTCAAGCAGCTCACCTCGGTGACGCCACTTCAGTTCCAGAAGCAGCTGCGCCTTCTTGAGTCGCGACGCCTAATGGTCGCGGAAGCTGCAAGCGTCGAGGAAGCGGCCTACAAGGTCGGCTACGAAAGCCCGTCGCAGTTCAGCCGCGAATACTCGCGAATGTTCGGCGTTGCGCCAAAGCAGGACGCGTTGAACCACCAGCGTATGTATAGCCAGTACGCAAGCCGCAAGGCACGCCGCGCCTAAGCGCGGATCTATGGAAAAGGTCACCCGTGCCGCCGCGGCGCGAAGCGATCCCTGAGATGCTCCTCCGCTACCGCAATAGAAGGTTCTCAGCCGAAGCTCGTCGGGCGGATGCTTTGCTTCCGGAGGGCCGGGCATCTGTCGCGTGACCTATCACGGCAAAAACTGAAGCAGGAATGCCTGGGTCAGTTCGCACAGTGCGGATAGAGGATCAGGCAAGAAATTCACGGAAATCGGCATTCGTCCCCGCGTGGCTGACCGCTAAGTTCGCAGTGCATTGCCTCGGAAATGGTCCGGATCGGTTCAGCCTCGCGCGCCGCGCCGAGTTGAGGCTGATCATCGGGCCGCCAAGTATCCCTGACGGCATGGCTTCTGTCGCTATCGCACGCCCCAAATATCGGAAAGGAACCTATATGTTGAAATCGGCAAAGAGGCCGCTGCTCGCCGCCGCACTCGCTGCAGGATTGACCAGTCTCTCGGTCGGCCATGCTTTGGCACAGGCGTCGTCGCCAGACCAGATCGTCGGTGTCTGGGAGGCGGAGGACGGCATCCTCAAGATAGAGATGTTCGAAGCGGGCGGGAGCTATTCGGCTCGCATGCTCTACGGAAAACTCCTGATGGAGGCGGATGGCAAAACATTCAAGAAGGATACCAAAAATCCCGATCCGAACCTCCGGGGTCGTTCGCTCGAGGGTATTGTTTTTCTGACCGACCTCAAATGGGACCCCCGTGATCTGCGTTGGGAAGATGGAAGCTGGTACAGCGGAGCCAACGGCCGCTCCGCAAACGCCCGCGCAGCCCTGCTCGGCGAGAAAATGGAGGTCCGCGTCTACATGGGGACACCCGCGCTCGGCCGGACCATAGTGCTGCACCGCGCCCGGTGAAGCGCCCTGCTGCAACTTCAACAAACATCGCGACGAACAAAGGCGGCCCAGCATCCCGATAAGCGAGTATGGGGCGGGAATACGCCAGTCCGCCGGCGACTTTCCTAGGCCGCGGTGCGTTGGAGCGACCCGAAAGCTTTTGGGACGTCGAACTGAGGGATCGCAACCAATGCTTGCTTGGCAGTCGAGATTGTAGGATCAGGCAGGTTTTTCGCGCCTTTGGGCATGGAGATCTAAGACGGTATGGGCATGCTGGTGACGAAGATGAACGTAGCGCGTCGAGCCACACCTGGCTCGATCTTGCACTGCCGAGATGAGGATCACTGATGACGAAGTGGACGACCAGTAACATTCCTTCGCAGCACGGCGTTTCGGTGGTCGTGACCGGCACCGGCGGGCTGGGTTACGAAGACGCGCTGGCTCTGGCCCGCGCCGGCGCCGATGTCGTGATCGCAGGCCGCAATCCTCAGAAGGGTGTCAAGGCCGTGGCCAGTATCAGGCAAGCCGTCCCTGGCGCTATGGTGCGGTTCGGCCAGGTGGATCTCGCCGACCTGGCTTCAATCGCCGGCTTCGCGGCGAAGCTCGCTCAGGAGCAGGACAGCCTCGATCTTCTGATCAACAATGCCGGAGTCATGAGACCGCCGGTGCGGCGCGAAACGAAGGACGGTTTCGAGCTGCAGTTCGGCACGAACTATCTCGGTCATTTCGCTCTTACCGCCTATCTGCTGCCGCTCCTGAAAAAAGGCCTCAATCCGCGCGTGGTGACGCTCAGCAGCGTGGCGGCGCGTGGCGGCGCGATCGACTTCGACGACCTGCAGGCCGAGCGCAGCTACAAGCCGATGCAGGTCTACAGCCAGTCCAAGCTCGCCTGCATCATGTTCGCCTTCGAGATGAGCCGGCGCAGCAAGGCGGCTGGGTGGGGCGTTGAAAGCCTGGCGGCCCATCCGGGCCTCACACGCACCGACCTGATCGTGAACGGTTCGGGGCGGTGGAGCCTGCCCGGAATGCTGCGCCGTTTCATGCCGTTCCTGTTCCAGCCCGCCTGCCAGGGCGCTTTGCCGACGCTCTATGCGGCGACCGACCCGGCGGCGCGTGACGGAGCGTACTACGGACCCGACAGGCTGGGTGGCACCCGCGGTTATCCGGTCAAGGAGACGCCTCCGAAACAGGCGCTGGATACCGTCGCGGCGGCGCGCCTCTGGGATATATCCCTGGCGCTGACCGGCGCGACATTCGCTTAAACCGCCGTGCGTGCTCAAGGCTTGTCCCGTGCCGTATCCCTGGTCGGTTGCTTCCTTTCTAAACCAACAACGAAGGACGGCGGGCGCGAGCCTTGAACGTGTCCTGGAGATTTGCTGATGGCATGGTCGTACGGCTACTTCACCGACCTCAACTACACCCATGGATATTATCCGGAAATGAACCCGGCCCTATTGCGCCTGGCATGCCTATGCAACGCGATCGAGCCGCAGATTCCCGATGCACCTTCCTATCTCGAGCTTGGCTTCGGGCAGGGTGTCACGATCAACATGCTCGCCGCGGCGTCTTCCGGTTCCTACTGGGGTACCGACTTCAATCCGGCGCAAGTCGTGGAGGCCTGCAAACTGGCCGATGCCTCAAGAGCGGACATTCATCTGTTCGACGACTCTTTCGAGGAGTTTGCCAACCGGAAGGGCCTTCCCGACTTCGATGTCATAGCGCTACACGGGATCTGGAGCTGGGTATCGGAAAAGAACCGCAAGACCGTAACCGACATCATCAGGCGCAAACTCCGTCCCGGAGGGATCGCCTATATAAGCTATAACTGCCTGCCCGGCTGGGCTCCGGTCGTGCCGATCCGCCAGCTGATGTCTCTCTATCAGGACTATGGCGGCGGCAGGATGTCGAGACCGATGGAGATGATCGAAGGCGCGGTGCAGTTCGCGGAAGAGATCGCAAAGGCCGGATCGTTCTATTTTCGGGACAACCCTTTCGCCAGGCATCATGTGGAGCAATTGACGAAACAGGGGCGCAACTATCTCGGCCACGAATATATGAACGCGGATTGGCATCTTGAGCACTTTTCGGACATGATCCGGAGTCTGGACGACGCCAAGCTCACATATGTCGGCTCTGCGCGGCTGCTCGATGGCATAGATGCCTTTCAGCTCCATGAGGAAGGGATCAAGTTCGTTTCGCAGATCCGTCATCCGATCATGCGCGAGACGGTCCGCGACTATCTGGTGAACAGGCGCTTCCGGACCGATATCTTCGTCAAGGGGGCAAGGCTACTTCCAAGTCGGGAACATCGCGATGTCTGGCACGCGTTGGCATTCGTGCTGGTGATCCCAGAAATTGATGTCCCGAAAAAGATCGCGTGTGCCAGGGGCGAGGTGGCACTGCCCTCCGGCAAATACGACTTGATCCTCGAGGTCCTGGCCGAGGAGGGCTACAGGCCAAAACGCGTCGAGGAACTTTTCAAACATAACAAGCTGCGAAATCTCACGACTCAGGATGTCGTAGATTACCTGACTGTACTCACCGGCGCCGGATTTGTGGCCCCGGCGCAAATACCTTCGGAGAGAGTGAAGGAGCAATGCAGGGCGCTGAACCGGTACATCTTGCAGCGGGCGCTTGTCAGCATGGATCTGCACCACATGGTATCGCCCGTGACCGGAGGCGGGATCGGGCTCACCCACATGACGCAGCTGCTCGTCCTCGCCGCCAGCGAGGGTAAAGTCGGCGCCGCGGCCTTGACCGGCTATGTGTGGGATTTCCTGGACAGCATCGGCGAACGCCTTGTGAGAGACGGCAAAAGGATCGAATCCAAGGATGAGAATCTAGAGGAAATCAGAATTTTAGCGAACAAATTCCTGAAGTTTGGACGACCGCTTCTGCAAGCCTTGCAGATCATTGATGACACTAAGGGATGATAGCTCCCGATGGGACATCCGCTGCCAATCGCGAGACATGACGCTCAACCAATCTCAGGTATCGTTTGTTGTGAGCCCCCCATATCCTATTCCTCGTCACCCAGACGTCGCATGGAGAAGACGGGGCTGAGTTCAAGGCAACCGAGAAAGTTCTGGCGATTGCGCTGCCAAACTTCGTTTATTTTTCATCCTGGGTTGGAAAACTTGGTTCGAATTCTTCTAAGACCAAGGCACCGTTGTGCACTTGCTGTTTACGCTTCGTAACGCCGCGTCGTTCGATACCGATCGAAGCACCAAACAGTTCGTGTCTCGGCCGGTAGAGCCCAGACGTCAATGGTGATAGGAAATAGCAATGATTGCCACGACCAAAATTCGGGCACTCGACGTGTCTCCGGCACAGCCTGAAACACAGCCCCCTTATATCAGTGCCGCGAGCGGTCTGGTTTGCGTCGGCTCGCACATC
>NZ_SMCL01000036.1:0-35159 GCF_004343065.1 Neorhizobium sp. S3-V5DH
TCTGGGTGATCAGCAGGCGAAGCCATCTGGAATAGGTGGAAAGACGATCCGGTGGCAGGACGAGGAAGACGGTGGTCTTGCGGCTCTTGAGATCGCAGAACCGAAAGTCCGAATGGCTCAAGACCGAGATCATTCGAGGACTGTCGAGGAAGTGGGTATGGCGTTGTGCCGCCGACAGAACACCTGCTGCCTCGCGATCAGACTTGCCGAGATGACGGTTGGCGGCACGTGCAATCAGTCCGCCGGCCTCGGTACTCTCCTGCATGCTCGTCAACAGCGCTGCAAACGCATCCGGTGGCAGCGTCAGATAGTGCCGCAAGGTGCCAAGATGCCGGCGGCCCAATTCCTCGTAACGCGCCTACCCAAGACCTGATATCCAAGGTCACGACTGGACGAACAAGCGCTTACCACTCAAAGCGTCGAAGAGGTGTATTTTAAACGGGTTTCCGCGCACATAGAAGATATCGCCAACATTGACATCAGCGTCACGAGAGAACTCGACCGACAGCATTTTCGAATGACCCACCTCGATATAACCGTAGGTCTGGCTCCCTAACCGCTCCGCCACCATCAGTTCGCCGCTAAACCATGCTTCTTCGGCTGGACACTGCAGGAGATCCTCGGGTCGAATACCCAGCACGACCTCCTTCGGCATCGCGCTTGTCGGCGCCGATCCTTCCAGCTTCACAGTCCTGCCAAGCACCTTAAGCGTGTCGCTTTCCTTCAGGACGCTTGCCGGCACGGTGTTCATCGTCGGACTGCCGATGAACCGGGCCACGAAGAGGCTCGCTGGCCTGTGATAGAGTTCGAGAGGCTTGCCGATCTGTTCAATCACGCCGCCATTCATGACAACGATTCGGTCCGCCAGCGTCATCGCTTCCACCTGGTCGTGCGTCACGTAGACCGTGGTGGCCTTCATGCGATTGTGCAGTTTAGCAATCTCAAGTCGCATCTCGACACGCAGGGCGGCGTCCAGATTGGAAAGCGGTTCGTCGAAGAGGAAGGCTACCGGCTCGCGCACGATTGCGCGCCCCATGGCGACGCGCTGGCGCTGGCCCCCAGAGAGCTGCGCCGGGCGACGATCCAGATAATCCTGTATTTTCAGGATATCGGCGGCATGACCGACCCGACTTTCGATATCGCTGTCCTTGCCGCCACGCATCTTGAGGCCGAAGGACATGTTCTCGCGCACGCTCATGTGCGGATAGAGCGCGTAGTCCTGAAAGACCATGGCGATGTTGCGTTCGGCAGGCGGAAGCAGATTGGCCACCCGGCCTTCGATGTCGAGCTCGCCGCCGGAGATCTCCTCCAGTCCCGCAATCATTCGCAATAGGGTCGATTTTCCGCAGCCGGAAGGACCCACTAGGACCAGGAATTCGCCGCTTTCAATCTCGATATCGATGTTGTGGATGACCTCCAGAGCTCCATAAGATTTCTGGATTTTCTTCAATGCAATGCCGGCCACGGGTTTCCTCCTCGATGCGATTTGAGGCTTGACGCCAAATATCGATATCGATATCGATAACGATAAGCTCATAAATACGCAACCGGCTGGATCGACCTACATGGCGTATTTTCCGTCTCGACCCACATCGCCCAAGCCTCCCAAGGCGGCTGCCGCCTTCAATGCCTTGAAGCGGGACATTATGCTCGGAACGCTGGCGCCCGGGACCGGGCTGCCCGAGCTGGAACTGGCTGCGCATTTTCAGTGCAGTCAGGGGACGGTGCGTGAGGCATTGCTCCAGCTCCAGGAGGAGGGGCTTGTTCGTCGTCAGGGACATCGAGGCACGCAGGTTTCCGAGTGCACCGAGGACGAAGCGATCGAAATGTTCCGGCTGCGCCAGCAGATCGAAGGCAACGGCATGGCGCGTGTGATGCGTGGGCCGAGTCGGACGCTGGTCAAGGAGCTCAACGGCCTCCTTGAGAAGATGCTTGCTGCGGCCGGGGCGGGTGATGAGCTGGAGCTTGCCTCTTTCGACCGCGATTTCCATCGCCGGATTTTCGAGGATGCTAGCCTGCCGGCGCTCGATCCGATCCTGCATCGCTGCCTGGTCCATAACCACCGCTTCAAGATTTCCCGCAGCCCGATGGCGCGTGATCTCGAAGCGACGGCGCTTCGCCATCGAAGCATCATCGATGCGATCGAGGGCGGCGACGTGAGGCGCGCCACCGCTGCCATGCATCATCATATCGCGACGATCGTCGACTTCGGGCCGGAAGTCTTTCCGGAGGTGATCCAGTGAGCGACGTTGTCGAATTGTCGGATGTCTTGTCGGACGAGATGGTAGCGCTCATGGAGCGGGTTCTCGCCGAGCTGGGGCCATTGCCGGATCCGACGACGCTGCCGCCTGCGGAAGGCCGGGCGCAATCGCTTGCCGCCAATGTCCGCTGCAACGTCAACCTGCCGCCGATGGATAGCGTGACGGAGCTTATGGTTGCGGAGGACCTCAGCCTCGGTTCGGCACGCTGTCGGCTGAAAGTGCTGGTGCCCCTTGGGGCCGGGGCTGGCGCCATTCTCTTTGTTCATGGCGGCGGTTTTGCTTTCTGTTCGCCGGAAACCCATGAGCGGTGTGCTCGGGTTCTGGCGCTCGAAAGTGGCCTGCCGGTGGTTTTGCCGGATTATCGGCTGGCCCCGGAAAGCCCGTATCCAGGCCCCCAGAAGGACGTCGTCGCAGCCCTGCGTAACCTCTTTGAGGTGACAGCCGCTGCCGGGGTTCGCCGCGGTCCATTGCTGATTTCGGGCGACTCCGCGGGTGCTAATCTTGCTCTTGCAGCGATGCTGCACGAACAGGCTGAAGGCTGCGCATTGCCGGATGCGGCGCTGCTCTTCTACGGCTGCTACGCACGGAGCTTCACGACGCCGTCCTATGTCCGCTTCTCCGAAGGTCCGGCACTGACGCGCGGAAAGATGCAGCGCTACTGGTCGTTCTATGCCGGCGAGCGTGTGGTCGAGGAGGATCCGCTTGCCTGCCCTCTCGTGGCTTCCGATGCGGCTTTGGCCGCGCTGCCGCCGCTCTATCTGATGGCGGCGGCCGTGGATCCGCTGCTCTCCGACACCTTGATCCTGGGCCAGCGTCTCAAGGCCATTGGTCGTGATGACGAGCTGCACATCGTGCCGGGCGTCATCCACGGCTTTCTGCAGAACACCAACGAACTTTCGGCAGCAAGGGAGGCTCTGGCGGCCGCAGGCAATGCAGTAAGGCGACTGACACGACGTCCATGACATAAACGAAAAGAGGAGGAGACTATGAAATTTCTGAGGACACTCGCGCTCGGCGCCGCTCTTGCGGCTTCGGCCGCTTTCGGCCAGGCAAAGGCGGAAACCGTCCGCTTCTGGTACCATTTCGACAATCCGGCGAACCCGATGTCGGACCTGGTCAAGAAATTCGAGGCGGCCAATCCCGGCATCAAGGTCGAAGCCGAGAACGTGCCGTGGAACAGCTATTACGACAATCTCTACACTGCGCTGGTCGGCGGCAATGCGCCCGACGCGGCGATGGTCAAGCTTTTCGCCCAGCCGAGGCTCGCCGAAATGGGCGCACTGGAGCCGATCGGCAAGCAGATCGACAGCTGGAAAGGCAAGGCCGACCTGCTGGACAACCTGCTCGAGCTGAACAAGGGGCCGGACGGCAAGCAATATTATCTGCCGATCCAATACGTCGTCCTTTATCTATATTACCGCACCGATCTCCTCCAGGCAGCCGGCCTGCAGCCGCCGAAGACCTGCGAGGAATTCCGCAATGCGGCCATCAAGCTCACCAATGCGCCGCAGACCTATGGTTTCGGCCTGCGCGGCGGCAAGGGCGGCTGGGACCAGTGGGGTGTCTTCGTTCTCTCTCAAGGCGCCGAGCTGAAGCAGGGCGGTCTGACCAAGCCGGAGGCCATCGCGGCCAACCAGTGGATGATCGATCTCTTCCAGAAGGACAAGGTCATTCCGCCATCGGCGCCGAATGATGGCTTCCAGGAAATCGTCGCGGCCTTCAAGTCCGGCAAGACGGCGATGACCATCCACCATATCGGTTCGTCCAAGGATCTGGTCGCCGCGCTTGGCGACAAGGTCTCCGCCGTGCCGGTTCCTAAATGCGGCAATGGCCAGTGGACGTCCTATGGGGACGAGTCTCTCGCGATCTTCTCTTCATCCTCTGTGAAGGACGCGGCCTGGAAATGGATTTCTTTCCTCGCCGAAGGCCAGAACAACGTCGCCTTCAACAGCGCGACGGGTCAGCTGACGGTCACGAAGAGCGGCTCTGCCGACTGGAAGCTGCATGAGCGCCGTTTTGTCGAGGCAACCGTTCAGTCCTTGCCGTTCGCCAAGGTGCTGCCGCAGACCTCGGCGGTCTCGGAATTCGTCAACACGGCTTGGCAGACGAACATGCAGCAGGCGCTGACGGGCCAGATCACGGCGAAGAAGATGATGGAACAGCTGCAGACGTTGTTCGCTGAGTAAAGTCGCTCCGGTCCCGGCACCGACGTGTCGGGACCTCCTTCTCCGCCTTGCTTCCCACAGGCAGGATAAGCATGTCCCTATCGATTTCTTCTCCCGTGCAACGCCGCGCCACATCGATCTGGCGTTCCGAGCGGCTGTTGCCCTACCTGCTGCTTACTCCCGCCGTCGTGGTCACCGTCGTCATCGTCTTCATGCCGATGCTGCAGGCGGTCTATACCAGCTTCTACGATCTCATCCTGTTCCGGCCGAGTGCCAGCAGGTTCGTCGGTTTCGGAAACTATGTGAAGCTGTTCAACGATCCGGTTTTCTGGACAGCGCTCTGGAACACGATCATCTGGATCGGGCTGACCGTGCCGCTGCAGATGGGACTGGGACTCGTCGCGGCCCTGTTTCTCAACCGCGAATTTCCCTGGCGCGGCCTTGCGCGCGCCCTGATCATCATTCCATGGGCATTGCCGAGTGTCGTGATCGCGCTGATGTGGCGCTGGATCTACGATCCGAATACCGGTGTCTTGAACGACATCCTCATCTATCTTTCGATCGTCCAGTCGGCGGTGCCGTGGCTGGCCGATCCGAATGTGGCGATCTATGCGATCATCGCGACGCTGACCTGGCAGGGATTTCCCTTCTTTGCCGTGATGATTCTTGCCGGCCTGCAGGGCATCCCACGCAGCCAGTACGAGGCAGCCTCGATCGACGGCGCATCGACCTGGCGGCAGTTCGTGCACATCACGCTGCCGGGCATCGCGCCGGTACTGGCGACGGCCGGGCTGCTCAGGGTGATTTGGGTTGCCAATTCCATGGACGTCATTTTCGTCATGACCGGCGGCGGTCCCGGCTACGCAACGCATACGCTGCCGCTCTATGCCTTCGTCAAGGCTCGCCAGAATCTCGATTTCGGATACGGCACGTCGATCGCCGTGACCTTCACCATTTTTCTGGGTGCGTTCGTGGCTCTCTATATCGCCCGCACCATGCGCGAGGTGGAACGATGAGACAGCAGGGCACGCTGCACCGGATACTCACCACGGACTTGCCGGTTCTTGCGATCGTCTTCTTCGCCATGGCGCCGTTTGCTTGGATGATCCTGACGTCGCTGACACCGACCGCTGCGCTTTCTGCCACGGGGGTATCGCTTTCACCTCGAGGCTGGAGCCTCGACAACTATGTAAGGTTGGTTGAGCAGACGTCTTTCCTCAAGAACATGCTCGACAGCCTGATCATCGCGGGCGGAACGGTGGTCGTCGGCCTGATTGTTTCGGTCACGGCAGGCTATGCCTTCTCGCGCTTCCGTTTTGCGGGCCGCAAGTTGCTGATGCTGCAGTTCCTGCTGATCAACATGTTCCCGATCGTGCTGCTCATCCTGCCTCTCTTCGTGCTGATGCGCCGGTTCAACATCCTCGACACCCATCTCGGCCTCATCCTCGCCAACGCGACGGTGGCGATCCCGTTCGCGGTGTGGATGCTGACGAGCTATATCGGTGCCATCCCGAAAAGCCTCGACGAAGCGGCGATGACGGACGGGTGCTCGCGGCTGACGGCGCTGCGCAAGATCGTCCTGCCGTTGACCATGCCGGGTATCATCTCCACAGGCATCTACATCTTCATCACCGCCTGGAACGAATATCTCTACGCGCTGACGCTCGGCGGGCGCAACGTGCGGCCGGTCACGGTCGCGATCCAGACGCTGATCGGCGAATACCAGATCGAATGGGGCCTGTTGGCGGCCGGGGCCGTTGTCGGCGCCATGCCGGCCACCATCCTGTTCCTTCTCGTTCAGCGCCGCCTCATCGGGGGGCTGACGCAGGGCGCGGTGAAAGGATGACGGTAAGCAACGATCGGCGTAGCCGGTGAGACGGTCCCGTAGGTTGGGAGCGCTCGAAAATCGGACTGTTGAATGCGGTAAAAAGGAAATGACAATGAACCCCATCGGGTTGATTTCCATGCAATATGCAAGGCCTTTTACAGCCGAGCATTTTCCGCTGTTTGCAAAGATGCGTGAGCACGGTTTTGACTTCGTGGAGCTTCTGGTTCCGGAAGCCGGCGAACTCGACATCAGGGAAACGAAGAAAGCGCTCGACGATGCCGGTCTCGGCGTCGTGCTCGCAGCCCGTGTCAACCTGCAGCGCAATCTCGCGTCGGCGGACGTCGACGCCCATCGCGCTGGTGTCGAATACCTGAAATATGCGGCCGATTGCGCGGCCGGCCTTGGTTCGGAGATTGTCGGTGGGCCGCTGACAGGCAATCCTCTCGTGTTTGCCGGTCGTGCCCCGCAGCCGGTGGACGAGCCCGAACGGCTTGCCCGCAAGGAGCGTTGCGTCAAAGGCCTGAAGGAAGCCGGAGACCACGCTGCCAAAACGGGTGTTTTGCTCGCCGTCGAGCCGCTCAATCGCTTCGAAAGCGACGTTCTCTGCACCACGCAACAGGCGATGGAACTGCTGGATGCCGTCGATCACCCAGCCGTCAAGCTGATGCTCGACACCTTCCACATGCACATGGAGGAAAGCTCGATCGCCGAGGCCATCCGGCTTGCCGGTGGCCGGCTGGTACATTTCCAGGCCAATGAAAACCACCGCGGTTTCCCAGGCACGGGTTCTACCGATTGGGTCGACGTCTGCCGGGCGCTCCACGAGATCGGTTACAAGGGGCCGGTTTCGCTGGAACCGTTCCGGCGCAATGACGACCGCTTCGGTGTGCCGTTCGCACAATGGCGCCCGCCCCACGAGGACGAGAGCGATCGTCTCGCGGCTTCGAGCGCATTCATGAAATCCCATCTCCTGCTTACGGAATATCGTCGATGACCTTGAAAATCGGTTGGATCGGTTGCGGCGTCCACGCAACCCAGATGCTGCTTCCTCAACTTGTGCGCCATGACGTCGAAATCGTCGCGCTGTGCGATATCGATGGCAAACGCCTCAAGGACGCCGGCCGGCAATTCGGTGTCACCAACCTGACGACGGATGCACAGACCCTGCTTTCGACCCGCGGCATCGATGCGGTCGGGATGGCCGTCGGCCCGGATCAGCACCTCGCCTTCGGCAAGGCGGCGCTCGAACGAGGCCTTTCGGTCTTCATGGAAAAGCCGCCATCGGGTTCCGCCGCCGGGGCGCGGGAGCTTATGGCCGCTTCGGAGAAGGCGAAGAAGCCGCTGCTGCTCGGCTTCATGAAGCGCTATTCGATCGGCAACCGCATGGCGGCGAATATCGTGAAGTCCGGCCGCTTCGGGGACGTGCTGGGCCTGACCGGCTATTACATGACGGCGCCAGGGTATTTCGTTGGCAATGTCGATTACACCGGCTTTTTCCTGCATCACTGCGTTCATTATATGGACCTGGTGTCCTTTCTCGTTTCGCCGGTCCGTTCGATCTCCACGCGGAAGGTGGAGAAAGCTCCGGGCCGGCTGCTGTTCCATGTTGCTTTTGAGTTCGAATGCGGAGCGATCGGCAACATCGGCATGGGTACGATCCAGTCGCGCGGCACACCCGTAGAGCGGATCGAGCTGATGGGTGACCACCAGCGTATCGAGGTGGAAGACGTGATCGAAATCCGCTGGCATCGCAATCCGCCCTTCAAGATCGACGACCTTGGCGCCACGCTGAAGGAGGACTGCGACACGCTGACGTGGAAACCGAATTTCACCGCAGCGGCAAACGAGGATCCGAAGGGATATCATTCGCTGTTGGCCGATGTGGTTCCCGCTCTCGGTGGCGCATCGAGTCCGGCGCCAACCATCGCCGATGGCGTGGTGGCCATGGAACGTCTTGACACGCTTCGCCGCGAACTCGCCCTGTAATGCACTCCGGCCCTCTATACGGGAGCGGTCTCCCCTGAAGTCATAATAACCGGAGTGGCGGATCGGAGACTGAAGCATGGCCTGGTGATCAACGAAGAGCGTGTCGTTTGGCACTCAACCGTAAGAATGCAGCCGTTACTTTGAGAGCGGGAAAAACGCGGGGGTTACGCTGCAGGCAGACGCAACGAAACAACCTCTGCAACCGTGGTCCTCAGATGGGACGCTAAGACCAGCGGTGCCGGCACCTCAATCGTGCCTACGACCAGACTGACGGCCAGTCCCCGAATTTCCGAAAGAATGCGCGGGAGAAGGCCGCCGCGCTGCCAAAGCCGACCTGACGCGCCACTGCCTTCACCTTTGCTCCTCCGGCGAGCTTTCGGCGAGCAAGAATCAGACGCCATCCAGTCAGATAAGCCTGCGGTGTCGTGCCGACCACGTCGCGAAACAGGGCCATGAAATGGCTTCTTGACATTCCCGCCACCTTAGCAAGGTCATTGCTGTTCCAGGCTTGCGCTGGCGCATCATGCATTGCCACCAACGCCCGGTGTAGCGCGGGATGGGACAAACCCGCCAGCAAACCCGGTCCAGTCGCCCCGCGGTCGATCGCTGACCTCAGGATAAGCAGGACGATGACTTCGCAAAGCCGGTTAAGGGCGGCGCTGCGTCCGCAGCGCGATTCCAGCGCTTCCGCCATGAAGGCGGCCGTGGTGTCGCGAAGGGTAGGAATGTCATTGACGTCGACGACGACCCGGTCCGGCAAAGCGTTCATCAGCGGGTTATGCGTCCCCTCGAAATCGACCGCCGCGGTTATCAAAGCCGATGGCTCGGGAGGCGTGTCGCCCCGTGGGTGGAGGACGATCCGTTCGGCGGGGCCACCCGGTTCTCCAATTACAAACAGTCGGGCACGGCCATCGCTGATGGGTGGCGGTTCCAGCGAGGCTTCCAGCTCGAACGCATCAAAGAAGGCCGTTAGGCGATCGACTTTCGGAAGAATTTTCAGACTTTGGATCATGATTCATGGACCAATAATGATCGGGATCATGGGATGATGAGGCCGCGACGTCAACATGGCGTCGGAAGTTTCACCTAAAGGAGCTATCGATGTTGGTCCCAAGGACACTGGCCCCCAATTTGACCGTCATGACTCTTCAGCACGGAGAATTCGATCTCACGACTGAAAACCCATCGCTCATGACGCTCGTGTGCTTCTACCGCGGCCTTCACTGCCCCGTCTGCGGAAACTATCTCAAAGAGCTGGAACGGCTGACGCCAGCCTTCCAAGAGCGCGGCGTGCGCACAATTGCCATGAGTTCCGACGGGGAGGAGCGCGCCCGGCAGATGGCCGACAAGATCGGCGCCGAACACCTGCGCATCGGTTACGGCCTGTCGTTGAGCGTGGCCCGGCAATGGGGTCTTTATATATCCGCCTCGCGCGGAAAGACGTCGATCGGTATCGAGGAGCCTGAGCTTTTCTCAGAGCCGGGCGTATTCTTGATCAGGCCGGATCAAACCGTCTATTGGCTCTCGGTGCAATCCATGCCGTTTGCGCGGCCGATTTTCGCCGAGATGGTGCAGGCGTTGGACTTCGTGATCAAGAATGACTATCCGGCGAGGGGCGAATACACGGGTGCGGTTTAAGTCCGCTTGGTCGCAGTCGGGCGCCGGAAGGCTGCCCTGGCTGCTGCCGCCTTGTCTCTAATGACTCAGCTCTCCGCGTGATCGTTGATCAGGCCCATCGCCTGCATGAAAGCATAGACGGTGGTGGGGCCGACGAAGGACCAACCGCGCCTCTTGAGATCTTTCGACATGGCGACGGACGCGGCCGACACCGACGCCGTCTGTGGAGGGGAAAGCTGGGACGCATTCGGCTCGAAGCGCCAGACATAGGCTGCCAGCGATCCTTCGTGCTTCACCAGTTCCTGGGCACCCCGCGCGTTGTTTACGACGGCCACGATCTTGCCTCCTGTGGCGCACGATGCCAGGGTCCTGCACGAGGCGTTCGATGTCGGCATTCGTAAACCGCGCGACACGGTTGAAATCGAAGCCGAGAAATGCTGCTCGAAAGTTCTCCCGCTTGGCCAGGATGGTGCGCCAGCTCAAACCGGATTGAAAACCTTCCAGGCAAAGCTTTTCGAATAGGCGGTTATCATCGTCCACGGGAAAGCCCCACTCCCTATCGTGATAGTGCTGCAATTCCGGAGCGGCGGTACACCAACGGCAGCGCGGCTGCCCGTCCGGGCCCGGGATCGTCGCGCTCATGCATCAGACCTTGAGAAAAGCCAGGCGCTCATCTGTGCGGCCGGGTGCGATTTCGAGAATGTCTGCGGTGACGACATCTTCCACAACAAAGGGGTCTTACTGAGCGTGTGTTTCCCGATCGGCGCGGGAGGTATTGTGGGCGAGAACCGGTAGCTCACCCATAGCGGCAAATACCAACGAACTGAACGATTGGATTTTGAGACGTTTGAAGGCATTTTCTGGGCGTATGACGGGACACCTGGTCTGTGCGCGCCACCCAGACTGTACAATAAACTCGCTCAGGATTATGCCCTTCAAAAGGGAGTTTCAGACGTCAGTGGAGCTGTGATCCGAGACGAAATCCAGACTGACGTGATAGGCCGCCGCGTGGCCTCGATCTTCGATCCGTTCGGCCACATTTGGGCGCTCGTGGAGCGTAAGGCCGAGGGCATGTCACTCGCAGCTTAAATCTGTCGCAAATGTCTGTCGCGAAACTTCGACTTTTGAGAGCGAGTTTCGCGACGAAAATTCCCTTTACTTTTCAGGGCTGGAGGATTTGTTTGATATGTTAGGATATTTGCGACGCATCTTGCGTTAGGAGCAGCCGGCGGAACGGGTCCGTTCGATCACATAATGAAGCCGCTCTTGCACCTTCTGTCATTGGGTGCCTTCGACCACCGGCTGCACACAGATGTTGATCAAACCGATACTCTAAGCGAGAGACAGCGCCCGCTTGACCTCGTCCAGCGGAATCGTTCCGGGCCGCAGTTTTTCTCGTACCATGCGGGCAGCGAGTTCGCAGAACCAGGTATTGGCAGGTGTGGGGACACCATGCAGCCGCCCCAGTAGAACGACTTCACCGTTGAGATAATCGGTCTCGATAGATCCCGTGGAGCGGGCAAGGCTTTGCATGGAGGAGCTCCCCGCACGGCTGAAACCTGCGATCGATGCCATCTTCATCAGCCTTCCACGGTTGGGATCGGTTTCACCGACGCTCTGCCATTGCACGCCCGAAGCGGCGAAAACCACCTCTGCCTCTTCGCGGAGAAGGTCGACGATTGGCGCGATATCGCCCTGGTCGGCGCATGCGGCCTCGACGATGTTGTGAAGGTTTAAGAGCAGCTTTCCATATTTGTTCTTCATCACGTCCGGAACCACAAAGGCTGGCAGGCCTGACGCCGTGAGCGCCTGCGCGACGGCTTCATCGACACTGTCGAAACCTTGCGGATACCGGCCAAGATAGAAATAGCCGGAGTGAGGTGATCCGAAGGCGAGGATCTCGCCGGGCGTGACATAGTCCGCCGGCAGTATGACGCTCACGCCATGTACATTGGCAAAACGCCGCAAAGCGGTGCGTTCGTTCTCGACACCGTTCTGGAAGCAGAAGATCGACTGGTCCTGAAGGCCAGCCGCCGCGAGTTGCTCGATCACTGCACCCATGTGTTGGGTCTTCGTACAGACCAGCACCACATCGTCAGGAAGAAGCGCGATCGCGCTCGGCGATTCCACGCATTCGAAGTGACAGGTCTCGGTTCCCCTGGGAGTCCGCAATGTCAGCCCCTTCGCTTTGATCGCCTTTAGCTGCTCGCCGCGCGCGATCCCGATGACCTTCTGACTGGCCGAAGCAAGCGAGACCGCAATCGTGCCGCCGATGGCACCCACACCATGAATTATGAAACGCATTTTCAAACACCTTGTGCAAGCGATCCGGACAGGCCGGTTCCATCTTGAAATTTTAAAAGACTTGGGCCGAAGACAACGAACGTCCAGATAATATTTGCGATTCCGGCCGCATTAAAGATCGACGGCGCTTCGCCAGACCAACCCTTCGATTGTTTCGCTAGCGGAGGTTATTCACGCCCAACCCAGCGTTCATAGCCGAGTTCTCCGATCCGCCATAGCACATAACCCCACACGATATTGTTCCCGGACCCGCTAAGGACGGGAATATAAGCCGTGGTCGATGACGCCAAGTCGATCGCCTGGCGACGCGGGCCTTACCGCATCTTGGCCGCAGGTTCTGCATCGCCTTTCGCTACGCATTCCCCTCTCCAGAAGACACGCCTAGCCGGCCACCTCCATCCGTTCATAAGCATCAAACGCCGCGCCGATCATTTCCCCGATCAGACTCCAATCGGTTTTGATTTGGCTCTCCTTTCATATGTGACGTAGGGCCTGGGAGACCTACGACGCCTTTGCAGAAGTACATGGTACTTGGGCGATCGCGTTTGTCGCAAATCTCCCAATTAAAGCGGCACTTGTTTTCCTGACTTTTGCAACGTCGCAGAATAGGGAGTTTTGCGGCAGCCGCAATGTCCGGTGTTGGCGGATACCGTTGAAATAGTCGGTTCGGGATCGGTGGCAGCATTTGGGTTTCAGGGCGCAGGCATCGCAGTCGTGCTTGCTGGCCCGGTAGCGTATCATGCCGTTCTCATCGACAGGCGGGCGCTCCCTTTTGTAGGTGATCTGCCGTGAGCGTAACTCTTTTCTGCCAGGGCAGGTATAGAGATCGCGCTTGTGGTCATAGACAAAGTCGCCTTTTTCGAACGTACCGTCGCGCCGTTCGGATTTGTCGAAGACCGGAATGTGCGGCTCTATCCCTCGCTCGTGCACCAGCCAGCCCAGCATCTCGGCAGAACCATAGGCGCTATCGGCGGCCAGCCGTTCCGGATAAAGGTCGAAGCGATCCTGGGTGCGTTCGATCATCGTGCGTGCCGCACCGACCTCGGCCTGGCGGATCGCCCGGCTCGCCTCGACGTCGACGATCACGGCATTGTTCATATCGATCAGATAGTTGGTGGCGTAGGCGAAGAAAGCATGGCCCTTCTGCGCTCCCGTCCACTGGGCCGCCGGGTCGGACCTCGATACGAACTTCGGCTTCACCTCGCTCGCTGCACCCAATGCCGCGTCATCGACGGTGTCGAGATATTCCTGGACCGAGCGACGGCTCTCGGCCATCGACTTCCAGTCGACCGGCTCGGACCCTTCCGCCGAGCGCTGCTTGTTCGCATCCGCCTTGATCAGGCTCGCGTCGACGGCAAATCCTTCGCCGCCGACAAGGCCCTCCTCGATGCAGCGGCGTACCGTCGTCTCAAATAGCTCGCGCAGCAACCACAACGTCGTGTTCGATGGGCTCGAGTATTCTCCTCTCGAATGTGCCGCCCGAGGCATGGCCAACCTTCAGTCCGAAGTTGCGCAGCAGCCCACGCATCTCGTTCCCCAGGTCAATCGCCTTTTCCTGCAGCAGCGATCGGGCCGTTAGCAAGGCGCGACGCTTCTGGCTGATGAGCGTCTTCACATGTACGTCCTTGAACAGGCCGACCCGCATCATGTGGGCGATGCCGCGTGCATCGTTCCTGTCGCTTTTGTTCTGCTGCAGGGCATCCAGAAAAGCTTTGGTGTGGCGCGTCTCGATGCAGAATTCCGGGAACCCAGCCTTTGCCAGTCCTTCGAACAGCCACTGCGATAGCGGCCCTGCCTCAACGCCCACTCTCTCCAAGCTGAATACCGGATCGCTCAGGATGGTAACAAGGTCATCCGGGTGGGAGACCACCTTCCGTTCCCGGCATAGCTTCCCGCTTTCATCGACGATACAGACGCTCGTTTCTTTGACCGAGACATCGAGGCCGGCATAGTGTTTCATGGCTGCGCTCCTCTGCATGATGGTTGTGCCTGCTTTCCGACAGGGCCACTTTTATAATCGGCAGTGCGGTGCGGCTCCTTATTCCGGGCAGAAGGGGGGCACGAAGCCGATTAACCCATCTATGCTGATTTCTCCGATATTCTTCATCTTTTCCGGATCGCTCCGTGCTCGTTTCACGTCGCGCTGGCGCGATCGACAGGTTAAGTCTGCGCGCGAGCGCTGTTCGAATTCGTTTTCCAGCCGCAGTGCCGCCGGGCGGCGCGACCGCGGCCGGAGTGAGCCGGCATCGCAGGCGAGCGGTAGCCAAGCGGAGGAAACCCGCGCTCCCATATAGCGCCGTAGGGTTTTCCGGAGCCTCGTGGGAAACGTCCGCCTGGCCCCAAATGCAGGTCTCCAAGATGGTTCACGTTACCGGGCGATCTTCAGCCACCGCTTGAGTGCGGGGCATTCAAGATCGTTCATCGCCATATCATTCCCCTAAGATCGGTTGACGCCCCTAAGCCGGCGGATTGCGGAAGCTTGCTTGACTGCCGTTGCGATCTTTTCGAGGAAGGCGGTGCTTACACTGCCGATGGGCCGGGTCGAGGCGAAGTCGAAAGCCTTGTCGAGATCGACGCGATTATACTCATCGAGAATGATCCAGCACGGAAAGGAAAGACCGGCGCGGCGGCATTCCATTTCGGAAAAGGAAAGTGAAATGCGACCGTCCTGCGGTTCCTGTGAGGTGATCGGGAAGAGGTAGACAGCACCGGGATTGCCGAGCGCGCGCACGACGATGCAAACCGGTCGCGCCTTGCGGCCGGATTCCTCGCCGGCATCCGCCTGTCTGGCCCACAGATAATGGAAGCGGACGATCTGGCCCCGTTCAAGCATTGCGATCCGCCTCGTCGAGGATTGCATCGATGCCTTCCATCAACTCGTTATGGATGTCGTTGGGAGCATCTTCCAGGAGGTAAGCTTTGGTATGCTGCTCACCCTTCAGGCGCTCATAGGCATCGGCTGTGAGGATCACCAGCTTCTGCTTGCCGCGCTTGGTGAGAGCGACCGGTTCGATCATGGCGGCCTCCAGGATTTCTCCGGACGCCCGATTCATGTCGGAAAACGTATACTGCTTCATCTTCGGCCTCGATTTTGAAGTAGGTAATTTACGTATTTTATGCGAAATATGCAATAAGATTTCGGCGTGGGGGATCATCCGCTCGGTGAGCGGACCGCGCCTATGCCGATGGCACGGAGCCGGCCTTTTGCCGTCTCCGCCGATCCCGGTGACGACCGCTTGTCCATCGGGTGCTTTGCACCCGGCGGTGAGGCCCCGTTCAGGGCCGAGTCTGTTTGTTTCGCCCCATGACATCGTCGGTCGTCCGGATCAAGGGGCAGGCGCGGCGAAGCCGCTTGTCGCGCCGGGAAAAAAGGCTTTCCGCCTGCGGCCGAACCTTCCGTTTTTTCCCCGTCACGACCCCTTGACCCGTCCGACCGCCCGCCGCGGGGCGGGCTTTCGCCCGAGGGGGCCTGCCCTTCGGGTGGCAACCGCACCCAACGGAGACAGACAATGACCGACTACGCAAACTTCATCCGCTTCGGTGAAAACAACACCCTTCGGGCCGAAGAAGGTTGCGGTCAGGCAAGTTCGCTCGGTGCTGTGCTCGGCGTGAACGAGCTTTTCCGTTCCGCTCAGATCCTGATCGAGCAGACGACGATTTCCAAAGGCGGAAGCCCCGCTTATCTCGTGTATGGCGCGATCCTGATCGTCTATTTCGCATTGTGCTGGAGCATATCGGCGCTTGGCGCAAGGCTCGAAAGGCATTTCGCGCGGCCATACCGGAAGGAGACGCGTAGGTCTCTCAAAGCTGAGCGGTTGAAGGGCGTGACCGGCGCATCTATTTCCCGATAAATTACTTCCAAGTTTCAAAATCAATCCGGCTACAGCTGGATGCGCATCTCAGTGACTGCGTCGAACAGGCTAAGTCCTGCCAACTCCGCGCGCAGGTAGACACCGTCTCCGGCCTTTGAAGAGAACCGCGACGGCAACCGTGCGACAACGGCTTGATCCCCGACTCGTACGGTTACGATTGTGTCTGGGCCGGTTGGTTCAATGACGTCAATTGTCCCCGTCAGCATCGAGCCTGTAACGTCGGCTATTTTCAACTCCTCAGGTCTGATCCCGAGAACGGCTGCTTTCGCGCGGAAAATCTCGCCGGAAGACATTGGGGCCTCTACGCGGACGCCGGGCGCCTCGAAACGTGCAAGACGACCATCTGAAGTCAATGTTCCCGTCACGAAATTCATCGGGGGCGAGCCAATGAATCCGGCGACAAACATATTGGCCGGTTTTTCATAGATCGTCTGGGGGTCCGCAAACTGCTGGATGTAGCCGCCCTTCATGACAGCCACTTTGGTGCCGAGTGTCATGGCTTCGATCTGGTCGTGCGTGACGTACACGACGCTCGTGCCGAGTCTTCCATGAAGCCGCTTGATCTCGGTACGCATTTCGGCGCGGAGCTTCGCATCAAGATTTGAAAGCGGTTCATCGAAAAGGAACAAGTCGGGATTGCGTACGATGGCACGGCCCATGGCAACGCGCTGTCGTTGCCCGCCGGACAGATTGGCGGGCCGTCTGTCGAGCAGATGCGAAATCTGCAGGAGGTCTGCCGCCTTCTTGACCGCAGCACTGCGTTCAATGCCGTTGATACCGCGCATCTCCAGGCCGAACCCGATATTCCGTTCGACCGTCATCGTTGGATAAAGCGCATAGGACTGGAAAACCATTGCGATATTGCGGTCTTTCGGGGCGAGCTCGACAACCGAACGGCCATCGATGCGGATATCGCCCGCCGAGATGTCGTCGAGCCCGGCGATCAGGTTGAGGAGTGTAGATTTTCCGCAGCCGGACGGGCCAAGGAGAACGAGGAAACCTCCGTCTTCAAGCTCCACATCGATCCCGTGCAGGACCTGAAGGCCACCGTAGGATTTTTGAACGTTCTGAAGAGACAATGTCGCCATAGCGGTGTCCTTAGCCTTTGATGGCGCCGGCCGTCAGGCCCTGCACCATCACGCGCTGCACGAGCGCAAACATCAACATGACCGGTAGAATGCTGAGTATCCCCCCGGCGGCGAGCACGCCCCAGGGGAGCTGAAACTCGCCAACCATCAACTGGAGGCCAACCGGCCAGGTCCGGGAGCCCTGTCCGGTCGTCAGCATCAGTGCAAACAGGAACTCGTTCCACGCGGCGATTGCGACAAAGATCGAACTCGCCACCAAACCGTTTCTGGCGAGGGGGATCACGATCCAGAGCATGGCGCCAAAGCGGGTGGAGCCGTCGATCCGCGCGGCACTTTCTAGCTCCTTCGGCGCTGCATCGAAAAAGCCCTTCAGCATCCAGACGAATAGAGGCAGCAGGAAACTCGTATAGGCGAGGGCGAGACCAATGCGGCTGTCGATCAGTCCGACGGATCGAAGCACGACGTAGAGCGGGATGATCATCATGACCGCCGGGAACATGCGCACGACCAGATATCCGAGCATCAGCGTGTTGCGACCTTTGAAAGTGTAGCGGGAAAACGCGTATGCAGCGAGCGTTCCTGTCGCGAGACAAACAATGACGGTGATGAGGGTGACGATGAAACTGTTGCCGATAAGCACCGGAAAGCTGGATTGGGTCCAGATCGCGACATAGTTCTGGAAGGTGATCCGGTTGGGGATATACTGCATTGTCTGGGTAACGATGTCCGCTTCAAGTTTCAGCGAGGTCAAAAACATCCAGGCAATCGGTCCGATGCAAAACAGCGACATGGAAACCAGAACAAAATAGGTGAGAATGTCAGCAGCCATTCGCCTGCTGCGGCGGGTTGCAGCCATGATCTACTCCCGACCTATCTTGGAAAGGCGGATGTAGGCGTAGGCGAATACCATCAGGATCACGAACATCACGACCGACAATGCCGATGCATATCCGAAGTTGAAGTCCTTGTAGGCCGTCTGGAAGGCATAGAGCGACAGGACTTGTGTCGCGTCGCCCGGGCCACCACCGGTCAGGATGAGCAGAAGATCCGGCGAGTTGACGAGGCTGATGACGCGCAGGATCACGGCGGCCGCGATGACCGACTTCAGCATCGGGACGGTAATCAGCCTGAACTCAGCGATTGGCCCGGCACCATCCACTGCGGCGGCTTTGTAAAGATCCTGCGGGATCCCTTTCAAGCCGGCAAGCAACAGCAGGGCGAAGAATGGAAAACCGTGCCAGGCTTCAACAAAGATTGTCGCGGCGAGCGCGGTGTTCGGATCGGCGAACCAGGCTTTGTAGCTGTTCAATATGCCGATGCGGACAAGGATGTCGTTGATGACACCCAGGCGCGGGTCCAGCAGCAGCGCCCACATATGGCCGGCGACGACATTCGGAAGGAAGTAGGGTACCAGGATCAGGACTGCAAAGATCCCGGTCCCCGGCACATTGCGATTCAAAGCCGTGGCAGCGATGAAACCCAATCCCAGTTCCAGCACCACCGCGAAGGTCACCCAGAGCACGGTGTTCTTGAGAGC
Organism: Neorhizobium sp. S3-V5DH; assembly: GCF_004343065.1. Lineage (NCBI taxonomy): Bacteria > Pseudomonadati > Pseudomonadota > Alphaproteobacteria > Hyphomicrobiales > Rhizobiaceae > Neorhizobium > Neorhizobium sp. S3-V5DH. The sequence goes on from NZ_SMCL01000036.1 coordinate 18,659, forward strand.
GACCCAAAACACCGGATCATCGATCATCACAAGGTAATGTTTGAACCCGACCCAGCCATTGAGGCCTGGCCGAGTCAGCCGCATTTCGCGAAAGCTGATCGCCATGCCGTAGATGGTCGGGTAGGCGATCACGAGCAATATGATCACCAGGCTCGGCAAAAGGAGCAGGTAGATCCAGTATCGCGTCTCGGAGAGCTCCCCAATCATCCCGGTTTTGGGAAGATGAGATCCAGTATCCATTCAATCCTCGGCTTTCGCGCCGTTCCTTCAGAAGACGGGGAGAGGGCGCAAGGCGCGCCCTCGTCTTGGATTAGCGCATTGCTGCGTCGAGACCCTTGATCATCCTGTCGACTGCATCAGTCGGTTTGGACTGACCGGTCAAAACGGACTGGAATGCAGGATTGACGACGTTTTCCGACCAACCCGCTGCGCCGACAAAAGTATTGGGCAAGCGCCCGAAATCGAGCGTCTTGACTGCCGCGTCATAGATCTTGTTCGACGTCAGGCGTGGATCCTGTAGGGCCGCGGTCGAGGCGGGGAAATATCCGGTTGCCTCAAGCAGCGCGATCGCCGCTTCCGGCTCCCCCCAGAAGCTGACCCACTGCCAGGCGTCCTCGATATTGTCTTCCTTCATGACGCCATTGCCCGCATAGGCGACGCGGGCAATCTGCGCCTTGGGTCCCGCCGGCATCGGGGCTGTCTGAAACTGGGTGCCTTGCTTCAGTGCACCGGAAATCTCGCTCAACGATCCGGTGTGATGCCAGACCATCGCCGTCTGGCCGGTCCTGAAGGCCTCCATGATTTGACGATAGCTGTCGTTCGGCGCACTCGGCGGCACGACCTTTTCCTTGACGAAGAGGTCGGAATAGAATGTCACCGCTTCGATCGCTGCCGCGCGGTCGATGGCAGGCTTACCGTCTTTGACGATCGGTGAGCCGAAGGCTTCCATCACGTCGATCACGTATTTGAAAGCGCCAGCGCCGCCGCGCATGCTGAAAGCGTAGCGCCCCTTGGATGGGTCGGTCAGTTTACGGGCGGCCTGAACGAACTCGTCAAAGTTCTTCGGCGGCCCCGAAAGGCCGGCTTGCTCGAAATAGTCGGCGCGATAATACATCCAGTCGACGAATGCGAATGCGGGCACCGCATAGATCTTTCCGTCCTGAGACAGGCCTTTCCAACGATTATCAGGAAAGTTCGATTTTCCGGGCCAGGCTTTGACCCGCGCGCTGAGGTCGACAAGACCATTCATGGCCACGAGATCGGCGAAACGTTCGGTGATCACCATACCGGTATCGGGCTTGCCGCCCGCAACAACAGCGGAGGATACCTTCGCCATATATTCCGAATTCGGAATGCCTTCCTGTGTGACCTTCGTGCCGGGATATTTCGCCTGGAAGAGGGAGATGATCTTCGCGAGACCCTCCATCTCCGACTGGCTGGCAAAGTGATGCCAGTAGTTGATTGCCCCGGCGGCACGCGCAGTGCCCATCTGACTTGCCAACGCCATTGCCGTCGCGCCAGCCATAAGCTCTCTACGATTCAGCTGCATATCCATCCCTCCCAGAAATATCAGAATATCATTCTGATCGATCAGTTGGTGATTGGATAACACCATTCCAATGCAGGCGCAACTGCTGCTTTGACCTGCGGCGACTGCATCAGATTAGGCCGAGGTTTCTTTGAACTGCAGCTTGGAAATGGGCAACCAAGGCTGCTTCCGCCGCATCGGCATTGCGTTTGCTGCAGGCCTCGAGAATGTCCAGATGCTCGCCGATCGTGCGCCGGATGATCGGGGGCGTCAGCTTTCGGTCCAGTCTCAAGAGACGCAGGTAATTATGCATGCGGCGGTATGTTGTCTCGATGAGGGGATTGCGTAACGCCCGAATGATACTGCTGTGCAGTTCGATCTCCAGAGCGTCGAGTTCTTCCAGCATTTCGGACGTAAGGATGCCTTTCTCGGTGGCGCGGGCCAGCCGGGAATGGCGCACTTCCAGCGTTGCCATGAGATGTTCGTCGCCTTCTTCGGCGAAAACCCGTACGGCCGCGCGTTCGATGATGATGCGAAATTGGTATGTCGAACGCGTCAGCTCCATTCCTGGACGGACGAACTGGATGCCTGACCTTGGATGGATCGTCAGGATCCCCTCTGCCTCCAGCATCCGCAAGGCGTCGCGCAACGGTGCGACAGGTACATTGACGATTGCGGACAGCTCGTTTTGCGAGATGAATGCGCCAACCGGAACGCGACGATCAAAGAGACCTTCAAGGATTCGATCATAAGCGACGTCGCTCATGCGTTGCGTCGCGGGGGATTGATCGTTGCTCGGTTTTGCCTTTAGCGCCACTTGCGGCTACTCCGTTCATTTGCTAGCGGTAAGCATCTGATAGATCAGACATCGATTATAATCGATCAGAGGGCAACCGTGATGACACTTTCTCATTTCCGTATAACGCGTTTTCAGTTCGCCCGCGACAGGGTAATTGGCGATAGCCAGGTTCGTGCGGATGACACCAACGTCGCCGCACTGGAGCTGATTTCAGAAAGCGGCGAAGTCGGTCTCGGCTTTATCCAGACACTGTTCACGGCTCTGCCGGATCAGGCGGAAATCGAGAGCATCTTTGAGCGGGAAGTTTGGCCGGGGCTGGCAGGACAGAAAGCGATCGCTCTCGTCCATCGCGTGAACCGCCCGCGCGGCGGAAATCAGCGGGCGTTTTCACTGCCTTTCGGCGAGGCCATCCAGGTTGCGCTGTGGGATCTTGCCGCAAAGGAAGCAGGATTGCCCCTGCATGTGCTGCTGGGAAGTCGCCGAAACCGGGTTCGAGCCTATGCCTCAGGCCTCGACTTCCACCTGAGCGATGATGATTTTGTAAAACTATTCGGATATGCCGCCTCGCAGGGTTATGAAGCCTTCAAGATTAAGGTCGGTCACACGGATTTCGCGCGGGACATGCGACGCCTGGAACTTCTCAAGTCATGCGTGCCAGCCGGATCCAAGGTGATGATCGATCCAAATGAGGCCTGGAATTCCAAGGAAGCCTTGATGAAGCTCGAGGCAATCCGGGCTGCCGGCCACGAGTTGCTTTGGGTGGAGGATCCGATCCTTCGTCATGACTATGAAGGGCTACGCACCCTTCGCCATGCCGTAAGCTGGACACAAATCAATTCCGGCGAATATCTTGACGTTCATGGCAAGCGGCTCCTGCTGGAAGCGTTCGGTGCAGACATTCTCAACGTCCATGCCTTCGTCACGGATGTGATGCGCATCGGCTGGCTTGCTGCCGAGCTCGGGATTCCTGTCACCATCGGAAACACATTCCTTGAGGTAGGCGTGCATATGGCCGTGGCGCTGCCGGAGGTCGAATGGCTGGAATATTCATTCCAGAACTTTGACCATCTGGTGGAACGGCCTATCGAGATTCGGGACGGATATGCCTATGCGCCCGACAGGCCTGGCCATGGTCTCGTGCTTTCCAATAGTGCGCGCGAGAAATGGGCTCGTCCAAAGCGCCTGGAGCGAGGGGAGCTCGGCGCCGCACCGGCCAATCCTCGCCTTCCGGTCTTCGGAGGCGTCGCATGAGCGGAAAACTCGATGGGAGGATTGTTTTCGTTACCGCCGCTGCACAGGGAATTGGACGAGCAACGGCGCTGGCGTTTGCGTCCGTCGGCGCAAAAGTCCATGCGACCGATATCAACCCAGACCTCATCCAGCAACTGAACGGTATCCCCGGTATCCGGGCAAGCGTGCTTGATGTTCTCGATAGTGGCGCGGTTGCGGCCGCCATCGGCGATATTGGCCGGGTGGATGTTCTCTTCAATTGCGCCGGGATCGTGCACGATGGATCGGTACTGGATATGGCTGAGGGTGATCTGGACTTTGCGTTCGAGCTGAACGTGAAAGCGATGGTGCGCACCACCCGCGCGGTTCTGCCCGGCATGATCAATGCGAAATCGGGCTGTATCATCAACATGGCGTCTGTTGCATCCTGCATCAAAGGCGTCCCGAACCGCTTCGCCTACGGAACGACCAAGGCCGCTGTCATCGGCATGACCAAGTCGATCGCCGCCGACTACGTGGCGCAGGGGATACGGTGCAATGCCATTTGCCCGGGTACCGTTGATAGTCCGTCCCTTCATCAGAGGCTTCAGGCCACGGGTGACTACGACAATGCTCTTGCAAACTTCATTGCGCGTCAGCCTCAGGGCCGTTTGGGAGCGGCAGAGGAAATCGCCGATCTCGCGGTCTACATCGCCGGGGCGACTTACACGACCGGACAAGCCTTCGCGATTGATGGTGGCTGGACGATCTGACCCTCCTTTTCGACGCAATTTAAACAGTTTGGCGAACAACGAAACTGATGCGCGTTGGTGAGCTGGGTCAGGAGAAGCCGGCCGGCGGGTTGCAGGTTCGTATCGGTTCAAGGCGACCGAACACCTACTAAGTTGGGTCCTGTTGGAGCACGCCCTTTAGGGTGCTTACGAATGTCTGCGCGGCGAGCGACAGTGGCCTGCGTTTGGGCAAGATCATACCGACGGATACGGGAATTCGCGGCTCGAACTGACGGACGACAATGTGGTCCAGTTCGTTCGCGTCCCATACAGAGAACTGGTCGACGAGGGCCACACCTCGGCCCCGCTCTACCAGCCGCCGGATGAGCTGGCTTTGATTGGAAATCAGAGTATTCGACGGCCGCACTCCCTCGTCGGACAGCGATCGGAAGATCGCCGCGCCGAAAGGCACCGAGCGGGGATAGGTTACAAATGGCTGATCGGCAATGTCACTCGCCAGAATGATACGATGCTGGGCGAGCATGTGGTCGGGCGGCATGATACAAACCATTGAGGAGGTCTTCAGCGTCTGCGTCATCAGGTCGGGTTCGTGTTCGGGATGGTGCACCAGTCCAAAGTCGTAGTTCCCGCGGCTGACATAGGAGTGGATCTTGTCGGAATCGAGCAGGTCGACCTGGACCTGAATGCCGGGATAGAGGTTGTTGAAACGCTCGACCGCCATCGGGATGAGGGCTGTGCTGAAGGCCGACAGGATGCCGATATTCACATAGCCTTGGGCCATGGCGGTGAGGTCAAGCGACAGGCTTTCGAAAACCGTCAACTCTTCCATCAGGCGCGTGGCATGCGAGAAAAGGAGTTCGGCCTCCGGCGTCGGACGCAGCCTTCCCGCACTCCGTTCAAAGAGCCTCACACCTGCAAAATCCTCAAGCTGCTTCAGGGACTTGCTGGCATTCGGCTGGGTGGTGTGGAGCACCAGCGCTGCCTCAGTTACCGAGCCCGTCTTCATAAAGGCGGCCAGTGTGTCGAGATGTCTAAGCTTGATCCGTCGCATGACCCGCGCCTCCGTGACATTCCATTTTGGAATGGAAAGCTCGAATAATTGAATTTTACAAGATGCGCTAGCGGATTTTAGATCATGTCCATGACAGGCAAGGCGTCGGCGTGAAGCCGCAGCCACAATGCAGAAGACCAGAGCATCATGGGCAATATCAGGGTCGGCATCGATGTCGGCGGCACCTTCACGGACTTTACGGTCCTCGACGACGAAACGGGGAGCATGCGGCACTTCAAGGTGTCATCGACGCCGCATGATCCGTCGGAAGCCATTGAGATTGGCATTGCAGATTTCGGTGAACGTGGGCTTCGGTCGTCCGACGTCGTGCATTTCGGTCATGGCACCACGGTCGCGACCAACATGGTCATTGAGCGTCGTGGCGGCAAGACCGGCCTGCTGACCACCGAAGGCTTCCGCGACGTGCTGGAGATCGGCCGCCAGACCCGTCCCGACCTCTTCGACATGAGCGTTCGCAAGCCCGATCCGCTGGTCGTGCGCCCGCTGCGTCTTGAAGTTTCCGAGCGTCTCGGTCCTGACGGTGAAGTCATCGTGCCGCTGGATGAGGCTGGTGTTGAAGCTGCTGCCAGGCGTTTTAAGGAAGAAGGCGTGGAAGCGGTCGCGATCGGCTTCCTTCATTCCTACCGCAACCCGGCTCACGAACAACGCGCGGCCGTGATCATTCGCCAGCATCTGCCGGCCGTCTTCATTTCTCTGTCGAGCGATGTTCTGCCGGAGTTCCGCGAATACGAGCGTATCTCCACCACGGTCATGAATGCCTATCTCATGCCACGCATGGATGGATATCTCGAACGTTTCATGGCCCGGTCGCGCAAGGCGGGCGTCGAAGCAAAGCCCTATACCATTCATTCGAACGGTGGACTGATGTCGACCGAGACGGCGCGCAACTATCCGGTTCGCACCTGCCTTTCCGGTCCGGCAGCCGGGGTCGTCGGGGCGTCACTGGTGGGCAAAGCTGCGTCCTTCCTCGATGTCATCACCTATGATGTCGGCGGCACCTCGACTGACGTCGCATTGATCGCCGGCGGCAGGCCGGCCTATTCCACCGACCGCGACGTCGCCGGTTATTCCATTCGCTGCCCGATGGTTGACGTGCATGTCATCGGTGCCGGCGGTGGTTCGATCGCCTGGCTGGACGATGCCGGCGGCCTGAAGGTCGGTCCACAGAGTGCCGCCGCAGTTCCGGGACCCGCCGCCTACGGCAAGGGCGGAACGGACGCAACGATCTCCGACGCCAATATCGTGCTGCAGCGGCTCAATCCGGTGGCCTTGCTCGACGGCGCCATGCCGGTCGACCGCGAAGCCGCCCTCAAGGCCGTCGGCGCGGTGGCCGAAAGGATCGGCCGTTCCGTCGAGGATACGGCCTGGGGTATCATCCGCATCGCCGTCGCCAACATGGCCCGCGCGATACGTGCTGTGTCCATGGACAGGGGCCATGACCTCAAGTCCTTCGCGCTGATGGCGTTCGGCGGCGCTGGTCCGCTGCATTCTTCGTTGGTGGCCGCAGAGACCGGGCTGAATACCGTCATCATCCCGGAATCCCCTGGCACGATGTGCGCCCGCGGCGTGCTGCTGTCCGATGTGACGTGCGATTTCGTCTCCACACAGATCAAGCGGGTCGAGGATGATGCCTGGCCCGACATCACGTCGGCGGTCGAAGGCCTGCAAGTGCAGGCGAGGGAATGGCTGGAGGCAGAAACCATACCTGATGAGAAACGTGCGCTTCAGCATATCGCGGAAGCTCGTTATGCCGGCCAGAACCACGAAATCCGCGTCGAGGGCATTCTATCAACTGCGGAAGATTTCACTGATCGTTTCGCCGAAGCGCACCGCGTCGTTTATGGTTATGCGCTCGAAAATCACCCAGTCGAGATCGTCAACCTGCGCGTCCAGGCGATCGGCCACGCCGGCGGACCGCTCCAGATGGTCGAGGGCGCTGCAGGCTCCATGAAGGACGCCATAGTCGGCGAGCGCGAGGTCTATATCGATCCGCAGGCCGGATGGCAGACCGTGCCGGTCTACAAGCGTTCGGCCATGCCGCAGGGAGAGACTTTCTCAGGCCCTGCGATCGTCGAGGAGCTCACCTCCACGACCTACGTGGTTCCCGGCCAATCCGGCGTCGTCGATGCCTATGGCAACATCATTCTCAGCTTTGTGAAGGACCGTGCGTGATGCAGCAGCACGTCAAACCACCCCGCGAATTCGACGCCATCGAAATGGAGGTCTACTCCAACCGGTTCATGTCGATTACCGACGAAATGGGGTTGAGCCTGGTGCGCTCGTCCTTCTCGACCAATATCAAGGAACGAAAGGATTGCTCAGTTGGCCTCTTCGATGGCCGTGGCCGTCTGATCGTCCAGGCGTCGCATATCCCGGTGCATCTCGGCTCGTTGCAGGGCGGCGTCGCGGCGGTGCTCGAAAACTACAGGCTCGAGGACATCAAGCCGGGCGATGCATTCATCTGTAACGACCCTTATCTCGCCGGCGGTTCGCACACGCCTGATATCTCGATCCTGACACCTGTTTTCTACGAAGGCCGGCTCTGCTTCTTCGCCGCCAACCTCGGCCATCATTCGGATGTCGGCGGCGGCGTTCCCGGCTCCTGCGATCCCAGCCAAACCAGCATCTTCGCCGAAGGGATCCGCATTCCGGTGCTGAAAATCGCCCGTGAGGGCATGCTGGACGAGCAGATCGTCAAGCTTATCAGCACCAACAGTCGTGATCCGCTGGAACGTATTCTCGACCTCAAGGTGCAGATCGCCACCAATGCGATCGGCCAGCGCAAGCTGGTGGCGCTCGCCGATCAGTTCGGCATCGCCACCGTCGAAAAGGCGATCGACGACCTGATCGCCTATTCGGAAAGCCGGCTGCGCAAGCGCATCGGCGATCTTCCGGATGGCACCTACAGGGGGGAAGCCCTCATCGATGGCGATGGCGTAGGATTCGATCCTTGCCGCATCCAGGTCGCCATAAAGGTGGAAGGTGATGGCATCACCTTCGATTTCACCGGCACCGACATTCAGGCGCGAGGTGCGGTCAACATTCCCAAGACTGCCCTCGACGCCACCTGTTACTACACGATCAAGGCGCTGCTCGATCCGGCTCTGCCGCCGAACGAGGGCATGGCGCTTCCCGTGACGATCGTTGCGGAAGAGGGCACGCTGGTGCGTCCGAGATTCCCGGCCGCGGTCGGTATTCGCTCGACCAGTTGCCAGCGTGTCGTCCGCGCCATCTTCCAGGCTTTCGCCGATGTTCTGCCGAGGGAAAAGGTGTTTGCCTCCTCGGCCGACATGAATGCGACGATGATCTTCTTCGGCCCGCACAAGACGCGCGAAGGCAGTTTCGTCTACCTCGAAACCGTCGGCGGCGGTGCGGGCGCAAGCCTTGAGCATGACGGCATGAACGGCATTCAGGTGCATATCACCAACACCTCGAACCTGCCGGCCGAAGCGCTCGAAATCGAATATCCGCTGATGGTGCGCCGTTATGCGCTCGCCACCGGCTCGGGTGGCGAAGGCCAGACGACGGGCGGCATGGGCATCGTCCGCGAGGTGGTCGCGATGACGGACGGGGTCCGGGCAAATGCCTCCTGCGAAGGTCTGCGCACTCCGGCTGACGGCGTTTTCGGCGGCGGCCCGGGCGAGGTCGCCCGGCTAAAATTCGCGAGTGCCGACGGGACGGTCAAGGAATACGACATCTCGATCACCAACATCCTGATGAACCGCGGGGACAGCCTGTTCCTGCAAACGCCGGGCGGCGGCGGCTTCGGCCGTGCTTCCTGAATTCCCTTTGGAGAATGAATAACATGGCTCTCGAAAACCTGACGCCGAGCGACGAACAGATCAAGTCCGCTCCGAACCCCAACTACCTCGAAGGGGACTATCTGAAGGGCGTCCTGGAGATGACCTTCCGCGACGGCAACCCGGTTGCCAAAAAGCTGGTCGATGAAATCTTCTCGTCGCGCCAGATCGACTCTATCTATCTCGTCGGTGCCGGCGGCTCGAATTCCTATATCGAGCCGGTCAAATACATCCTCGACAAATATTGCGACCTCAGGATCGAGCGCATCAACTCGACGGAACTCGAAACGCGACGTCCGAAACCCGTCAACGAAAAGGCTGTCGTGCTCCTCACATCCCATAACGGCGAGACCGAGGATACCGTCGTCGCGGCCCGTTGGGCGAAGACCACCGGCGCCATCACCGTGGCGCTGACCTCCGGTCATGACAGCGGCCTAGCGAGGATCTGCGACTACCTGCTGCCCTACAGCAAGGAATTGCCGGGCATGCCGAAGACGATGATCGCCTATCTCTTCGCCGCCCATTTCCTGAAGCGCCTCGGCAATCCGGTCGGCGCCCAGCTCATTGCCGATCTCGAGGCGATGCCTGCCAAGCTGCACGACATCAAGAATGCCGAGCGCGAGCGGGGCATGGAACTCGCCCGCCGCTACAAGGACGAGAACATCTACTACGTCCTTTCGAGCGGCATCCTGTCGGCGCTGAATTACCAGTATTCGATCTGCATCTTCAACGAGATGCTGTGGCTCGACGCCTCCGACATCCATTCGGGCGAATTCCGCCACGGTCCGTTCGAGGTCGCCGACCCGGAGATGGCCTACGTCTTCCTGATGGACAATGGCGAGAACCGCAAGATCGACCAGCGGGCGCTGAAGTTCACCCGCCGCGTCACGGACAAGATCATCACCTTCGATGCCGGCCGCTATGGGGATGTCTCGCCGCTGCTGTCGCCTTTCGTGATAGGCGTCACTTGGTACTGGTTCGCCCATACGCTTTCGGTCCTGCGCGAGCATCCGCTCAGCGTTCGTCGCTACATGTGGAAAGTCGATTACTGATGACGAAGACATCCGCCGACATAACCCTTTATTCGGGCGTGAGAATTTCGCCCCGGGTCGGGCTGCGCGATCGGCGGATGTCTTATCCGTCTCGGCCTCGCATTACAGAAAGGCGGTCGGGGAATGATGACGCCTGACAGGACATATTCGAGCTTCAAAGTCCTTGGACTGGGCGACAATGTCGTCGACCGCTACCTAAATGCGGGTAAGATGTACCCGGGCGGCAATGCTCTCAATTTTTCAGTCTACGCCAGGATGCTCGGCGCGGACGCGGCCTTTCTCGGCACGTTCGGCACGGATGCGGCCGGTCGCCACGTGCGCTCCACTCTCGAAGAATTGGCCATTCCAACAACACTCTGCCGGATTGTAGACGGCGAGAACGGCCATGCGGACGTGCGCGTCGTTGATGGAAACCGCGAGTTCGTGTTTTCCAACAGGGGCGGCGTTGCCCGGGAAAATCCCTTCACGCCGAGCCAAACCGATCTCGACTATATCGCCGGTTTCCGGCTCGTGCACACGAGCTGCTATAGCCATCTCAATCTGCACCTAGCGGCCTTGAGGAACGCAAGTGCGTTACTATCCTATGACTTTTCCTATCGGTGGCAGGTGGACGAACTGATAGGGCCGGTCACGCCACATATTGATTTCGCGGCATTTTCGGCAGGCGACATCGGTTGCGAGCGCGGTCTTGAAGCCTTGCGACAAGCCGTTTCCAACGGCTGCAGTCTGGCTCTGGCGACCTTTGGACCGGAAGGCGCCACGGCCTATAACGGCGTCGACTTCATTTCCGTCTTGCCAAAACCCGCCAATGTCGTCGATACGCTCGGCGCCGGCGACGCGTTCATCACGGCAACACTGCTGTCGCTGCTCGCGGCAGGCTGGACGCGCGGCAACCGGCCTTCCGCAGACGCCATTGCGATTGCCATGGAAAAGGGCCGCCAGTTTGCAGCCGAAATCTGCGGGATCGACGGCGCATTCGGCCATGCGGCTCCCATCACCGCCAACGAACAGGTCTGAGAGGAGGCTAAATGCTCGAAGTCAGAAACCTCTCGATCGCCTTCAAGACCAGCACCGGGCTAAAGTCCGCTGTGCGCAATATCGATTTCACGATCGAGCCGGGAGCAATCCTCGGACTGGTCGGAGAAAGCGGCAGCGGCAAGACGATCACGTCGCTTGGCGTGATGGGCCTTCTTCCGCCCAACGCGGTGGTCACCAGCGGCGAGGTCCTGGTAGACGGGATCGATATCCTGAAGCTGCCGCCGGGGGACCTGCGCAAGCTGCGTGGGCGCCATATCGCCATGATTTTCCAGGATCCGATGGCGTCGCTCGATCCAATCTTCACCTGCGGCGACCAGATCGCCGAAGCGATCCTTCTGCATGAGCCCATCGGACGCGCGAATGCACGCCGGAAGGCACGCGAACTGCTGGAAAAAGTCCTGATCCCCGATCCCGATCGCGCCATGCGTTCCTATCCGCACGAACTGTCCGGCGGCCAGTGCCAGCGCATCATGATCGCCATGGCAGTCGCTTGCCGGCCGCGCATCATCATCGCCGACGAACCCACCACTGCGCTCGACGTCACGGTGCAGAAGCAGGTGCTCGAACTGCTCCGCGAACTGAACGAGGAAGTCGGCGCGGCGATCCTGCTGATCACCCACGATCTCGGCGTCATCTACGAAGTCGCCGACCGCGTCGTGGTCATGTATGCCGGCGACAAGATGGAGGAGGCGTCGACCGCCGATCTCTTTGCCGCCCCCCAAAGCGATTACTCCAGGGCGCTGATCGATTCCATGCCGTCGCTTGGCCGCGAGGCTGAACGGCTGCCGGTGATCGAGCGCGATCCGTCCGGAAGAGTGCGCAGTGTCCGGCCCGAGCCGCGCCCCCGACCGACATCCGCCGGGCCGGTCCCGCCTGAAGGTGATCGCCCGCTTCTCGAGATCCGTGATCTCTGCAAGTCCTACTGGGTAAAACCTTCGCCTCTCGCCATGCCGGTCGAGATGCGCGCCGTTGATCGCGTCAGCCTGTCGGTCGCACCCCGCACGACGCTTGGCCTCGTCGGCGAATCCGGTTGCGGCAAGAGCACGCTTTCTCGTGCTGTCATCAGGCTCTACAAGCCCGATTCCGGCCAGATCCTGTTCAAGGGCGAGGACATTGCAGCGCTTTCGGACAAGGAGATGCGGCCTTTCCGGCGCGAGATCGCCATGGTCTTCCAGAATCCCTACGGTTCGCTCAACCCACGCCAGACGGTCGCCCAGCTCATCGAGGCGCCGATGGTGATCTTCGCCGACGGTGATGCGATAAAGCGCCGGGGACGGGTCCTCTCGCTGCTCGAAGCCGTTGGCCTGTCCGCCACGGCGGCCCAGAAATATCCGCATGAATTCTCGGGCGGGCAGCGGCAGAGAATTGCCATCGCCCGGGCGCTTGCCCTCAACCCGTCGCTCGTCATCTGCGATGAAGCCGTCTCCGCACTCGACGTCTCCGTCCAGGCACAGGTGCTGAACCTGCTCAAAGATCTGCAGGCGGAGTTCGAACTGACCTACCTCTTCATCTCCCACGACCTTTCGGTTGTCGAACATGTCAGTGACACGGTCGCGGTCATGCAGAAGGGCAGGATCGTGGAATACGGATCTGCCGCCGAGATCTTCGGCAATCCTAGGGAGCCCTATACCCGCATCTTGCTGGATGCCGTGCCGACCGTCGGTTCGATGCGCGGCGGAAAGGTGGCCACATGAACGCGTCGATCGCAGGGGCTCTGCTCCTTGTTGCGCGAAAGCTCCTGACGGCCATCGTCCAGCTTCTCGTCGTCGCCACCCTGATCTTCTCCGTCATGTACATCATGCCGGGCGACCCCGTGCTTTTGCTGCTCGGTGCCGACAGCAATCCATCGCCGGAGGCGATCGCCTCGATGCGCAGCCAGCTTGGCCTCGACCAGCCGGTGCTGTCCCAATATTTCGTCTGGCTCTGGAACGCCCTGCATCTCGATTTCGGCAAGTCGCTGACCAATGGTTATCCGGTTGCCAATTACGTGATGCAGAACCTGCCGCGCACGCTCGAGCTCGCATTTGCGGCGATCATCATTGCCGCACTCATCGGCGTTCCGCTCGGCATCGCAGCCGCACTCAAGCGGGGCAGCACGCGCGATACGGTGCTGACTTCGATCGCGACGATCGGCATATCGGTGCCGGTTTATATCATGGGCACGCTGCTGGTGTTGTTCTTCAGCTTGAAGCTCGGCTGGCTTCCGGCAAGCGGCTATACGGATATATCGCGCAACATGCTGGAGCATTTCCGCAAGCTGGCCCTGCCGGCCCTCGCTTTGGGCTTCGGCTTGGCAGCGTCGATCGCCCGCATGACGCGCTCCTCCATGCTGGAAATCCTCGGCCGCGATTTCGTCCGCGCGCTACGTGCCAAGGGGATGCCTGAACGGCGGATCATCTGGCAGCACGTGCTGCGCAATGCCGCGATCCCGATCGTCACGATCATCGGCCTGCAGCTCGGCAACCTCATGGGCGGCACGGTTCTCGTCGAGGCCATGTTCAACTGGCCTGGCCTCAGCACGCTGCTCGTCGGGGCGGTATCGGCGCGCAACTATCCTCTGGTACAGGGGGCGATGCTGGCGATCGCGGCCGCCTTCATCCTGATCAACCTGGTGGTGGAGCTGCTCTACAGCCTGCTTGACCCGCGTATCCGGAGGAAACGCTCGTGATCCCCGAGGCAATTCTTCGCGCGTCCCGCAACCAGCCTTCCTTCCTTGCCAGCATCGTCCTGCTTGTCGCAGTCATTTTCATTGGTGTCTTCGGCAACTGGTTGGCCCCGCAGGACCCGTTTCTGCTCAATCCGCAGACGGTCAATCAGAGCAGTTCCGCAGCCCACTGGCTGGGCACCGACGAATTCGGCCGCGATCTGCTAAGCCGCCTGCTGATCGGGGTCCAGCCGACCCTGCTGGTGGCGATCGGCGCGACGGTTATCGCCGGGATTTTCGGAACCATGATCGGCATCGCGGGCGCCTATGGCCGGCCGCTAATCGCATTCCTCATCATGCGCAGCGTAGATATCATGCTGAGTTTTCCGCCCATCCTTCTGGCACTCTTGGCGGTCGGGTTCTGGGAAAGCGGGATCTTCAGTCTCGCCGTCGTCATTGGTGTTCTCTACATCCCGCATTTCGCCCGCGTCGCGCACGCCGCAACGCTGCAGGTCTCGCGCATGGAGTTCATGGAGGCTGAACACGCGATGGGCGCCTCAGCCCGCCGCGTCGTCTTCACCGCCATCCTGCCGAACATCCTGTCGCCTCTGGTCGTGCAGGCGACGTTGACGGTCGCCGCCGCCATCCTTCTGGAATCTGGCCTGAGCTTCCTCGGCCTCGGCATCGTGCCGCCAGAACCTTCCTGGGGCCAGATGATCGGAACCGCGCGCGGCTATCTCGGCCAGAACCCAATGTATGTGATCTGGCCGTCCCTTCTTCTCGCCCTGACGGTGCTTGCCATCAACGTGGTGGGCGACCGCCTGCGCGACATTCTCGATCCACGCCTCAGGGAGGAGTAACGGACATGGCAATTTCGCATCGACAACCACAATCAAAGAAGGGGTACAGCATGAAAAGGAAGATCTTCGGGCTCGTCTTGGCCCTGTCATATAGTGCCTTCGCTCAGCAGGCGCTGGCCGATGGCGGTACTCTCTATTTCGGTATTTCCGGCGAGCCGTCGACGCTGGAAAGCACCATCAACGCTGGCACGCCGGCGCGAACCATCCGGCTTGCGATCCATCGCGGCCTCTTCAACTACGGCGCCGACGGCAAGCTCTCGCTCGAACTCGCCGAGAGCTACAACGTCGCCCCTGATGCACTCAACTATACGCTCAAGCTGCGCGACGCGAAGTTCCATGACGGCTCTCCGGTCACCTCGGCGGACGTCAAGGCGTCCATCGAGCGCATGACCGCCAAGGACAGCAAGGCGACTTATAGAAACGAACTCGGCGTCATTCAATCGATCGAGACGCCGGACCCCAAGACGGTGAAGCTGGTGCTCTCCAAGCCGTTCGTGCCGTTGGTCCACTATCTGGCGCTCCCGGAATCGGCGATCATCCCGGCGGCCTGGATCGAGGCGCATGGTACCGATCCGAACGCCGCGCCGGTTGGAGCAGGCCCCTTCAAGTTCGTCAACTGGGAGCGCGGCCGCGAGCTGACGGTCGAGAAGTTCGACGGCTACTACAAGAAGGGCAAGCCGCATCTCGATGACATTCACTATGTCTTCTACGGCGATGAAAATACCCGGGTGAATGCGCTGAAGTCCGGCGACGTCGATATCATCGACTACGTTCCTTGGAAGGATGCCGGCTCGATCGAGGGCAGCTCGGACCTGAAGCTGGCCAGTACCACCGGCCCGTTCATGATGCTGCAGTTCAACACCAAGTTCGAACCATTCTCGAAGCCGGAAGTGCGGCAGGCGATTTCCTATGCGATCGACCGTGCAACCGTGATCAACACCGCCTTCAACGGCCGCGGTACTCCGCTGTTCGGCATCGCGATCCCGGAAGGCTACATGGGGTATTCGAAGGAAAAGGCGAACTTCTTCAAGTATGACATCGCAAAGGCCAAGGAACTGCTCGCCAAGGCAGGTTATCCGAACGGTTTCGAAGCCCGCCTGCTCTCCACCTCGCAATATGGCTTCCACAACAACACCGCGATCGCTGTGCAGGCCGAGCTTGCCAAGATCGGCATCAACGCGAGGCTCGATCTTCCCGACTGGTCGGGCCGTATCGCCAAGAACAATGCAGGCGACTACGACTTCCTGGTTGCAGGTACTGCCGGGGACATTGCGGACCCCGATTGGCTCAGCAACTTCTTCTATGGTGGCCAGCAGCTGGTACGGCTTAACAACTCCGCCTACTTCAATGACACAGTGATCAACGACCTTCTCGATAAGGGACGTGTCACGCTCGACGCCGGCGAGCGCGAGAAGATCTACGGCCAGTTCGTGGATCGTGCTCTCGAACAATCGCCGTTCGTTTATCTGATGTGGCGCGACCAAAGTTTTGGGCTCAGCAAGAAGGTCAAGGGCTTTACCAACATCCCAGGTTTTCTCACGTTCCAATCCGGCATTACCGTCGAGAATGTCGAACTGGAGTGATCCGGAGAACGTTCATTTTCAGATCCTATCGATAGCGCCAGGAGCGGGATGTCTAATCCCGCTCTTATATGTTGTGCGCCCAGCATGGGCGCATTCTTGTGGGTGGAAGTCCCACCGTAAGCTGGTCATGGCGAGCGAAGTGAAGCGCAACTGCGGAAGGGCGA
>NZ_SMCL01000037.1:0-24748 GCF_004343065.1 Neorhizobium sp. S3-V5DH
AGCCAAACGGCGCAAAGCGTGACTGTCCTAAGATCATCTGCATCTCAGAGATCCGTTCTCTCCATGGACGTGGCCTCTTTCATGCCACCTCCTTTACGAGGGAGATGATCGGACCTAGTCTTATTGACGTCAATCTTGATGCAATCGATCAATATGAACACGCTCTGGATCACCGCCGAAGAGGCGCTTGCCCTTCTCGGAACCAAACCGCAGACGCTTTATGCCAATGTTAGCCGCGGACGCATTCGCGCGAAAGCCGATTCGTCAGATCCCCGCCGCAGCCTCTACCAGCTCTCGGACGTGAAACGGCTGGCGGAACGCAACGCCGGTCGACGGCAGTCGGCGGCGGTGGCGGCAGAAACCATCCGGTGGGGCGATCCGATCCTGCCCACGACGATCTCGACCATTGCCGATGGAAAGCTTTTCTATCGCGGCGTGGACGCTGTCGAATTTTCCCGGCATGCAACGCTGGAGGAGGCAGCGGCGCTTCTGTGGAATACCGCCAGCGTGCGGATCTCTGCAGGTGGAGAAAATGAACCGGAAGCGTCTCGGATGGGATCGGCTTTCATGAGGCTCGCCGCCCGGTCTGCCACGGATCTTCCCGCATTGGGAAGAAATGCCTCGGTTCTTCGGGTTGAGGCCGCGGATGTGCTGTCGGCCTTGGCCGAAGCGCTTGCCCCGTGGCCGGAACAGCTGCCGCTGCACGATCGGTTGGCATTGGGTTGGCAGCGGCCCCAGGCAGCAGAGCTTATTCGGAAGGCGCTTGTTCTCGCCGCAGAACACGAACTCAACGTATCCGCCTTTGCAGCGCGGGTGACGGCCTCCTCGGGAGCTGCTCTTTCCGCCGCCGTATTGGCCGGGTTGACCGCTCTATCCGGCCCTCGCCACGGTGGCGCCTGGGTGAGCATATCACTGCTGGCAGAACAGGCCGCATCGGTTGGAGCGCGGGAAGCGATCCGCAGCGCATTGTCCTCGGAGGGCCTCGTACGGGCATTCGGACACAGGCTTTATCCGCAAGGCGATCCGCGCGCCAAAGCGCTGATGGCAGACCTCGATGCGCCGGAACTTTATGCCAACCTTGCCGAGGCTGGCGAAGAGATGCTCGGCGAGCCGGTGAATATCGACTTCGCGCTTGCGGCTCTCGCTGCAAAGTTCCGGCTTCCGGAAGACGCGCCGCTGGTGATTTTTGCGCTCGCCCATGCGGTCGGCTGGCTTGCCCATGCCTTGGAACAGGTCGAAAGCGGGCATCTGATCAGGCCTCGTGCCCGCTATACCGGACCCGCTATCGGCTCCCGCTCATATGGCCTGGGGGAATGAGCAGTTATAGCGGCGAGTGACGTGGCTCTGTCACGCATTTCCCGGTATCCTGACGCCGGAATCGAGGCGATCGGAATGATGACCGGCAATGAAATCAACTTGAGTTTGAGCCTTTTCGTGGAGCAAGGGCAGGAACGCTCGACCGCCGAGTTCTACAAGGCTGTTTTCGGTGCGGAAGAAGTCAATTGCTACGAGATGCTGAGGCTGCTGATGATCGAGCTGCAGCTCGGCCCGTTCAACATCGTCATCTGCGGCTCGGATCCAAAGCATGAAGCCGCCCCATCCTACAGCGGGCCATTCTATCCAAAGACGCCGGGGGCCGTCAGCACCATCTTCCAGCTTACCGTGCCTGACGTCGGCGAAATCGTGAATGCAGCCATCGAAGCCGGGGGGATGATCCGAGATCCAGTGCAAACGGATCTCCGCGACCGGGAAGTGGCGTCCATCTTTGATCCAGGCGGCCATATCTGGGTATTGATCGGGCAACCTCATGAGGCCGAGGCTAATGTTTCCGACCAGGCAGGCACGCCAGAGGGGTGAGGCATTGATTATTCAGGATCGCATTGCCCGATAGGCAGCAAGAGCTCTGTCACGGGCGAAGTCGTGACTGACAATGGGTTTCGGATAGTCCTTGCCCAGTTCGATACCCGCCTGATCCAAAACCTGCTTTGGTGCTTCAAACGGGCGGTGAATAAATTTGCGGTCGAGCTTCGCGAGCTCCGGCACATGCATCTTCACATAGTCGCCTTCGGGATCGAACTTCTCCCCCTGGAGGACTGGATTGAAAATCCGAAAAAACGGGGAGGCGTCCGCGCCTGATCCGGCAACCCATTGCCAGTTCGCAGGATTATTGGCCGGGTCGGCATCGACAAGCGTGTCCCGGAACCATCGTTCGCCCTTGCGCCAATCGATCATCAGGTCCTTGACCAGAAACGACGCGACAATCATCCGCACCCTGTTGTGCATGAAGCCGTAACGCCACAGCTGACGCATTCCGGCGTCGACGATCGGATAACCCGTCTGCCCGCGGGTCCAGGCCCGATACGCTTGCGCATCATCCTCCCACGGGAACGCGTCGAACCTGCTGTTCCAGTTGCGGTCATGAAGATGCGGAAACTCGACGAGCAGGCCGTAGCAGAAATCACGCCAAGCCAATTCGCGACGAAAGTGAGCAACGTCCGAAGATGCCGTGTGAGGCAGGCTCCGCGTGGCGTGCCAGATGCGGGCGGGCGAGATTTCACCGAACGCCAGATGGGGCGAAAGATGCGACGTGTTCTCTTCAGCGGCGAGGTCGCGACCGTCTCGATAGTTCTGCAGCTTTCGGTCGATTATGTCGGCAAGCCGCTGCTGCGCGCCCTGCTCCCCGGGGGTCCAAGCCGCAGGGAAATGCGACGCCCAGTTGGGCTTTTGCGGTAAAAGGTTCCAATCTTCCAGATCTTCAGAAGGGAGGGGGCCGGGATATGCGGAAATTCTCGATGGCGCGTCGATAGGCTCGTGCGGTTCGTCTCGCTTCTGAAGCGCGTTCCAAAAAGGTGTAAAGACGCGAAAGGCCGCACCGGCGCTCGTCCGGATCTCCAGAGGGTCGGACAAAAGCTGCCCGTGGAACGTGTGAACGGCAATTCGACGCTTTTTCAACGTCGGGACGATTTCGCGGTCCTGCGACGATCGCTCATACGCCCGATTGAAGAAGATCGACCGTGCGCCGATCCGGTCAGCCAGATCGGCGAGCACACGATCGGCCGTTCCGGACAGAAGAAGCAGATCTGTCCCGAGCGATCTCAGCGATTTTTGGAGGGTTTCCAGGGAATGATGCAGCCACCAGCTCTGCGCTGACCCAAGCGGGCCGATATTGTGGGCGGCGGGCTCACGAATATAGACCGAAACAATCGGTCCGCCGGCCTCGATGGCGGCATGAAGGGCGTGATTGTCATCAAGACGGAGATCCTTCCGGAACCAGAGGACGCTCGGGCGGGGCTCATCTGCGGGCACTGGTCGGAACTCCCTGTTCTTCCGGCGGGCGGGAATGCGCTTGGCCGGCTCAGGGCCTGATGAGAAGGATCGGGCAGGGCGCGCCCGCAGGCAGCTCGGGCGCATTCGGCGGACGGATGATCAGCCCGTCGGAATGGGCAAAAATCTTCATCATCGAGGAATCCTGCTTGTCAAAGGCCTCGGCGATCACGTTACCGTCCCGGTCCCTGGAAAGCTTTGCGCGGAGATAATCCTGCCGCTGGTCGTTGGACGGCAGCCTTCCGGCCGTAGTTCCCTCTATCTGCCGCCGTCTTTCCGGAAGGCGGGCCAGTTTTCGCACCAGCGGCTCCAGAAAGAGCATGCCGGTTACAAGGCTGGCGACCGGGTTGCCCGGCAGACCGAGTACCTGCATGTCCTCAAGCCGGCCGACCATCAGCGGCTTGCCGGGCCGCATGGCGATACGCCAGAAGTCGAGTTCCATACCTGCGTTTTTCAAGGTTGCCTGGACGAGATCGTGATCACCGACCGATGCACCGCCGAGCGTTACGAGCACGTCGGCGCGGGCGGCCCTCGCTCTTGCGATAGCGGCGGCTATATCCTCCTCGCGATCGTTGACGAGGCCGAGGTCGAGAACTTCTCCGCCATTGTCCTTCACCAGTGCGTCAATGCCGAACGTATTGGAGGCGATGATCTGCGCCGCGCCGGGCATATTGCCGGGCTGAACGAGCTCATCGCCGGTTGCAAGTATGGCAATGCGGGGCCGGCGGTGGACCGATAGCTCCGCGTAATTCATCGCCGCCGCGACGGTGACATGGGAAAAGTCCAGCAGCGTGCCTGCCGCCAGTACGGTTTCGCCCTCGCGAAAATCCTGACCCCGAGGACGAACGTGACGACCCTTCGTCACTTCGAATTTGGTGCGGATACGGTCGCCTTCGAGTTTTTCGGCATCTTCCTGGATCAATACGGCATCTGCCCCTTCCGGGACCGGTGCGCCGGTGAATATCCGCACGGCCTGGCCTGCCGCGACAGCGCCCGAAAAGGCGTGGCCCGCCGCAGCACTGCCGATCACCGTCAGTTCCGTGCCTATCCGGGGAGCGTCCGCGGCGCGCAGAGCATAACCATCCATTGCCGAAGCATCGAACGGCGGCTGTGTGAAGCGCGCCGCCAGATCGGCGGCAAGCACGCGCCCGTCGGCATCCGCAAGTGGCACGACCTCTATCGTCTCAACCGGGATCGCCTTGGCCAAAAGCCGGCTCTTCGCTTCCGAGACGGGCAAAAGCGCCATTCTCAATCTCCCGCGCGGTAGGTTCCGGATTTGCCGCCGGTCTTTTCGAGTAAGCGGATGCCGCCGATCTCCATACCTTTATCAACGGCCTTGGCCATGTCGTAGACCGTCAGGCACGCGACGGAGACCGCTGTCAGCGCCTCCATTTCGACGCCGGTCTTGCCGCTGAGTTTCGCGGTCGCGCTGACGCGAAGTCCAGGCAGCGTGTCGTCTTCGATGATCTCTACGGAAACCTTCGTCAGCATCAGAGGATGGCAGAGCGGAATGAGGTCAGACGTTTTCTTTGCCGCCATAATACCCGCAAGCCGCGCCGTGCCGATCACGTCGCCCTTCTTGGCGTTGCCGTCGCGGATGAGCGCCAGTGTTGCCGGCAGCATCCTGACATAACCTTCCGCGGTCGCCTGGCGCACGGTGTCCGCCTTGTCGCCGACATCCACCATATGCGCCTCGCCCGAAGCGCCTATATGGGTGAGGTTTCCCATTATTCGGCCGCCAGCGCGGTCTGGCCGGTAAGCAGCAGCCGGGTCGCCGCGGCAACGTCGTCCTTCCGCATCAGACTTTCCCCGACCAGGAATGTGTTGATACCGACCTTCTTCAGGCGCTGGCAATCGTCATGGGTAAAGATGCCGCTTTCGCCTATCAGCAGGCGGTCGGCCGGAACCATGGGGGCAAGCGTCTCGCTCGTTTCCAGGCTCAGCTCGAAAGTCCGCAGATTGCGATTGTTGATGCCGACGAGCGGCGAGGGGAGCTTCAGCGCGCGTTCCATCTCCACCTCGTCATGCACCTCGATCAGTGAATCCATCCCGAGTTCTGCGGCTAGGTCGTAGAGTTCGCGCGCCTCGTCGTCGGAGAGCGACGCCATGATCAGCAGAATACAATCGGCACCCCATGCCCGCGCCTCGTAAACCTGGTAGGGCTCGAACATGAAATCCTTTCGCAGAGCCGGCAAGGCGCAGGCGTTGCGCGCGGCGGTCAGAAACTCCGGCGCGCCCTGGAAACTGGGTTTGTCGGTGAGCACGGAGAGGCAGGCGGCTCCGCCCGTCTCGTAAGCCCTGGCAAGCGACGGAGGATCGAAATCGGGACGGATCAGTCCCTTGGAGGGGCTGGCTTTCTTGATTTCGGCAATCAGACCGAAAGCGCCGCTATCCTGTTTCGCCTTCAAGGCCCGGTAAAAACCGCGCGGGGACGGCTGGTCGGCGGCACGGGCCTTCAAATCGGCGAGCGGCACGCTGGCTTTTGCCGCTGCAATCTCCTCGCGCTTATAGGCTTCGATCTTCCTCAGGATATCCGCCACTGCCTTAATCCTCGTCGTTCGACACCGCGACCAGACGCTCGAGAGCGGCCGCAGCTTCACCGCTTTCCAGCGAACGGGTAGCAAGCCTCATGCCGTCGGCGATCGTTTCTGCCTTGCCGGCGACTACAAGCGAAGCGGCCGCGTTGCAGAGCGATATATCACGGTAAGCATTTTTGGCACCGCCGAGGACCGAGCGCAAGGCGGCGGCATTCGCCACGCCATCCCCGCCCTTCAGTTCAGCGAGCGTCGCAGGAGTAACTCCGAAATCCATCGGCGTCAGTTCGAAGGAGTGGATCTTCCCATCTTCAAGCGCAGTGACCTGCGTGATGCCTGTGGTGGTGATCTCGTCCATGCCGTCGCCGTGTACGACCCAGACGGTTTCGGAGCCAAGATCCCGCAGCACCTCGGCAATCGGTTCCAGCCATTTCGGCGCAAAGACGCCTAGAAGCTGACGCCTTGCGCCGGCAGGGTTGGAGAGCGGTCCAAGCAGGTTGAAGATCGTCCGCGTGCCGAGTTCCACCCGGCTCGGCCCCACATGGCGCATGGCCGCGTGATGCATGGAGGCAAACATAAAGCCGATGCCGGCCTGACTGATGCAGCGGGCAATCTGATCCGGGCCGATTTCGAGATTGACGCCGAGCGCCGACAGCGTATCGGCCGCGCCGGATTTCGAGCTCAAGGCTCTGTTGCCGTGCTTGGCGACGGGCACGCCGCAGCCTGCGACGATTAGCGAGGCAAGGGTGGAAATGTTGTAGGTACCGGTACCATCGCCACCCGTGCCAACGATGTCGATTGCGTTGTCGGGCGCTACGACGGGCAGCATCTTTGCCCGCATGGTGGAGACCGCTCCGGCGATCTCGGCGACGGTCTCTCCGCGAACGCGAAGAGCCATCAGGAAGCCGCCGATCTGCGAGGGCGTCGCTTCGCCCGACATCAGGATATCGAAGGCTTCGCGCGCTTCTTCGCGCGTTAGACTTTCGCCGTTGGCGACCTTGGCGATGAGGGGCTTCAGCTCAGGCATACCCGAATCATCCTTTGTTACTGGAGCATGACCTGATCGACCACGGTCTGATTGACCGAGACGCCATAGGTATTCTTGAGGCTGTTGACCATCTGGTCAAGCATATCGTCGCCCGCCGACTCGGCCATCCGCTGCAATTGTTCATCGCCGGAGAGGGCATCGGTCGTTGCCTGGTCGATTGCCGTGACCTTCAGCAGCAGGCGGCTTTCGCCATCGGCTCCGAGCGCGGTCGCAGTCGTGTCGACAGGGCCCGAGAAAGCCGCGGCAATCGCCTCGCCGCCGAAGATTGCGTCCTCGGCGCCACGGCGCAGGCCTTGCTTGGTTTCGACCGCCAGGCCGAGCTCTTCGGCTATCGCGGCAAGGGTCTCGCCCTTGTCGAGACGTCCTTTCAGTTCGTTTGCCTTTGCGGCAAGCGCCTGGCGCTGCTGCTCGGCCGTCCAGTCGGCAACCGCTTTGTCACGCACGTCGGCGAGCGGACGTTCGCGTTCGGGGGTGATATTGCGCACTTCGAACCAGACATAGCCGTCATTGCCGACGCTGACCGGAATCGTATCGGCGCCTGGCTCTGTGCGGAAGACTTCGCCCAGCAACTGCGTGGAAGCCGGAAGATCGGCGATACGCTGCTCCTGCTCGTTGCGCCCGGACGCGTCGGCAGTGACCGTCACGACCTTCAGACTGAGCGCCTTTGCGGTTTCCTCAAGCGACGTGCCGCCGCTGCGCATGTCTTCGAAGCGGTCGTGGACGCTCAATACCTCCTGCGACGCCGTGCTCACCGACAGCTGCTTCCGAATCTCTTCCTTGACCTCGTCGAAGGAGCGCGTCGTTTCCGGGCGGATATTGGTGACACGCAGGATCACCGGTCCGAAGGTTCCCTGGACAACCGGCGTGGTGCCCCCAGCCGAAGCGACCTTGAAGACGGGATCCGCAAATGCGGCGTCGGGGAGATTGTCCCTGGTAAAATCACCCAGCAGAACGTCGGCGCTGTTCTTACCCTGATCGGCGATCAGCTGATCAAACGTCGCAGTACCATCCTTGAGCTGCGTTGCGGCGGCCTCCGCCATTTCCTTGTTGGGGAAGGGGAGCTGCTCGATCGTGCGCGTTTCGGGCGTCTTATAGTTGTCCTTGCCCTTTTCGTATTGGGCGCGAACCGCGTCGTCCGTCACCGAGGACGCATCGGCGATGTCAGCGGGCTGCAGCTTTACGTAAGCGAAGCTCCGATATTCCGGGGCGCGATACCGCGTCTTCACACCTTCGAACCATGCTGCGAGCACATCCTCGGCCGGCGCCTTGACCGGATCGATATTGGCGTTGGAGAGCAGGAGATAATCCACCGAACGGGTTTCATCGCGGTAATGCTTGAGCGCTTCCACGAGAACCTGCGGCGGCTTGAACCCGTCCGAGACCGCCTCGACCACCTGGCTGCGCACGGCGACCTTGCTGCGCTCCTTGATATAGTCGTCCTCTCGCAGCCCGGCATTGCGTAGGCGCGAGGTGAAGAGGTTGCGGTCGAACTGGCCGTTGACGCCCTTAAAGGCCGGATCCTCGGAGATCAAAGTGGCGAGACGATTTTCGGACAGGCCGAGATTCATGTCGTCCGAGAGCTGATCGAGGGCAGCACCGGCGGCAAGCTGGGCAAAGACATCGTTCTGGACGCCGAAGGCGCGGGCCTGTTCGGCGGTAAGCTGCATGCCGAACTGACGGCTCAGATTGGCTATCTGGCGTTGATAGGCAAGACGGAATTCCTCCGTCGAGATTTGCTGATCTCCGACCGTCATCACGGTGTTGCTGCTGGTCGTCAAAAGGGAACTGGAAACACCCCATATGCCGAAGGAAACGACCAGAAGCAGGAGGAGAGCCTTGGCAACCCACGAGCGGGCGGCGTTTCTGAGGGAATCAAGCATCGATCGACATACCTTGTGAACAGTCAGGCCGCCTTGTCAGGCGGTTTGAAGGACTGTCTCTAAATCAAACCGAGACGGAAATGAAGGCATGGAGATGGAAAAGCGAACAGGCTGTGCTCAGGCGCGTTTAAAGCCTTTCGGGCGAGAGGCCACGGACCCCGAATTGAGGCGGACGGCAAGCGATTCGGCATCCCGCGGCGCACGAACCTTCACATCATTATCGAAGTAGACATAGACGTCGCGCCCGTGCGCACGGGACGGCGAGGGCGGCAAGACACGTTGAGCCTCTTTCGGATCGCGGCCCTTTACCCATTCAGCGACCAGATGCGCCCAGCGGTCGAGCGCCTCGTCATCATAACCACTGACATACAACTGTTCGGAACCGTGGAGCCGGCAATAGACGAAATCAGCCGTCAGATCCATCAGGAGCGGCCAATCCACCGTATCCGCCACAACCAGACCGATCCGATAGCGGCGCAGGAGATCGATAAAATCGGGCGAGCGAAAGCTGTCGTGGCGGATTTCCACAGCGTGACGCATCGGCCGGCTCTCATCCGTCTCGACATAGGCTCGGTCGTCGAGACGAGCATCATGCCGCCCCGCCAGATCACTGGCTTCATCGGTATCTTTGGGCAGCAGTTTGAAGAAAGCTTCGAAACGGTCGGGGTCGAATTTCAACCGGGGCGGAAACTGCCATAGGATCGGCCCCAGTTTCTTTCCGAGCCGAAGGACGCCGGAGGCCAGGAAATTGGCCAACGGAGTCTCGATGTCCTTGAGGCGCCGCATATGCGTAATGTAACGCGAACCCTTGACGGCGAAGACGAAATCCTCAGGCGTGGCGTCATACCACGTGGCAAAGCTGCTGGGACGCTGCAGACCATAAAACGTGCCGTTGATTTCGATCGAACGAAAATGCTCCGCCGCATAACTCAGCTCTTGTTTCTGCGGCAGCCCCTCGGGATAGAAAACCCCGCGCCAGGGTTTGTAGGTCCAGCCCGAGATACCGATCCGGATATCGCCTGAATGCTTTCTCATCGCACCACCTGAGGTCACGGTGGCCCAACGCCCCATCGGTGCGAGAGTTCCGGAGCGGCTACTTCGTAAAGATGAAGAAGGCGCCGAGAGCGATGAAGCAGAAACCGAGGATCTGCTTCCAGTGGATCGGCTCGCCGAGATAGAGAACTGAAAAAATAACGAAGACGGAAAGCGTGATGATTTCCTGGATCGTCTTCAGCTGCGCCGCATTGAAATAGCCGTAGCCGATCCTGTTTGCCGGAACCTGGGCGCAATATTCAAAGAAGGCGATCCCCCAGCTCACAAGGATCACAAGATAAAGCGGTCTGTTTTCGAATTTAAGGTGACCGTACCAGGCGAATGTCATGAAGACGTTGGAGAGGATCAAGAGGCCGATGGTGGCAAAAGGGACGGCAGTTGAAGGCATGTAGCGAATCCGTGACGCGTGGAGATACTCACGCCAACCATGTCCGACACGCAAAGACAAGCGCGTTCGCCAGGATTGGCAGCCTTGCATGGCAGCCGTCGGCAAAGGTCAATTCGCGTTCTGGCTGACCAGCAACAGCAATACATAGGCAAGGACTGTAAACATCAGGCCCCGGAAGGCATAGGAGACGAACTTGTATTTCTGCGTGGCGATCAGGGAGAGCACGTCGGCATTGTCCAGATACTCATTAAAGAGGTAGCCGACATCGCTGCGTTGCGCCGCCTGCTCGAAAAGCGGCCGATGGTTCGGCCATGTGCCCCAGAAAAGCGACGTGGATTTCTCAACCCGCCGTGGCAGCACTACAAGAATAGCAGAAAGAATCGAGAAGACGGACGCAAGGGCGAGCGCGGCGGAGAGAATAATTTCTGCCCATTCTCCTTGCATATAGCGCGTCAGATTAAATACGCTTCGGCCTTCCGCAGATGAAACCAAGAAAGCCAGCATGAAAGTGAATATGTAGGCAGCCTTCTGATCGGATATTTTGATCTGGTCGTAATAGACGTCATTTATCTTGCGGACGTGATTGAAATATTCCTCGGTGACCTCGCCGGTCGCCATAGGCATCTCAAGCATCTCGGTCGGTGCGCTGTCGAAGTCACTCAAGTCGATCGTCCCTGCCAAAACTGTTTCCCTGTTAATACACTTTGCGGGGAAAGCAATCCGGCAGCGGCGCCTCTACCTTGACTCCCGACATATTTATCAGCACTGGTGAGGCATGTTGGGGGATTTTAAACGACTTTATATTGCAGCCGTTGTGCTGCCTATACTTGCGGCTGCAATACCGGCTCCCGCATGGGCGGAACCCGTTGCGCGCTCGGCTCCGGCAGCCGGAGCAGTCATAGCCCGCAAAGCGGGCGAGGAAGTCCGTTTCATCGACCTGTCAAACTGGCAGGTCGTCGACCTCAAGCAGGACCTGCTGACGGGCGACGTTCTGCGCACCAACGCGGCGGGTCAGCTGGCGATCGTCTTTTCCGACCGGACGCAAGTGCGGCTTGGCCGCAACTCGTCGCTGGTCGTCAAGCAGATGACGGCCGGAACAAGCGCCGACACCATTCTGGAGCTGCAGTCAGGCACCATCTGGGCGCGCGCCGAGCGCGGCGGCCCGGGGGTGCGGGTCGAAACACCCGCGGCAGCGGCAGCGATCCGCGGCACCGACTGGACGATGACCGTCAATGGCAACCAGACCTCGCTTCAGGTTCTCGAAGGCCAGGTGGAGCTCAGCAATCCGCAAGGCAGCGTCGACGTGCGGCAGGGCGAGGGGGCCGTCGCCTCGATCGGGCAGGCGCCCAGAAAGGTCGCGATCGTCGAATCCGATGACCGCGAGCAGATGCTCTTCTACCTGCCGCCGCGTGAAGCGTTCGAGCGCATGCCGCCGTCCGCGCAGCCGGTCGCAGAGATGCGCCGGCAGGCGGACCGTATCCAGGCCACAGCGCCGGAAAGGCGCAGCATCGACGACTGGGTGACGCTTGCCGAAGCGCAGCTTGCGCTGGAAGGCCGGCAACGGACCAAGCAAACCCTGGCGATATTGGAAGGAAAACCGCTCTCCTCCTCCCAGCAAGCGCGCGTGAACCTGATCAAGGCGGTGATTGCTGCCTCCGAGACGCGGTATGCAGAGGCGGCCAAGTTGTTCGCCCAAGCGGAGCGCGGGCTGGACAAGAAACGGCGCGGCATTGCGCTCTACGGCGGATATTACGCCCGATCGCTGGCCGACCCCAGCCGGGTCGAGAGCCTGCCGAAACATGTTGGCGGGCCGGATGGAGCATTCCTGCATGCCTATGCGGTCGGGTTCCTGCAGGATTTCAAGGGAGCCATAAAGGTTCTGGCAGATGCGGAAGAACAGTATCCGGACGATCCCGAACTTCCCGCCTATCGCGCCTGGCTTGCACTGCTTCTAAACGACCGCGAACAGGCCTTGGAGGCAATGAACAAGGCGCTGTCGATCGACCCGCGCGAACCGACCGCACTCGAAATCCGCGCCCATTACAAGTCGGGGGTTCAGGGCGACATAAAGGGCGCGCTGGCGGACATTGAAACAGCGCTCGAGGTCACGCCCGGCAGCAGCACTGCGTTGAATGTGCGGGGTACGCTTCATTCCGAACTCGGTGCGGACCGGGAGGCGGAAGCCGACTACAGGAAATCCATCGAGCTCGACCCGGAAGATCCGGTCGCGCGGACCAATCTTGCCGTGTTCTACCTGGAACACGGCCGGGTTGAAGACGCAAAACGTGAGCTTGATTTGGCCCTCAAGCTCGATCCGACGCTTGGTCCGGCGCTGGTGGTGCGCGGAATGTACTACCTGCAGACGGGCCAGCTTGACTTGGCAATCGATGACCTTTTGGCAGGAACGGTTTCGAACCCGAGCCATTCTCAGGGTCAGCTCCTGCTGGCGGCGGCTCATTACGAAAAGGGGGATCGTATTCCCGCCGCGCAAGCGCTCGACAATGCCGATCGTCTCGATAACAACGACCCGGTAATATCCGCGGCACGCACGGCGATTGCAATCGACAACTACGATTCCGAAGGCGCGATCCGACATGCGCAGGAATATGTAAGACGCTCACAGGCGCGGGGTGGCCACTACAGCTCGCTCGGCGCCAATCAGCAGGCAGGCTCCACCCTGAACGACGCTTTCCGTTTTCAGGGCATGAATGCCTGGGCAGAATATTACAGCGACGCCGTATTCGATCCCTTCGCCGGGACTGCTTATATCGACCAGAGCATCCGCGGCAGCGCCGACATTCTCGCCAACGACTATTCTCCCGGCACGGACATCTTCAACAATACCACGAACGGTCAATCCTTCTCGGCCTTCCTGCAGGGCCTGATGCTGGAGCCGCACGTCATTTCAGGCCGCTCGCGTTCGGCAAATCTTCTCCGTCGCCCCTTCTTCGAGGGCTCTATCGGCGGCGGCATAACCGAGGCAAACGGCGAGCTCGGCTATGTCGCCGAAGGTGACATCCAGGGCTACAGCAACCTGCCGTTCCCAATTAGCTTCTACGGAAACCTGAAATGGGAGACAGTGCCGGACAGCCGGGATATCGGCGCTTTGACGGACTTGAACGTGGACAACAAGATTTTGGGTGGGAACGGATATCTGACGGCCAGTCCGACGCCATATGATCGATTTGTCCTGTATTTTAGTCGGGGGTACACCGATTTCTCCCGGGGGTTTCAATTTGAATCGGCACCGGGTGTTGTTACAGCGGACAGCATTGACATTTCCGCCACCGCCACCAGCGGCGGCATCGGCTGGAGCCATACCTTCGCCCACGAGAATATTCTTAATGCTGGTCTGCTCTTCAATGAGCAGAAAAGTAAAAGCGACCTCCTAAGCGAGACTCTATTGGGCGGGTTGCCGGTCTTGACCACGTTGACAACCAATGAAGCCCGCAAACAATCATATATTGCAGCGATCAATCACAGCATCGGACTGGAAAACTTCGCCCTTCGATACGGAATTGAGGGCGGGTGGGTCGACACCTTTCAGTCGCAGAATTTTTCTCTCGTGGTCCCGCCCTTTCCGGGTACGCCAATTGAGGATTTTGAAAGAAGCGGCGTCAGCCGTATTTACGCGGACTTGCTTCATGAAATATCGGCTGATTTCAAGGCCGAATATGCATTGTTCGGCTCGCTTATTGCGGATGACACAACCGAGGTCTTCAGGCTGGACCCACGGGTTGGAATTGCTTGGTCGCCCTTCGAAGGTCAATGGTTGCGCGCCGGCTTTATCCGAGACAGCTTTGATTCGACCATCCCCACGTTGTCGCCTATCGGCGTCGTCGGTTTGCAGCCGAATCAGCTTTCTATCGATCCGAGCGGCTCCGTGGACACCTATGCGTTCAGATGGGATGCGGAGTGGACAGACTATTTCTTTACCGCCGCTGAGTTCCAGCACCAGGATGTGCGCGACGCCAGCATCTCCATCCCCTTACAGGCAACGACGTTCGACACCGGGCGCGGGACGATTGATAGGACGAGCCTCAACGCTAACCTCCTCCTTGGAGGTGGATTCGGTTTGTCTTCAACGATAATATACACCGATACCGACGATAAAAGCACCACGCCAGCCGCAGGAGGGCAGCTGCCTTATGTGCCCGAGTGGGCCGGGCAGGCCGCACTCACCTGGGTCAATGAAGCCAACTTGAGGGCTACGGTAGCCGCAAACTACGTAGGTGAACGCGTCAACGAGACCGGCCTCGAGCTCGATGACTATTGGACAATCGATGCCGGCCTGACCTGGGAGCCGTTTGACAAACGGTTCAAACTGGAGCTCGCTGCCTATAATCTTCTAGACGAAGATATTCAATTGAACGGGAATACGCCCGGCTGGGGGCGGGTCTTCAAGGGTACGCTTACGGTCCGTTTCTGATGGCCAGCCGGCAGATATCTTCGTTGACCACATCACGACTACTTTCGTCTCGCCGCCTGCAGGTCGTCGTTTTGGCAGCCTTCGCCCTCGTGGCGGTGGCGCTGGTCGCAAAGCTTCCCGGCTGGCCGCTGATCGACTACCGCGCCTTCGATTATCTGTCTACGATGGGCGCACCGCCACTGCCGAAGGATGGGCCGATCATCGTTGCCATCGACGAGCCGTCGCTTTCGGAGATCAACGTGCAATGGCCCTGGCCACGCAGCCAGCACGCCAAGTTGATTTCGGCTCTCCGTGCAGCAGGCGCGAAGGTGATCGGCCTGGACATCATTTTTTCCGAACCCTCGACACCGGAAGAGGATGAGACGCTTGCGGCAGCGCTCGGTCCGGATGTGGTCCTTGCCGGCGACGAGACGCTGGTGACGTCGGATCAGGCCGACCAGTTCATTCGCGTCCTGCCGCTGCCGTTGTTTTCCGATAAATTCGCGCTGACCGGCATTGCCTCGGTCGGGCTGCACCGTGACGGCGTCCTGCGCGAAGTGCCCGCTTATGACGACGGGTTTGCGGCGATGGTCGCGACCGCAGCCGGGGTTGATGCGGAGCTGCCGGAAGGGGTCGGTCTGATCCAGACATTCGGAGGCCAAAGAACCTATCCGACCGTCTCCTATTACCAGGCACTCGATCCGGAAAACTTTCTGCCGCCGGGGATTTTCAAGGACCGCATCGTCATCGTGGGTCTCAGCCTGCAGAACGCGCCTTCGATCGAAAACGGCGGGGCAGATGCCTTTGCGACATCCTATACCGTTCACACGGGCCGGTTGACCGCGGGCGCCGAAATCCAGGCGACCGTTTTCGACAACCTCAGGCTCAGGAGCTGGATCGAAGAGGCCGAAGGGCCGGCAAAGCAGAGCATCCTGTTTTTCGCGGTGTTGTCGGCGGTCGTACTGGTGTGGAAGGGGACCGGCTGGCGCACTGTGGCAGTCGGGGCAACCGCAATCGTCGTCCTCTTCGCAGTCAGCTATCTGGCGCTGCGCTTCGGCCGCGTGTTCATCCCACCCTTGGCGCCTTCTCTTGCATTCGTCGGTATCGCTGCAGGGCAGGCGACGCTTGACTACGCCCAGGAGCGGAAGAACCGCCGGCAAATCACGCGCGCCTTTTCGCAATATCTGGCGCCGGCGCTGGTTGACCAGCTTGCCCGCGATCCATCCAGGTTGAAGCTCGGCGGCGAAAAGCGGGAGCTTTCGATCCTTTTCTGCGACGTCCGCGGCTTCACGACGATTTCGGAACAGCTCAAGGACGATCCCGAGCAGCTGACCGCGCTGATCAATCGCCTTCTGACGCCGCTCTCCGATATCGTCCTGTCGCATTCGGGAACGATCGACAAATATATTGGCGATTGCCTCATGGCTTTCTGGAACGCCCCTCTGGACGATCCGGCGCATGCGGCCCATGCGGTCTCTGCCGCGCTCGACATGCTGGAATCAATGGAGGTGCTGAATGAGGATCTCAAGGCGGAGGCCGAGGGCGCCGGCAGAACCCATTATCCGCTCAGGATCGGAATAGGCATCAACACCGGTGAATGTGTGGTGGGAAACATGGGTTCCACCAGCCGTTTCGACTATTCGGCTCTGGGCGACACGGTCAATCTGGCGGCGAGGCTCGAGGGCGCATCGAAAGCCTATGGCGTATCGCTGCTGCTCGGCGAGAGGACGGCGCGCGCGGTGCGCGAAGCCTTTGCCGTGCTGGAACTCGACCGGATCACGGTCAAGGGCAAGACGGAAGAATCGCCCGTCTTCACCGTCACACGCAAATGTTCTGAAGGTGCGCTCGCCGCACATCAGCAATTCCTGGAAGCGCATTATCGGCGAGATGTTGGCAGCCAGCAGCAGTTGGCGCCAGACCTGATGCGCGATATCCCCGAACTCAGAGCCTATTACGAACGGGCGCTTCAGTCAGGCAGCGCCTGACGGAGGCTATGCTCAGTGGACGGTGTCGAGGCGGATTTCGTCTTCGAGCGTGCGGAACGCTTCGTAAAGCGCCTCGACCAGGATATCGGTCAGCTTGTCTGCGTCGTTATCCTGCAGGAACAGCGCGATCGACTGTTCGGAGGGCTGAGTAAAGGAAGTTGTTTCGTTCGACATGTCATTGTCCCCAAATTGCGGCCGGCATCATTCCGGTTAAGGAGACCATAGAAATCGTGGCTTGCGCCGAACTGGACACGGGGCATCGCCATCATGATATGGCGGAAGAGGTGGGATTCGAACCCACGGTACGGTTTCCCGCACGCCGGTTTTCAAGACCGGTTCCTTAAACCACTCGGACACTCTTCCACTGGTGGGGCTTTATAGCCTGCGGGCTTACGGCGTCAACCTTTGGCCGCTGTGAAACCGGTTGGCGAACGACAATGGCTCTTCGTCTATCCGGCTTTTCGCCCCTTCCAGGGCATTACTATTTACCGAGAGTTAACCATACTGCGTAGAACTTTAATTATTCCACAGTTTTCGTTCGCATTTTCGCCACGTTGCCAGCAAAACTAGAACACCATTGGTTCGCGGACATAGGGGTATGTCCCGAACCGGTTCAGTGGCCGGCAAGGGCAGGGTGGTGACGAGGACCATCATCTGCCTGAGGCGGTGAAGGCGGCATGGGACGGACGGGTTTGGGTTTGAGTGGCGGCAAGCTTTCGCTCAGTGCGAAATGGCTCGGGATAACGATGGTCTGCCTCGGTATGGCTTCTTGTGCCACAACCGAGGCCCCAAAGAAGAAGCCCCGCAGCAAGGAATATTTTTCGGAAAAGGAATACGGCGTCAAGGCGAGCCCCAGGGTGGTTGCCGACGGCAGACCGGTGCCGAAGGGTGGCGGCCGCTTCATGGTGGGCCAGCCCTATCAGGTAAAGGGGCAGACCTATGTTCCGAAGGAAGATCCGAACTACAGCAAAAGCGGTCTTGCTTCCTGGTACGGCTCGGCCTTTCACGGGCGCCTGACCGCCAATGGCGAAGTCTACGACAGCGCCCATCTTTCTGCAGCCCATCCGACCTTTCCGCTGCCGAGCTATGCCAGGGTCACCAATATCGACACCGGATCTTCGGTGATCGTCCGGGTCAACGACCGCGGACCTTATCATCCGGGCCGCATCATCGACGTTTCGGGCAAGACGGCCGAACTTCTCGACATGAAGCGGACGGGGACCGCCAAGGTCAATGTCCAATATGTCGGCCGGGCCCGTATGGACGGCCAGGACATGCCATTCCTGATGGCCTCGTACGTGCGCAAGGGTGATCGTCTGCCGTCGATCAGGCCGGAAGGGCAGATCGCAACAGGCGTCATGGTTGCATCCAATCAGCCACTCCGCGAGCAGCTTCAAAGCTACGGCTCGGCAATGCCCGCATCCGTCGCACTTGCCGGACGCACGCCGAGCGGGCCGGCTCCCGTATCCGCCGCTCCGCAGGCGTCCCAGGCATTCGATCAGGTGGCCGTATTGCCCCAGATCGGACCTGTTCCTGCCGAACGCCCATCGGGCTACGGAGTGAGCCGCCAAACGGCGACGGTCGCTGCCGCATATGTAACCGAGCCGCAAGCAAAAGCTCCGCAGGTCATGTTCGGCAATGTCGTCCTGGAATCTGCAAGGCCCACTCAAAAGCCCGTGCGTTGAAATCCTAGCCGATTGCCCGTCACGAAGGGCGCTGATAGGCATAGGTGAAATGACCTGCGGGGTAATGATGCGGCGGCTGATCCTTCTAGTCCTTATCCTCCTCGGCGCTGTCTCTTTTGCGAAGACAGCAGGCGCGCAAGAGCCCGCGCCAGCCTTCGTCACCAAAGCAAAGCAGATATATCTGGTGGAGGCGAAAACCGGAACGGTCCTGCTTGCTTCCAATGAGAACCAGGGCTTCCCGCCGGCGTCACTTGCGAAACTGATGACGATGGAGGTCGTCTTCAGCGCCATCAAACGCGGGGAGCTCAGCCTCGACAGCGTCTATCCGGTCAGCGAATACGCCTGGCGCACAGGCGGGGCACCATCCGGGACGACAACCATGTTCGCCGCGTTGAAGTCGCAGGTGCCTGTCAACGCCCTTATCAGAGGCGTCATCGTGCAGAACGCCAACGACGCCTGCATCATCCTTGCCGAAGGCCTTTCCCGTTCCGAGGGCGAGTTCGCCGCCCGGATGACCGCCCGAGCGCGGGACCTCGGCCTCACCCGTTCCGTCTTCGGGAATTCCACCGGACTGCCTGGCGTAGAAAACCGCACCACGGCCCGCGACCTCGTCGAACTCTCGCGGCATATCTACCGCAGTTATCCGGAATTCTACCCGCTCTATTCGCAGCCGGATTTCGAGTGGAACAAGATCTTCCAGCGTAACAAGAATCCCCTGTTGGGATCGAATATGGGCGTCGACGGCCTTGGCGCCGGTTTCGCCGAAGGCTTCGGCTATGCGCTGGTCGCCTCGGTGCAACGGGACGGCACACGGCTTTTCCTGGCCATAGGCGGGCTTGCGAGCGACAAGGAGCGGCTCGAGGAAGCCCGAAGGGTTCTAGAATGGGGGCTTTCCTCCTTTGAGACGAAAGTCCTTTTCAAACAAGGCGAGGTGATCGGCCAGGCGAGCGTCTATGGCGGGACGTCGCGATATATCGATCTCGTCGCCAGGGAGCCCGTTGACATCTATTTGGGGACAAGCAATCCCGAAAGGCTCTCGGGCCGCATCGTCTACAAATGGCCGCTGCGGGCGCCGGTCGCCGAGGGCCAGGAGGTTGGTGTCCTGAGGATTTCCGCGGGCGATCGGGTGGTGCGGGAGGTGCCGCTGGTTACGGCTCAATCTGTCGGGACGGGAACGCTGACGAGCAGAGCAACGGATGCGCTGCTGGAACTGATGTTCTTCTGGCTTTAATTGATACACTTATTTCGCGGCGCACCCATTTGGGCTATAAGTGCCCCGTGAAGATGAGTGCGGAAATACGCGTGGCAGAACATTCCGGATTGTTCGTGACTTTCGAAGGCGGCGAGGGGGCTGGCAAATCCACCCAGATTCGCAGGCTCGCAGATCAGCTGCGCCGACGCGGCCATGACGTGTTGGTAACCCGCGAGCCAGGAGGATCACCGGGCGCCGAAGCCGTGCGGCATGTGCTCCTGTCGGGTGCTGCCGAGGAGTTCGGCGTACGCATGGAGGCAATCCTCTTCGCTGCCGCTCGAAACGATCACGTGGAAGAAGTCATCCGGCCAGCGCTGGAAAGCGGCGCCGTCGTGCTCTGTGATCGCTTCATCGACTCCTCGCGGGTCTACCAAGGTGTGACCGGCAACCTTGAATGGGATTTCATCGAGAGGCTGCAGCGGATTGCGATCGACGGAGTGATGCCAGATTGCACCTTGATTCTCGACCTGCCGGCGGAAATCGGGCTGAAGCGCGCCCGCAAGCGCGGCGCCGGCAATGCTCCCGACCGCTTCGAGCGCGAGGAGATCGAGACCCACGAGAAGCGTCGGGAAGCTTATCTGGAGATCGCAGAGGCAGAGCCGGAGCGCTGCCACATCGTGAATGCCGAGCGCTCTGAAGAAGAGATCGCGGACGAGATTTTCGCGGTGGTGGAACCGTTGGCGCGCGAACTCGGCTTTACCCATTCGAGCAGCGCGGAATCGGTCGGATGAGCGAAGAAGCAGTCGGCATCCTCGACGGCGCACTGCCGCCGGCCCGCAATCCGCATCTTTACGGACATCGCGCGGCCGAGGACTTTCTGGCGCGCAGCTACCAATCCGGCAAAGCTCACCATGCAATCCTGATCGAAGGGCCGGAAGGGATCGGAAAGGCTACCTTGGCTTTCCGGTTCGCCAACCACGTGCTCGCCCATCCGGATCCGGCGACGGCCCCCGGCCATATCGCCGACCCCGATATCGATTCGCCGGTGAGCCGTCAGCTCGCCTCCGGCGCCTCACATAATCTTTTGCATTTGACGCGTCCCGTCGACGAGAAAACCGGCAAGGCAAAGACGGCGATCACGGTCGACGAGGTTCGAAGGGCGGGACACTTTTTTTCGCAGACATCCGGTACCGGGAACTGGCGGATCGTCATCATCGATCCGGCCGACGATCTCAACCGCAATGCGGCAAATGCCATCCTCAAGATCCTTGAGGAGCCGCCCCGGCGGGCTCTGTTCCTGGTGCTTTCCCACGCGCCCGGGAAACTGCTGCCGACAATCCGCTCCCGGTGCCAGCCTTTGAGGCTGTCGCCTTTGGGAGAAAACGACCTCTCACGGGCGCTGGCTGGCCTCGGCATGCCGCTCGATGGAGGCAAGACGGAAGAGACGGTGCTGTCGCTGTCCAAGGGCAGTGTTGCGCAGGCATTGAAGCTGCTGAATTACGGCGGCACGGAAATCATCGCGGCGTTCGACGAAGTAATCGCGGCGGAAGGCGCGACGGCCCGCAAAGCGATGCATCGGCTCGCAGATGTGCTGTCCGGCAAGGAGAGTGAAGTGATCTTCGGCTTTTTCGTGGAACATCTGAGCGACCATCTTATCGCGCGGGCACGCGATGCGGCGCTGGCCGGAGACCTCGCAACCGCTGACCGGCAGGCCAAGCTCGTCAGCAATATCGGCGAAAAGATCGCCATCGCGCAGACCTACAATCTCGACCGGAAGCAGACCATTATTTCGATCCTTGACGCTGCGCGGCAATAACCAGGGCATGAGGGGCGGAGACACTTGCAAGGAACTTTGTGTTTCGCATCCGCGAAACATACGCTAAGAGCGGCATCAACTCTTTTTCAAAGTGTCCGAGTGCTTCATGTCCGACAAGACGCCTTATTACATCACCACCGCGATCTCCTATCCGAACGGCAAGCCGCATATCGGGCATGCCTACGAACTGATCGCGACCGATGCCATGGCGCGTTTCCAGCGTCTCGACGGCAAGGACGTCTTCTTCCTTACCGGTACGGACGAGCACGGCCAGAAAATGCAGCAGACTGCGCGCGCCGAAGGCATCTCGCCGGAGGCGCTGGCGGAGCGCAATTCCAGCGAATTCCGTCAGATGGGGAAGCTGTTGAACGCGTCCAACGACGACTTCATCCGCACCACCGAACCGCGTCACCACGAGGCGTCGAAAGACATCTGGAACCGGATGGCGGAAAACGGCGATATCTACAAGGATACCTATGCCGGCTGGTATTCGGTACGCGACGAAGCCTATTACGCCGAGGGTGAAACCGAGGTGCGCGACGGTGTGCGTTATGGACCTCAGGGGACGCCGGTCGAATGGGTCGAGGAGTCGAGCTATTTCTTCAAGCTGTCGGCCTATGGCGACAAGCTCCTGAAGCATTATGAGGAGAACCCGGATTTCATCGGCCCCAACGAGCGCCGCAACGAGGTGATCTCCTTCGTGAAATCCGGCCTCAAGGACCTGTCGGTTTCCCGCACCACTTTCGATTGGGGTATCAAGGTACCGAATGATCCGGCGCATGTGATGTATGTCTGGGTCGACGCGCTTACCAACTACATCACCGCAACCGGCTATCTGGAGGACAAGAGCGGTCCCCGTGCCAAATATTGGCCGGCAGATGTGCACATCATCGGCAAGGACATCATCCGCTTCCATGCAGTCTACTGGCCGGCCTTCCTCATGTCGGCGCAGCTGCCGCTGCCGAAACGTGTCTTTGCGCATGGGTTCGTTCTGAACAACGGCGAGAAGATGTCTAAGTCGCTCGGCAACGTCGTGGACCCGTTCGAACTCATCGAAAAATTCGGGCTCGACTATCTGCGCTACTATCTCTGCCGCGAAATCTCCTTCGGCCATGACGGCAATTGCAACGAGCAGCTGATAGCCGCTCGGGTCAATGCCGACCTCGCCAATGGCATCGGCAATCTCGCAAGCCGGTCTCTCTCGATGATCGTCAAGAATTGCGACGGCAAGCTGCCGGAGCCGGGCGAATTGACGGATGCCGACAAGGAATTGGTGGCCGCCGCCGACGAGATGCTCGCAACCTGCCGCGCAGAAATGGACAAGCAGGCCATTCACCGCGCCCTGGCGGCGGTCATTGGAGTGGTCTCGGAAACCGACCGCTATTTCGCCGCGCAGGCGCCATGGGTGCTGAGGAAAACAGATCCGGCGCGGATGGCTACCGTGCTTTACGTTACGGCCGAAGTCGTGCGGCAGATCGCAATCCTGTTGCAGCCGTTCATGCCGGAGTCATCGGCGAGGTTGCTTGATCTGCTTGCTGTCGCTTCAGACGGCCGCAGCTTCGCGGCGCTCGGCGAAACCGGTCGCCTGAAGCCGGGAACCCTGCTCGAGGCACCGACACCGGTCTTTCCGCGTTATGTGGCTCCGGAAGCGACTGCCTGAGGTTCAAGGCTTATCATGCTGATCGATACACACTGCCATCTGGATTTTCCCGATTTTGCAGAAGAACGCGATGCGATCATCGCGCGGGCCCATGAATCGGGCGTAAAGCAGATGGTGACGATCTCAACCCGGGTGCGGAAACTCGACGGATTGCTCGCAATAGCCGAGAGATACCCTTCCGTGTTCTGCTCGGTCGGAACCCATCCGAACAATGCCGGAGACGAACTCGACGTCCAGACGGAGGACCTGGTTCGTCTTGCGAATGCCCACCAAAAGATCGTCGCGATCGGCGAGGCCGGCCTCGACTATTTCTACGATACCCAGACACCCGCTGACCAGAAGACCGGCTTGATCCGGCATATTGCTGCGGCACGTCAGACCGGACTGCCGCTGGTCATTCACAGCCGCAGCGCCGATGACGACATGATCGAAATTCTGACGACGGAAAGCGGGAAGGGGGCGTTTCCCTTCATCCTGCACTGCTTCTCGTCAGGTGCCGAACTCGCCCGCACGGGCGTGGAGCTCGGCGGCTATGTCTCGTTTTCCGGCATTCTGACCTTTCCCAAATCGGAGGATCTGAGGGAGATTGCCAAAAGCGTGCCGCTCGACCGGCTGCTGGTCGAAACCGATGCACCTTATCTGGCGCCCAAACGCTGGCGCGGCAAGCGCAACGAACCTTCATACGTGGTCAACACGGCCGAGGTTCTCGCTGAATGCAAGGGCGTCAGTTACGAGGAGATCGCGCGGATCACGACGGAGAACGCATTGCGCATTTTCTCCAGGATGCCGAGGCTCTGACCGTGGCTCGCTATCGCCGGCGCTTCACCATCCTCGGCTGCTCCTCGTCGCCCGGCGTTCCGCGGTTGAATGGAGACTGGGGCGCCTGCGACCCGAGCAATCCGAGAAACAGGCGTACCCGTGCCGCCTTCATGGTCGAACAGATCGCGCCGGATGGCGGCAGCACGGTCGTCGTGGTCGACACCGGGCCTGATTTTCGGGAGCAGATGATCGCCAATCGCGTCCAGCGCGTCGATGCGGTTCTCTATACCCATGCCCATGCCGACCACCTGCACGGTATCGATGACCTGCGCGGGTTTTTCATTCTTCAAAAGCACCGCATTCCGATCTATGCTGACCCGTTCACCATGGAGCGTATCAGGCAGGGGTTCAGGTATTGTCTTGAAACTCCACCAGGTGGCAATTATCCGCCGATCGTCCAACCCGTGCTCATTGAGACAATGGACGAGCCGATCATCATTGACGGTCCCGGCGGGCCGATCCGCTTCCTGCCCCATATGCAGGTCCACGGCGACATCAATTCGCTCGGCTTCAGGATTGGCGGCGTGGCGTATTGCAGCGATGTAAGCGACTTTCCGGCAGAAAGCGTCAGCAAGCTCGGCGGTCTCGATGTCTTGATCATCGACTCGCTGCAGTACCGTTATCATCCAAGCCATCTCTCGATCGATCAGGCGCTTGAATGGATCGCGCGGCTAGCGCCAAAACACGCGATCCTGACCCACATGCACATTCCGCTGGACTACGAAACGGTGATGGGCGAAACGCCGCCGCATGTGGAGCCAGCCTATGACGGCCTGGCTTTCGAGGTCGAAATCGATCTCTGATCGCAACCCACTTCTTTGATACCTTTTAGTTCCATAATCTATCTTATGTGATCTTTGTATGTAGAGGCTATTTAGTAATGCGACAGTTGGGCCAGTTAGAGATGCGACAGTCTCGCCTCTCGACGCACTGGTCAAAGCCAACGTTGGGAGCAA
>NZ_SMCL01000038.1:0-20994 GCF_004343065.1 Neorhizobium sp. S3-V5DH
CGCAAGGTGCCAAGATGCCGGCGGCCCAATTCCTCGTAACCGATGATCCTCAGGATCAAGCCGCCGATCAACGCTTTGGCTTCCTCGTTCCAATGGGCCTCGCCCGCCATGCCCGGTTCGTCAAAGACAAGCGCGTCCGCAAGTGTACTCGCATCCTCGGCGATATCGACATCGGAGAGATCAATCTATCGACGGGAACTCACGATCTACTCGTGGTGATCAGGTGCAAGGCAGAATTGCCCCTTGTAACCGCTGCTGCTGACAGCTTGCGATCGAATGTCGCCAGCTGGCCACCACGCGCCTTAGCTAGCGCAAGCAGATAGGTATCAGTTACCTGTCCCGGTGTTAGAATTTTTGTAGGAGCGATATCACCTGACCCGACAAGGCTCACATCGTCCGGCCAAAAACTGTGACTGGGGGGCGACCGCAATTTCCGGACAATCTCCATCACGAGTGACGGAGAACCGGGAGAGTTGGGATATTTGGGGTTGCCGACAATCCGGATGACACCATTTTCGGTAATGGGGCAGGTAGCCATGCGGACCGACCCATCGCCGCGAACCATGCGTGCGCATCATCATAGGCTACATGGCCCGGATCGATTAAGGCAATCAGCACATTGACGTCGAGCAGGAAAGTCACGGCAGTTCGTCACGCAAGGCGTTCACGATTTTGAGCGTCACTGGCCGCGTATCCGGCCGAGCTGACCGGAGAGGAATGCCATTGCGTTGACCGCTGCGGGGCGGTCGGCGCAGAGAACGTCTCGCCAGCTCAGAAATGACCTCGCCGACGCTCCGGTGCTGCTGGGTGGCCATCGCCTTTGCGGCGATCAGGACATCGTCATCGATTGCCAAGGTCGTTCTCATATCCGACTCATCGCACATCAATCATCACGCATCATATAAACAAGTGGTCGGATTTCTCAAGGTGGATACCGAATGGACCCACCATTGCGCCAATCTGTTCACCGGCGAAAACGGTTGAAATCACTTCTCAAATCTGTGCGCGAAACCACGGGTCTCCGGTTCGAACCTCCTCAAGAGCTTAAACCGACAATATCCGAGTCAACAGACTAGTTATTTCCTATCTGGAACACGAGCCACGCGTCTTCTACCAGCGAGGTACACGCCTTTCATAAGCTGGGTCGAATAGCTTCATGTAGGCTGTGTCGTCGCGCTCCTTCATTGCAGTCTCTTCATAATGAGCCGAGAGCACAGCGAGTTTTTGGCGGTCGAGCGATACGCCAAGACCCGGGCCTATGGGGAGATCCAGCTTGCCGGCCCGGAAAGCAAAGGGTTCACCTTCGATCACATCGACGCCTGTCCACGGATAGTGGGTATCGCAATCGAAACTCAGGTTGGGCGTGGCGGCCGCGACATGGATCATGGCCGCAAGAGTGATCCCGAGATGTGAGTTCGAATGCATCGAGACTCCGAGCCCCAGTGTTTCGCATATTTTTCCAAGATGGGTAGAGGCGCGCAGCCCACCCCAATAGTGATGATCGGAGAGAACGATCTTTACTGCGTTTGTCCGGAAGGCTTCGGCGATCTGGTCGAACTCAAGCACGATCATGTTGGTAGCGAGGGGGATCGGCGTGGCGGCCGCAACCTTTGCCATCTGATCCATGCCGATGACCGGATCCTCAAGATATTCCAGAACGTTTTCGAGTTTGTGAGCGATGTTTATCGCGGTCTCGACGGTCCAGCCGCCGTTGGGGTCGATGCGCAGCGGATGATTTGGAAAGGCTTCGCGAAGCTTCAATATCGTCTCGATTTCTAGACCGGGATGCAGCACGCCGCCTTTGAGTTTCAGCGATCGGAAGCCATAGGTTTCAACCATCTTTCGCGCTTCGCCGACCATGGCATCCGGTGTCAGCACCTCGCCCCACTCGTCTGAAGCTTCGCCGATATGTGCGGCGAACTTGAAGAAAAGATAGGCGCTGAACGGGACGCCGGATCGAACCGCACCCCCGAGGAGGTCTGCGACCGGTCGCCCGAGCAGCTTGCCTTGAATGTCCAGGCAGGGAACTTCGAAGGCCGAAGTAACCACATCTGTCAGCTTGTGATCGGCCACCGCTGATTTGGCATTGATGCCGCCGCCACCGGGCA
Source organism: Neorhizobium sp. S3-V5DH (assembly GCF_004343065.1). NCBI lineage: Bacteria > Pseudomonadati > Pseudomonadota > Alphaproteobacteria > Hyphomicrobiales > Rhizobiaceae > Neorhizobium > Neorhizobium sp. S3-V5DH. The sequence goes on from NZ_SMCL01000038.1 coordinate 2,109, forward strand.
GTGCGGCAATAACACGAGATTTCAGCTCATGGAGATGGAAAGGGTCAAGCCCGATCAGTGCTGGCGCGGCGCGGCGCAGTCCATCGAGAGCCTTGATGCTTCCATAACTTTCACCCAGGCCAACGGTGCCGTCGTCGCAGATCACCTCGATCACTGTGCGCAAGGCGTAGGGCTGGTGCACGCCTTTGCAGTTCAGGAGCGGTTTGTCGGGGATTGCTACGGGCGTTAGGTGGATCTCAGCGACGCGCATCAAAAACTCCTTGTTTCCACCAGTTGCGCGCTGCCGTCAGGGCGTCGTCCAACGATGGCAATTCGGGATGCCAGTGGCGTTCCCATTCCAGGCTGATAGGGATGTGTCGTTCATTCTGTCGAAGGAGCGAGATCAGATCTGCCATCGGAAAATCACCATGGCCGGGCAGTATGTAGCGTCGGCGCCCATCGCTATCGACCTTGCTGTCCTTCACGTGCAGATGGACGGTATTGCGGGCGACACGATCCCAGACGGAAGCGAGATCAGTTCCACGGGCCCATGTATGATGTGTGTCCCATAATATCTGCACAGTAGGCGCAAGCTCGATGAAAGCGACAAGCTGATCGACATCGGCCAGTGAATCGTGGGTCTCGATCATCAGGTCGACATTGAGCCCAGATGAACTCCGTGTGGTCTGCCAATTAATGAGAAGATCGGCGGCGTGTTTCATCTCTTCAGTGGCCAGCTGCTTGCCGCCATCGAAAATACGCAGATGAGCGGCACCGACGGCCTCCGCCCAAGGGATGAACGGCTCGATGGCTGAAAGGTTTGGGCTTTCGAATAGCTTGATGGATGTATTCAGGGCCACAATATCGAGATTGCGCCCGGCCAGAAACGCTGCAAGGCCTGCCGGATTTTCAAATTCGGCGGTCAGCGCCGAAGTCAGGTCGACAGTGCCGGATAGCGCCCGCAGTTCAACCGCAGCGATATCATGTCGATCTGCCAGATTGGCGACTTCATGCAGGCTCATTTCCGAGCAGCCGAGTGTAGAGAAACAGTATTCAAATGCGCTCATGCCACACGCTCCAGATCCTGCTTTATCACAGGGTGAAGCGGAGCAAGGCCGTCGACAAATCGTTCGATTTCGGTGATCGCAACGTCGGAAAGCGCTCGCAGCTCATTGCCCAGCGCACCGGCGATATGCGGGGTGAGCACGACGTTCGGCAGATCGTAGAACAGGCTATCCGTCGGCAATGGCTCCGGTTCCGGAGTATCGATAAGGATACGCAGCCGGCCGGATTGTGCTTCCGCCAGCAAGGCGTCGTGGTCGACAAGCCAGCCGCGCGCCGTGTTGATGAAGATTGCCTGATCCGCCATCAGCGCCAGCTCGTGTGCGCCGATCATGTGGCGGGTTTCAGGCAGGATAGGTGCGTGCAGCGAAACGACATCGGACCATGCGAGAAGTTGGTGCAGCTCCATTTTCGCTGCGCCGAGGGCTGTCGCTTCGTCTGATGAAAGGAAGGGATCGTAAACCGCGACCTCGAATGTGCCGCGTGCGAGCATGTCGATAACCAGACGCCCGATGCGGGAGGCGCCGATAATGCCGATACGGCGGGCATGATTGCCGAGATGGTGCAGGTTCATGCCGCGGCGGCTGCCGAAGCCGCCTGTGCCGCGCTCTGTCCGGTGCTCGTCGCGCAGTCGGAAAACATTTTTGCCGCACATGATGATTGCCGCATAGGTGAACTCGGCCACAGGTACGGCCATGGCGGATGCCGCCGTGGTGACGAGAATATCGGATGTTTCCCAGAATTCCGTGGGTGTGACGGTTCGCACGGAGGATGCCGCATAGGCGACCATCTTGAGTTTTTTCGCTCGCACAAGACGTTCCCTTGTGAGGGACGGCGTGCCCCAGGCCGCCAGCAGAATATCGGCCTCCGCCAGAGCTTTTGCACCCTCAGCCGCATCGAAATCCGTGTAGGGGAAACCTGCAATGATATCCGTTACCGCGTTCAACCGCGCCCATTCGCGCGGGCCGAAGAAACCTTCGGGAAGTTCGCTGCGCATGGCGATCAGCAATCTCGGTTTGCTGGCGTTCATGCGCGCACCGGACTTGAAACGGGGCGGATGTCGATGCGCGACACGTCTATCTCGAGCGGCCTCGAACCTGGTCGCAGAATGACGTCGAGATAAAGTTCAGGTTCCGTATCACCGGGGCGAAGCTTCAGCGGAGGGGTTCGCAATGCACCCTTCCATTCAGTGTCAGGGAAGGGGAAAAGTGTGCCGTCGTCTGCGCGGAACGGGCCGAGCGCGATTGTTTCTTGCCCTGTGGGAGCAACGTCCTTCAACCGTAGTGATATGCCGAGAACACCTTCGTGTGCGGGCACGTCGATATCGCAGATCGCTTCCACCCAGACACCGACACCAGGATGAACAAGCTTTTCGCCGAGGCGATGGTTATGCTGTTCCCTTTCTGTCCTAGTTTGAACCCTAAGAACCGATGCCAGATTGCCTAGCGGGTTGTTCACGGGGTCGAAGCGATCGTCTCTTGCTAATATGCGGGTGGGCGCGCGGGGCACGATCGTTTCGAGATAGTCCGCCAGCGCCTTTCCGACAGCAAAGCCACCCAGCACGGAAAAATGCGTCCCGTCGTTGGAGTAGCCGGCATAGGGCTCGGCGAATTCGCTCTCCGGATCAACCCATGCGGAATTCCAGTCGAAGAGATGGCAGTTGGCGTGGCTGGCGGCGAATTCGATGCTTTGACGGTTGATCCAATGCGCCCTTGCCCGTTCCGCGCCACCGGCAGGCCATTTTTCGATGCCGCGGGCGAGGATTGGCAGCAGGATGACAGTCTTGCCAGCGTTGAGCAAAGCCGACGCAATTCGCGCTCGCGTCTCGGCAATCGTCTGGCGGGTTTCCACCATCATGTCGTTGGTTCCGGCATCAACGACGATCAGGTCGAAATCCGATTGCAGCAATCGCGGCAGCCGCCGTTCGATCTCGACCGCCTTCTGCCCGGATACGCCGAAATTGAGACCGGAGAAAAAGCGGCTGACGCCCGGCCGATTGCTAGGCTCCCAGCCGAGCGGGACTGATGGATCGTGATACACAGGGCAGGAGAGCCTGCCATGCGACAGGACCTCGGCCCAGCTCATCCAGCCGCGTGCCGAAGTTGTCAGCGAAGTCTCGGTGCCGATATGGTTCTGCTGGACGAGCGAAGTGCCGAGAACGGCAATCCGGCTCGCCCTGGGGTGAGATACGGACATGATCCTACCGGAATATCAGGAATACAGGACGCCGCCGTTGATGTCGTAGCAGGCTCCGGTGATATAGGCGGCGTCATCCGATGCAAGGAAAGCTACCAGGCCGGCGACATCCTCGCTCACACCTTCTCGCTTCAGCGAGGTGGCGCCAGCGACCCGCTCGCGCACTTCCGGTTTGGTGAAGGTGTCGTGGAAGGTCGTCGAGATCATGCCGGGGCAAACGGCGTTGACGCGGATATCGGGGCCGACCTCCTTGGAAAGGCCGCGCGTAAAGGTCATCACTGCTCCCTTCGATGTCGCATATGCGATGGCGCCCGGACCGCCGCCATCCCGGCCTGCCTGTGATGAGAAGGTTACGATCGCCGCGCCTTTGGCCATTTTCGGAAGTGCAGCCTTGGTTATCAGGAAAAGCGAGGTCAGATTGACGTTAAGAACCTGATGCCAGAAGGCCTCATCCATATCCGCGATCGTCTTGCGTGCAATCATGCCGCCGGCCACGTGGACGAGGCCATGGATAGCGCCGAACTTGTCGGATGCCGTGGAAATCACGGCCTCGACTTCTGCTGCATTTGTCAGGTCCGCCTTGATCGCCAAAGCGGAGCGGCCGAGTTTTTCGATGTCCGCCACCGTTGCTGCGGCGCCTTCTGCCGCACCGTTATAGGTGAGCACCACATTGGCATCTTCCTGGGCAAAACGGACGGCGCATGCCCGACCGATATCCCGGCCCGCACCGGCGACGACAATGGTTTTGTTGGTAAAACGCTGCATCTGAAAACCTCGCATTGGTTAGAATTGTTTGGGGAGGGAGAGTTTGAATCGCTCGTCGTCGACATCGCTGAAATAGATGTCGGTTGAGAAACCCTGATCGTCGATGAAACTGAAGATCCGCTTCGGCTCGCTCAAGCTGTAGGGCACGAGCAGGGTTACCAGACGATGCCTGCTGGCGGCCGGAACCGTTGCGCAGACATGGTGGTGGATTTCCAGACCCTCGTATTCCTTCGGCTCGATTTCCGGAAAGCCTTCAACGGCCGTGATCTGCGGATTGCCCGCAGAGGAGAAGACGAATTGGGCGTAAAAGCCTGCCTTCTTGCCATTGTAGCGAAAGCTAGAACGGCCGGTCTGCGGTACACCTGTCGTGTGGCAGAGCCATTGTAACTCCTGCGGTTCGGCGCATTCGACCTCATCGACAATGACGAAATAGCTGTCTTTGACGAAATGGATTTCCCGTTCCGCCTTGCGCACCAGCGGGTTTGCCACTTGATAGGCGGCCGTCGCGTCACCGAGAATGCGGATATGACCGGGCTTTTCATCGACAGATACGATGCGACCGGCGGCGCGGCGCGCGAGTGTCTTGTCCTTCTCCGCATATTGCCCTTTTCCGCCGATCAGGACCGCGTTTTTGGAACGTGTCTGCCTGCGCCAGTTGATGTGCATTTGCGAATTGAATGCGACGTAATAACCGGTTTGGATCGCCAGATCCTCACCATAGGCATAAAGGACGAAGGCGTTCTGATCTCCATGGCTATGGCTGAGCGAGCCGTATGGGCTGGATTTGAAGACGAACTGTAGATGCCGGTCAGGGTCTTCCATATGTTTCTGAATCGTGACCCAACCGATATCGTCGAAGGCGGCGAGCGAGGGCAGATCAGTCGGTGAAACAGCTTCCACCTGCCGGTAATCATGGCGATAAACAAGATCGTCGAAATTCAGATCCCACCAGCCGTAATTGTAGAAGGCCATTTCCGTGCCGGCCGCATCCTGCTTGATGCGATCGAAATACCATTGATAGTGACCGTTGCCGGTGACGCCCGCGAACTGACGGACATTGTAGCCCACCTTCAGTCCGGGCAGGTCGCCCATGGTGGAGTCGTCGCCGAAATTGGCACGCCTCGTGCCGGGCGCCTTGGTGTAGAGCGGGAACCGGCCCGTGTTCTGGAAGAAAGGCCGCTGGTAGAGGTCATAACCGATATAGGAGCGGATCAGGTTGGCGGCCTCGATGAGATAGGCCATGCCGGTCATCCAGTAATGCGGACCTTCCGCCCAGCCGCCGTCGGTGCCCGCCCAGGGGGAATAGAGTGTTGCGAGGAATTCGACCGTATAGTCGAGCCATTCGCCGGCATCATCGCTTTCACCCAGAAGCGAAATACAGGCCGGTGTGAGCACTGCAGAAAGCGAACGCACCGCATGACTGTCATAAGGGAACACGTGAATGCGCGCGTGGGCAATCACATGGTCTGCGACTTCGCGGGTACGGCGCAGCAGGACGGTGCGAACGGTCTCCCGTTCTTTCTCGCTCAGATGGTCGTAGAGCCAGTCGTATCCCCATGCCAGCGCGACGACGACGCGGAAACCGGCCTCGTCGTTATAGGCGCGGGAGGTGGCACCATTCGGATCCCATGCGGCAACCGAGAGCAGCCAATCGCGCGACGCATCAAGGAGATCTTCTCGTCTCAGAACGCGGCCGGCAATCGCCAGATGGCGGATGGCGTAGATCACCTCCTGGCAATCGATATACATCTGCCGCCAGAGCGTCGCGACGCGGACGTTGTTGGGATATGGCTGCGGTTCCGGCATGAGGGGCCGGTCGAGCCAGGGTTTTACGGATTTCTCGAAGAATTCGGACCATCCGCAATGGTTCGGGTCTGCGTCTACGGCTTGCGAAAACGATTTCAGTTGCTCGGGGTTGAGCCAGAGCCTGGGATGGCTCGTATGGGCCGCAGCGTGGCGGGCTGCTCTGCCAGGCAAGGGCGTTTTTGGAAGCGCGGCGGTGATCTCGAAACTGCGCACCGCACTCCAGTTCGACAGGGGTTTTGCGGCGGTCTGGTCCCAGAGCGCATAACACCAATGATAATTGCCTTCCGGCAGCACTTCGTCCGGGGTGAAGAAATTCCAGGCGAGGTCTTCGAACATGCGCGTCTTGGCATCGGCAAATTCGGGGTCGGTCGAGATGCGCAGCACATAGCGCGCACCGTCGTCGATATCGGGAAGCCAGGAAAAACGCGGCGGGTTTTCGGTGGGCGGGGTTTGCTCGCTCGGCACGTAGCCAATGGTCAAGGAACCCGGTCGGGGTTCATCGAGATGAGCTTGTCTGGCGATGGCCGAGGCAGAGGGGCGCATTGCGCTCTAACTCCTATAAAAATCAAAAGGAAAAAGGATGGCGGCGACAGGGCCGCCATCACGATCGAAGGATTATTGGGCCGCCTTGTATTGGCGGTCGTAGCCGGACTGCATGCTCTTGATGACCTCGTCATAACCGAGAGCCGTCAGTCGCTTCTTGTAAGCATCCCAACCGGTATTGACGTCTTGGGCTCCGAGCACCCATGTCTGCTGCATCTCGGTCATGTAGGTGAGAAGGCCCGGCCAGTAGCGGTCGAAGGTCGCCTTCTCATCGGCGTTCAACGAGACGCCCATGAATTCGTCCTTGAGGCAATTGCACCTGTCGTAGAGGTCGATGCCTTCAAGCGCGATCCTGTTGGTCCATTGGCGCTCGTACTCATAGTCCATCCAGTATCCGCGCGGGACCTGTGCGCCCACCGCCCAGAGCTGGGCGTTGACCGGATCCTTGTTATCCAGCACTTCCTTTTTGAACTGCGGCTTGCCGTCGACCATGTCGTAGGTCTTTCCCTCGACACCAAAATTCGACAGCAGGCGCCCCTGCTGGGAGAACCAGAAATCGAAATACTTGATCGTTTCGACGGGATGTTCGTTTGTGGCAGAGATCGCCCATCCGACAGGCTGGACGCGCAGTCGGCGGGAATCCTCGAACCGCTGGCCGGAAGCCGTCTTGGGCGGCAGCATAGGCTTCAGCGCAAAACCTTCGATCTTTGGCGACAAGGCGTCGTTATAGGTCGAGGTGCTGGCAAACCAGTCATGGGTCATGCCGCCGAGATTGTTACCCAGAAGATATTCGCGCGAGCGGGCGCCGCGGGTGAAGATCTCCTTGTCGATCAGGCCTTCCTTGTACCACTTGGCCACATTCGAAATGCCGGTCTTGTAGTTCTCCTCGGCCCAAGGGTGACGGAGCTGTCCGTCATAGACGGCGAAGTCGCCATAGCGCTCCGACCCGGAAACGCGCGCGTCCCACAGATTGATAAGGCGGACGGCATCGATTTCCTCGCGAGCAAAATACGGAACCTCGTCCTTCTTGCCGTTTCCATTGGGATCCTTGTCGCGGAAAGCCTTGAGAACCTCGTAGACCTCTTCAGGCGTTTCCGGCTGTTTCAGTCCAAGTTTGTTGAGCCAGTCCTGGCGGATGAACCAGCCGCGAGAGTATTTGCCATCCGGCACATAGGGTATGAAGTAGAGCTTGCCGTCCGGTCCGGAAATCGCGTTGCGGATGTCCTTGTGACTGTCGAAGAACGCCTTGAGGTTCGGGGCATTTTCCTCGATCAGGTCGTCGAGCGGAATGAACGCACCTTCCAGCCCGTAGCGGATAAAGTCCTCCTTCAATCCGCCGTTCGCATCGCCGCCGACAATGTCCGGAAGATCGCCTGATGCGATCAGCAGGTTGAAGGCATCGCGGCTGCTGGTCGTCGCCAGCGATGCGACGTTGCGGACGTGGATATTGGTGATCTCTGCGGCCTTCTGCTCCACGGGCCACTTTTCCGAATAAACGTATTTGTCGCGGAAGTGGAAATGGATCGTCAGTTCCAGAGGGTCTTCGGATATCTTGCCGGCATCCTGAGCGGAGGCGGGCAAGGCCATTGTCATGGCTGTCATGAACGCCAGAAGGGGCGCGCCTTTTCGTAGTTTTGTCACAGGTTCTCCTCCCTTGTGCAGCTACTCTTTCACTCCGCCCAGCAGAATTCCCTTAGTGAAATACTTCTGCGCGTAGGGGTAAATGATGAGGACGGGGATGATCGACGCGATCATGATCGCGGAGGTCACCGTCTCGAACGAATAGTGTGCCGTCAGCAGGCTCGAGGCGAATTCGTCGTTCGAATTGAGATCGACGATCACCCGCTTCAGGTAGACCTGCAGCGGGATCTTTTCTTCGCCACGCAGCAAAACCATTGCCCAGAAATAACCGTTCCAGCGCGAGACGATGCAGAACAGCGCCACGGTGACGATGGCCGGTTTGGAAAGTGGAATGAAGACCTTCCAGAGCAACTGCAGCTCGCTGGCCCCGTCCATCTTGGCGGCTTCCTCAAAGGATTTCGGCACCGCTTCAAAGAAGTTGCGCAACAGGATGACGTTGAAGGCGCTTGCCGCGAAGCCGATGATGATGCCGAAACGGCTGTCGAGCAGGCCGAGATCCCGCATGTTGAGGAAGAACGGGATCATGCCGGCATGGAACCAGAGCGTGAAGGCGATCGCGATATTGAAAAACGTCCGACCGCGCAGACGTTTGCGTGACAGCGCATAGGCTCCCGGGATCATGATCAGCAGGCTCATGAAGGTGCCGCCGAACGTGTAGATGAAGGTGTTGCCGTAGGCGATCCAGAACATCCTGTCGGACAGGACGTGCTCGTAGGCAGCCAGAGTGACGTCGACCGGCCAGAGCGTTACGCGCCCGGCAGTCACGGCCGCGCCTGAGGAAATCGAGACAGCGACGACGTAGATGAAGGGATAAAGCGTAGACAGGACGAACAGGCTCAAAAGAATGGCGTTGGCCCAGCCAAAGATCTTGTCGCCGCGGGAATAGAGATTGAAACTCTTCATCTTCAGCTCCTCACCAAAGCGACGTCGACGAGACTTTCCGGCTGATACGATTTGCCGAATAGACAAGGACGAAAGCGATGACCGCATTGAACAGGCCGGCAGCTGTTGCTAGGTCGTACTGGGTCCCCTGCAGGCCGGTGCGGTAGATGAATGTCGAGACGACGTCGGCCGACTCATAGGTGGATGGGCGATAGAGAAGGATGATGTATTCGAACCCGACCTCGACCAGATTGCCGATACGGATGATCAGCATGATCACGATCGTCGGCAGGATGCAGGGCAGGGTAATGCGCCACATCATCTGCCAGCGCGAGGCGCCGTCGACACGGGCGGATTCGTAAAGGGTCGGGCTGACACCGGCGATCGCGGCCAGATAGACGATCGACTCGAAACCCGACTCTTTCCAGACCGACGAACCGATGAAGACAGGTCGGAACCATTCCGGCTGGGTGAGAAAATAGATCGGCTCCAGACCTATCCCCTTCAGGAACAGATTGACGATGCCGATGGAAGGCGAAAGGAAGTTGATGACAATGCCCGCAACGATGACCACCGAAATGAAGTGCGGCAGGTACACTATCGTCTGCGCCCAGCGACGACCAACCTCGTTCTGAACCTCGTTGAACATCAGCGCCAGAATGATCGGCACGGGAAACGCGAAGATCAGTCCGAGGCCGCTGATGGCTATTGTGTTCCAGAAGGCACGGACAAACATGTCGTTTTGGAATAGCTCCACGAAGTTCGCAAAACCGACCCATGGGCTTTTCTCGATGCCGCGGAAAATCGAAAAGTCCTGGAAAGCGATGACCAGACCGTACATCGGCTTGTAGAGAAAGAGTGCAAACCAGATGGCCATCGGCGCAAGCAGGAGATAGAGCTGCCAGTCACGGCGCACGTCTCCCCACAGATTATGCAGGCGTTCCTGATAGGTCTGTTTCATGAGCGCGACCCGCCTGCGGCTTTGAGTGACCGACCGGTTGTCGCGTCGAAGATCTGGATGCGCGTCGTGTCGATGCCGAGTTGGGTCACGCCGTTAAGGGCATGATCAGCATAGAGTGTTTCTGCCTTGGCAATGAAGGATTGACCTTCGGCATTGCCATGAAGCAGAGCTTCGGCGCCGAGGGGCTCCACGAGATCGATGCTGCAATTCAGAACTTCCCGACCATCGCCGGTTTTAACCGACATGATTTCGGGGCGCAGGCCAAGCTTGATCGTCTGCCCCTCTGTGGCGCCCTTCGCGAAGGCTTCGGGAATGGTGAGGCGCTGTCCGGCATTGCCTGACAGTATCGCGCTGACACGGCCATCCCGCTTTTCGATCACCGCGTCGAGAAGGTTCATCGGTGGCGAGCCTATGAAGCTGGCGACGAATGTGTTTGCCGGCTCGAGAAACACTTCCATCGGCGAGCCGACTTGCTCGATATCGCCGCCATTCATGATGACAATGCGGTCGGCAAGCGTCATCGCCTCCACCTGGTCGTGCGTGACGTAGACGCTGGTCGCCTGCATTCGTTTGTGGAGCAATTTGATCTCGGCGCGCATATGGGTGCGAAGCTTGGCATCGAGGTTTGAGAGGGGCTCATCGAAGAGGAAAATCTTGGGCCGGCGGACGATGGCGCGCCCCATCGCCACGCGCTGACGCTGGCCGCCGGAAAGGTCTGCAGGCTTGCGCGCCAGGTATTCGGTCAGGCTGAGGATCTGGGCCGCTTCCGCGACGGCCTTGTCGATCACATCCCGTTTTTCGCCTCTGACCCGCAGGCCGAAGGCAATGTTTTCCGCCACGTTGAGGTGCGGGTAGAGGGCATAATTCTGAAAGACCATCGCAACGTCGCGGTCTTTCGGGGCGATCTTGTTGACCACCCGGCCATCGATGGAGACGGTGCCGTCGGAGATATCTTCCAGCCCGGCAAGCATGCGCAGTGTGGTGGATTTTCCGCATCCCGAAGGTCCGACGAGAACCACGAATTCCTGCGGCTGAATGGAAAGATTGATGCCATGGACAACTTCGAGAGCGCCGTAGCGCTTGACGACGTCGTTGATTTGAACTGCAGACATGAAAGGCCCCTCCTCAAAGCCTTGAATGTTCCGTCAGGCGGGGGCCTTGGCTCCTCGTGACACACGCTTCCTCGTGACGCGCGTGTTGACCTGTTCGATGAAGGTCCAGATTTTCGGGTTCTTAGAGAGTTCTGCGATCTTGGATTCAAGCGAGCCAAGATGCCGCTGGATGGCTTCGCGAGCGGCCTCCACATTTCCGGACTCGATCGCGTTGACGATCGCTGCGTGTTCTTCGATCACCTTTTCGGTGCGGCGGACCGCAAAAACGCGCTTCAGGTGGCGCATCCGGTCCATTTCGCCTTTGGCCTGATTGACGACGCTCCAGGCGCCGGGCAGGCGGGCTGCAGCAAAGATCGTTCGGTGAAATTCTTCGTCAAGCAGGAAGAAGTCGGTGAATTCCTCGTCCTGCGCAGCTGTGCGCTGCTGGGAAAGGCAGGTTTTCAAACGCGCAATATCTTCCAGCGAATGCCGTTTGGTCGCTTCGATGGCGGCGCCTTCTTCAAGCTTGAAGCGGATGAAGCAAGCTTCCATGTAGCGCTGCACGTCGATCGGCGAAATATAGGTGCCGCCCTGCGGTACGACCGTGACGAAACCTTCTTCTGCAAGGCGGATGATCGCTTCGCGCACCGGTGTCTTGCTGACATGCAGCAGTGCGGCGATTTCCTTTTCCGACAGTGCGCGCCCCGGAAGCAGCTTTACCTCGACAATCAGTTTGCGAAGCAGAGCATGGATTCGGTTTGTCATGTTCCCGCCCACCGGCAGATCCTGCGGTATCACGAGGTCAGACAAAGGCAGCGATGGAAATTCAAGTGAGCTAGACATATCAATTGCCAAACTGAGATATCAGAATTCGACTTGACATATCTGTTGTGTTTTGGAGAGTCAAGCTATGGTGTGCCGCAGATGTGCGATTGCTTCTGTGAGGCGCCGGAACCGCTCACCACCTGAGCAAGCGCCAAGGAGAGACAATGAACCCCGCAACCCGTGAAAAACTGATGGGCGTATCCGTCGCGACGCTGTGCTCGGCACTCTACAAGCGCGGCCTGAAGAACCAGACGATCCAGGATGTGCGACCGGTTCGACCGAAGGGCCGAAACATGGTCGGTCCGGCATTCACACTGCGCTACATACCGGCACGCGAGGATCGCAATCCGATGACGGTGTTCCGTGATCCCAAACACCCGCAGCGCCATGCGATCGAAACCTGCCCGGAAGGTTCTGTACTCGTCATTGACAGCCGCAAGGACGCGCGGGCGGCATCAGCCGGCGATATCCTCATCACCCGGCTGATGGTGCGCGACGGGGCAGGGGTGGTCACCGACGGCGGCTTTCGTGATGCGATGACGATCGGCGAACTGGATATGCCGGCTTACCACCACCGCCCTTCGAGCCCGACGAACCTGACACTGCATGAGGCGATCGACATTAACGTGCCGATCGGCTGCGGAGACGTTGCCGTCTTTCCGGGCGACATCATGGTCGGCGACGACGACAGCGTCATCGTCATTCCGGCGGAAATTGCCGACGAGATCGCCGACGAGGCAGTGGAGATGACCGCTTACGAGGATTTCGTCGTCGAGCGGGTGAAGGCGGGCCACACGATTATCGGGCTCTACCCTGCGACCGAGGAGGACAACCTGTCGCTATTTGCCGAATGGCGTAGGAAATCAGGACGATGAACGTGAACCTCGCTCTTCCCATCATGAACCGACCATAAACGTAGCGTCCTTAACCTCGATCCGACGTCAAAGGCTAAGTGGGCTTCTAGGCGGTTGCCGACGCCGTGTGACGGCGCAAACCCCAAAGCGCGAGCGTGGCGGGCCTACCTCGTAAGCATAACACACTGTCTCAGTTTTGCTGGCGTCTCGGAGGAGCATTGTCGCAGACCAGTGCTGCACCGATTGTCTTGGTCTCAAACACGAAACACGAAGATCATTATCTGCAGTTAGTATGCACTGCGGCTTCCACCTCACATTCGGTGAGGCGACGCGGTGAGGTAAGTCGCAGAGCACCAGAATCTCAAGCGAATGTGTATTTTGCTGTCTTGTCGAGCATGCTTCGAGAGATCCCGATTTCGCTAAGTCATTGAAGTGGCGATCAGTGAGGAAAACAACATTACGGGTGCACGTTCAATTCGCTTCAACTGCACGCACACGTCTAGCGACCGCTCTGGGTTGTGCTCGAGCAGAGGTAGATAGGGCGGATCGGCGTCTTCTTCGAAAGAGCAGATCCCTCCAAGCGATATAAGATCAGAGGTATCGGCGGTGGCCATATACCCACATATGTGTTAATGTGGGTTTTCTCAGTTGAGGAGGACGTTAGATGAGCCGATTGACGATCGATATAACGGACCAACAACATCAAAGCCTAAAGGCGCTGGCCGCTTTGCAGGGCAAGACGATCAAGCAGTATGCACTTGAGCGCCTCTTTCCCGGTGACACAGATGGAGAACGAGCCTGGGAGGAGTTGAAGACGTTGATGAACACGCGCGTCAATGAGGGGCTCGTCGGAAGACTGTCGACCAAAACCGTAGGTGAGATCCTCGAAGAGGAGATTGCCGAAGGTCGTGCTTGACGGCCTACATTCTTACCGCGGAGGCGGAATCGGATCTACGTTCGGTCATCCGCTACACACGTGCGCAATGGGGTGCTGCCCAGGTACGCCGCTACGTTTCGGGTTTGGAGCGAGGTATCGCAAACCTTGCCGAGGGCAAAGGTCCGTTCAAGGATATGAGCGCGCGCTTTATCCCGCGTTACGAATGGCGCGATGCCGACACCACTATGTCTTTTGTCTGCCTCGAGAGAATGCGCGCCCTCATCGTGGCGATTCTTCATGAACGAATGGATCTCATGAAGCGTTTGGTTGATCGTCTGAACGAATAATGTTTGGACGGAGGCGAGGTTACCTGAGCGCGAACGCCATCGATCTGCCCTGGAGCAACGGTCAGGCGGAAGGTCAGATCAACCGTTTGAAGACGATTAAGCGCGCAATGTACGGCAGAGCTGGATCGGAGCTTCTGAGAGCGCGGATGATACCCATAAAAATGGCTGAGCTCCACACAAAAGTCAGGAAGACCCCAATCTGACGGCATCTTCTTCTTTGGCAAACGCATGGACCATGGACTGGCCGATTGACAGTCAGGAGCCTACCGTGTCTTGGCACACCACTTTCGCCCAAATGCCGGACACCCACAGGTCACTCAAGCAAAAACCGTCATCAGGCTCGCTTCATTATCGGTTCCGATGCCGACGATAGCACGCTCGAACTCGTCGATGCCGAGACGGCGCAGCGTATCTGTGTTTATGGTATCGGCCGCACGACCTGCCTGAGCTTGGAGGCCGATCTATCCACAATCGCCCGTTCTCCTCCATGGCGAGTACGTCATGCCCATGTGCATTATGGTTTCGGGCACCCCAGACAGGTTACCGGTCCCATCCCACGAGTGGACTATACAGTATGGGTTTCGACACGATAGTGCTGCCAGTCGGTCTGGAGGCGTGGCCGGCTTTCGCAGTATTTTCGTCCCGGGGACTGCCACCGATCCGGTTGCAGAAATGTTCGCTGGAGTCACGTCAGTAACGCCAGATTCCGGAGCCGAGCCAGGGAGTCGGCTAAAAGAGGCTCATTCGCAAGCATACCTCCCACATGAATGCGAGCCAGCTTCTGCAATACCTGCTCCCCCTTCACCGTCAGTGAAACGAGAACGCTTCTCTTGTCACGTTCCGAGGGGGTACGTTCCACGAACCCCGCTGCTGAAAGGCGATCGACCAGTTGCACCGCGCCATTATGCGGCATCAACATTTGCTCGGCGAGTTCCCTGATTCTTATCCGGCCGGCCGGCCCGGTTTTGACCACCAGCATAGCTTGATATTGTTGGGAAGTGACTTGGGCGTCTGCGAGCGCCGCTTCACTGAAAGCGAGAAACCGCCGCATAGCAAGACGGAAGCCTGCGAGTCCCTCATATATTCCCAGCGGCAGATCGACCTCGGTCTCAAATCCATCGGTGACAGACATTCAAAAAGTCCTTTAATTATATCACATTGTGATATATCTTGTGATTGTCCGCGGGAGGGAAGAGCCTGGGCATGGACGGCCTCAGGTGGAATTCGCAGACATTAGACCTGTCATTCTTGCGGGCCCTATTTCTTATCCCTGCGGCAAAAAGGGGCGGCTACACGTCGCGCGACATTTGAAGGGGTATTACTTTGGTGTCATCGCTCAATAATCTGCCTTGTGATCCGGGCAAAATTTCGTCTCAATTCGGATTGTCCCATGAAGAGTTCGACCGATACTTTGCCCTCGGATTGGTTAAGATTGCCGTCCAGAAAAGCGCTTCGGAACACGAGGACGAAAAACGAATTCAATGTCGCTTCGGCAATCGTGTCTGGAGCGCGGAGGTCGACCGCAGTGGCTCGATCATATGGGACGAGATCCGCTTTCTTCGCGGCAAGCATGCGGCCCCTGCCAATGAACTTTGACGGTTTCGAGATCGCTTGCCGTGACCCTTTGCGCTCTTTCCCGGACCTACCGCCGGTAACGAGCATTTGCCGCTGAACGGTTGCTTGGAGCAAGTATCTGCCGCGGCGCACATCATCTCATCTCGGCGGAAACTTTTGGGGGGAAACATGAAAAACGTTATATGGGATCGGCCGGTGGATGTGCATGGTTTGCTGATTTTCGGACCACGAGCAGCGTGGGATTTCATGCTTCACGGTTGGCCGCCTAACAAAGACATGAACTTTGCGAGCGCATCAGAGGCCATCTTGGCTGCGCTGGACGGACGAGGCTGCCCGGACTTGGCCCGCGAGAAATTTGAGGATGCCCTGCGGACCGCTCAAATCAATCGCTAACATGTCGGAGACATCGCTAAGCTGTCTCTAACGGAAGAACCTTCTCACCTCGCTCCCTGGGCATCCTGCTGAGACGATGATGCGGTGGTGCAGATAGATGGTCGCTGAAGGTTTCGTGATAGACGTGTGATTGGAATTTATATCATGTCGTGATATAATGGTAACTTTAAGGAGGCTTTAGGTCGCCGGCTGCAGCGAGCTTTGTTGGTTGAGGGAGAGAGCTGACATAGTTGCAAAATGCGATGCCGGGGCATCGCTGGGGGGGAAACAATGAACGACATCGCAGAAGTGATGAAACTGGGTTTGCTGCTCGAACGCAAACTGAGCGAACGCGGCTTGGTAGACCAGAATGGAGATCTAACATCCCCCTTCCTGCCAACTGACATCGAGGAAAAACTAGACGGGCTGATCGAAAATCCGATCGAGCTTGAAGGGATACTTCGGTTGGCAAATGCTGCTCGGCGAGGAGAGGCGCTTTCGGCTCCTGTTGCAAATGCCACGCGCCTGATGATCGAGGAAATTTGCAACGCCCTCTTCGAACCGGATGAATTTCAGAAAATTACCAGGATCCATTAGCGGGGAGCTCTTCCACGTGAGGTCAACTCGCAGGCCAGCAAATGTGCGGTGGTTTACACCTGCTTGTCTCGCAGGGCTCGTTTTATCGCCAGCCCACGCTGATGACCGGCTGAATTGTTCCGCCGCCGCCAAAGCAGTCTTGATGGAGACGCCAGGTCAACTGCTGTCTGTGGAGGATGGCCGACAGAACTGTACGATCGTCTTTCTGATGCATCGGGAGGGAAGGCGCCCGCAAAAGATGACGGTTCGGGTCCAAATCGACCTGCCTCGTGTTGACTCACCCAAGCCAGCAGAAAAAGTTCCCTCTGTGCACAGTATCGATCGGATCGGGGGCTCACCCAAACCCTGAGCCCAACGGAGGGAGCTATGAATTGCAGGTTCGGCATACTTCTGACCATGCTTGCGCTCGCTGTCCTGTCGAACGTCACATCTCCAGCACAGGCCGGATCTGAGGACAGTTGGCCGAGGCAGCCCACTGCTTCAGCTACCGACAAACATCGTTACATCATAGACGTCGTTGGAAAGCAGGTACGCCTCGTCGGTCCGCGCTTCTATACAAATCTTGTAGGCAAGATGAACTTTCCAGGGCGCGATGGGCGATCTCAAAAGCCGGACGGAGATTGATCCTCGGCCTGCAGGCCCGGGCAGGCGCAGTCGCGAAGCTCTTCCGCGTCCTGGCTAAGCCGCAGGGCAGTCATCACGGCACTTTGACAGGTGGCGAGGCCTCACCTACCGGTTGAACCGCCGCAATGTACCTTTTGATGGCAAATTGGGCTTTCTTCTATAGCGCGGCAATCAGGATGAGACGAATCTCACCTAGATTGCCGCTATGCACTTTCTTCGCTGTCTGAGTTTCGCGCTTGCGGGCCTCGCTGGTTCCGCGGGCTACTACTACTGTCTGTTGGTTATGGGATGGCCCGCCCTTCCGAGGACGTCGAGTTTTCACTCGGGCGACCACCCATCCTGTGGCCAATCAAGCCGACAATCTCAGCCATCCATTCAGTTCGTCGCATGTAGGGAGAAGCAATCTCGGACAACCTGTCGGTGAAGGTTCGTCGCTCGCATTTTCGGGGTCTACACTGCCACCGGTTTAGTGCGAGATCTATTTCCACAATGTTTGCCGTCGGTCACGAAGCTTCCAAACCGGTCAATATGCGGAGTGGCTTTGATGCCTATCCCTCCAGCTTTTCCCTGCAGATCTTCTCGACGAGTCCCTGGAGCACATGGATCCGTTCGATCAGCCAGCGGAGTTCTTCCTCGGTAATTTGGTAGTGGCGGGAATATCGAGCGTCGACATAGGCACGATCGAGCCGCTCAAAGCAGCGGCGGGCAAATTTTGTGTCCCTTGGCCATGCCTCGATCAGCCGCGGCTCAAGTCTTTCTGCCGAAGATCGGAGAAACTTCAGCCGGTGTGACTTTGGGCTGTAGAGAGTGAGCACGAGAAGGAGGCAGTGATAGAGGCGTTCAGTCGCCTGATGGAGATTGAAGGCGGCAAGTTTAAAATTGTTCCTTTCTCGATAGAATTCGGCGCCGAGATAGAATTCGATCGCGTCCGGATACCATCCATCGAAATAACCTTTTGCTTCCTCAAAGGCCTCCTCTTCACCGACCGGCTTCGGCGCCACAAACGGGTGCCCTTCCTTCTCATAGAGCATGATGCCGTCACGGATGATGTCGATGAAGAACGGTCGTCCGCGTGCCAGCTGATCATTCACGTCCTGCAGCGTGTGAACGATGACATTGACCGGCGTCTCGATCGTCTTTGTCACCAATAGCTCGCGTAAGAAATGATCGGACACGTCATGCCAGAGCTCGTTTTCTTCCGCGACGCTATGCATGTTGACGACAACAAGGATATCGTAGTCGGAACGGTAGCCGCTCTTGTGGTCCTCTACCCAGCCGCCGCGGCTATAGGAACCAAACAAAATGACCTTCAGGATCCGCCCCGCCTTCTGTTTTTCCGAAAGCTTTGACTGCTGAGCGACATCGAATTCGTCGAAGATGATTTTCAAGGCGCGCGAAAGCTCGCGCCGCTTGCGCTCAGGAAGATGGTTCAAGGCTTCGTTGTCAGTCACGCCACCGCTCGTATCCATTCGTCGTGCCGTATCCTTTTAAGAAAAGCACCGCTCGCAAACCAGTGCCTGACATGCCCGTCAATCATCATCCTCGGTTTGATCCGTCAAGGATATACAACCGGAAGACCGCCCGCCAGCTGGTTGAAGATCCGGCGGTCGCGTTGGGATGCTGTGCCGAGCATGCTGCCTGGGCCTTCGCGCCAGATCGGTCGAAGGCGTCGCGGTTCAGATTGCATCATATCGTCCCCTGAACTCCGCATCGGCGTAATACCGCAGCTTGCGCGCGACGATCGGACGCCGTGCTGCCAGAAACAGCAATTGGTTTTGCTCGGCCATGTTGCGGACCTCGTCCGGCGTCAACAAAGGCCGGCCGGTATGGTGCTGGCTGAAGGAAAGCCCCGACTGTTCGGAATCGAGCGCCCGCGCCACCGTCTGGAA
>NZ_SMCL01000039.1:0-20247 GCF_004343065.1 Neorhizobium sp. S3-V5DH
GACAGACCACGTTTTATCATCAGCTCGAAGCGCAGCACCTCCTGCATCACCGTGGAAGATGAGGCGAAAGCCGAATACCCCATCTCCGGTATGGACATTTGGTAAACTGGAGCGGGCGAAGGGATTCGAACCCTCGACCCCAACCTTGGCAAGGTTGTGCTCTACCCCTGAGCTACACCCGCTCATCAATCCGCCGGTCCGGGGTAGTTCGCTGGACCGTGGGTCGCGGCTCGTTGCCGGCGACGGGCGCTATATGGCCTAGACTTTTTTCAAATGCAACAGGGAAATGACGGTTGGGGTGAAGAAAAATTTCGGATTCGCCGAACTGCCGCTGCCCGGCCCCATTGCCTCGGCTTGGCCAGGCCGGACATTAAGGTTATAATTTGTCGCCCACCAACAGAGCCAGTTCTCGACAAAATGACTGAAACAGCGCCGAAGACCGCCGCGGAATTCTTCCGTTTCCTTGATAGCCTCAACATCCCCCATTCGACCAAAAGCCACCCGCCGGTCTTTACCGTTGCCGAATCCGAGAGCCTGCGAGACGCAATCCCGGGCGGCCACACGAAGAACCTCTTCGTCAAGGACAAGAAGGATCAGTATTTTGTTCTGACCGTTGAGGAGCGTGCGACGGTCGATCTGAAGACGGTTCACAAGGTTATCGGCGCTTCGGGCCGGGTCTCCTTTGGCAGGCCCGAAAAGCTGATGGAATATCTCGGCGTCGTTCCTGGAGCAGTCACCGTATTCGGCGCCTTCAACGATGCGGGTCGAAATGTTACCTTCGTGCTTGATGAGGACTTGATGAAGCACGACGTCATCAATGGTCATCCGCTATCCAATGACGCCACGACGTCGATTGGCCGCGACGACCTTATCCGATTTCTTGAGGCGACTGGCCACACGCCGCTTGTCTTGAAAGTGACGGACTGACATACGATCTTTGCGAGCGACGAGCCCAATAGACAAAGCTTTCCGGGAGAGCATTCATGAGCGGCAGAGACAATCCCT
This sequence comes from Neorhizobium sp. S3-V5DH, assembly GCF_004343065.1. Taxonomy (NCBI): domain Bacteria; kingdom Pseudomonadati; phylum Pseudomonadota; class Alphaproteobacteria; order Hyphomicrobiales; family Rhizobiaceae; genus Neorhizobium; species Neorhizobium sp. S3-V5DH. Next base: position 1,006 of record NZ_SMCL01000039.1, read on the forward strand.
ATGGTGCCGGCGCCTATGGCGGCCAAATGACTGCTTCGGCGAATTATGGTGCGGCGCCTGCCGTTCAACCGGCAGCAGATTCTGCCATCAAGGACACCACCACCGCCGGCTTTAGCAAGGATGTCATCGAAGAATCGCGGCGTCAGCCGGTTCTCGTGGACTTCTGGGCGCCTTGGTGCGGCCCCTGCAAGCAGCTCACTCCGGTAATCGAGAAAGTTGTCAATGAAGCCCAGGGCCGGGTCAAGCTCGTCAAGATGAACATCGACGACCACCCGTCGATCCCGGGCCAGCTCGGCATCCAGTCGATTCCCGCCGTCATTGCCTTCGTCGACGGCCGTCCGGTAGACGGTTTTATGGGGGCGGTGCCGGAAAGTCAGGTGCGACAGTTCATCGATCGCATTGCCGGACCTGCCGGCGCGGATCAGGCCGCGGAAATCGAATCCGTGCTTGGCGAAGCTGAAACACTGCTTGCCGAAGGAAATATCCAGGATGCCGCGCAGCTGTACGGCGCGGTCCTCCAGGCCGATCCGGAAAATGCGAAGGCCGCCGGCGGAATGATGCAATGCCTGATCGCCATGGGCGAGACGGCGCGCGCCAGCCAGATGCTCGCCTCCATTCCGGAAGATCTTGCAAAGGATGCGGCCATTCAGGCTGTTGCCAAGAAGCTCGAGCAGATCGAGGAGGCCCGAAAGCTCGGAGATCCCCTTGCTCTCGAACACGATCTGGCGCTGCATCCGGACAATCACGAGGCGCGCATGAAGCTCGCCAAGATTCTGAATGTACAGGGGCAGCGTGAGGAAGCAGCCGAGCATCTGTTGATGATCATGCGCAAGGACCGCAGCTTTGACGACGACGGAGCCCGCCGCCAGCTTCTGCAGTTCTTTGACGTCTGGGGTCCGAAGGATCCGGCCACCATTGCTGCCCGCCGAAAGCTTTCTTCGATTCTATTTTCATAACCGCCGCCGCGCCGGCCTGTTTGGTCTTGCGTTCCAAGGCAACCGCCCCACATAACTTGCGAAAGCAGATGATGGCGACTGCGAGAGTGGTCTGGGAGGTGTCGGACCCATGCATGTGGGAAATGCAAGATATCTGAAGCGGGAGGATTTGCCGGAAGCAGTTCCCGTCTTTCCGCTGACAGGTGCGCTGCTTCTGCCGGGTGGTCAACTGCCGCTCAACATTTTCGAACCGCGTTATCTTGCCATGTTCGATGCGGCGCTCGCCTCGCACCGGCTGATAGGCATTGTCCAGCCTTCGCTGATGGAGAGCGGCGAACCGGTGGAAGGCCCACGGCCCGCGCTGTCAAATGTCGGCTGCATCGGTCGCATCACCTCTTTCGCGGAAACTGGCGATGGCCGCTACATCGCCTCCATCAGCGGCGCTTGCCGCTTCCGGTTGCTGGAGGAGATGGGGCAGGGCCATCCTTATCGTACCTTCAGGATTGCGCCCTTCATGACCGACCTGTCGGTGGAGGACGATGAGGGTTCGGTCAACCGAACTGAGCTCCTGCGGGTCTTTCGCGCCTATCTCGACGCCAACAAGCTGGAAGCGGATTGGGAAAGCATCGAACGCGCCGGCAATCGCACCCTCGTCAATTCGCTGTCGATGATGTCGCCCTTCGGTCCAGCCGAAAAGCAGGCTTTGCTTGAAGCGCCCGATCTGAAGACCCGGGCGGAAACGCTGATCGCGATTACGGAAATCTTTCTGGCGCGGGGCTCCAGCGATTCGGATACCATTCTGCAGTAGGGAAAATCATGGACGAGAAGCTCAGCAAGGTGGACCCCAAACTCCTCGACCTGCTCGTATGCCCGCTGAGCAAGGGCCGCCTCTCGTTCAACCGGGAGACCAACGAGTTGATCTCCGAACGGGTGCGGCTAGCCTATCCGATCCGCGACGGCATCCCCATTATGCTGGTTTCCGAGGCTCGCAAGATCGAGGACTGATACTTCTTTCTCGAGGCGGAAAGTCAGATTGCTTCGCCGGCAAGCAGTCTCGGCCCGCCGTCGCCTGTCTTCCCCGCAGCCTGGTGAATGAAAAAGTTCTTCAGCTGCGGCATCCGGTCGACGATCCCGAGCCCGAAGTCGCGAGCGATTCGGATGGGAGTGATGTCGTTCGAAAACAGCCGGTTCAGGACATCGGTGGTCACGCCCATGCGGAACGTATCGAACCGCCGCCAGGACTGGTAACGCTCCAGTACGTTCAACGCGCCGATATCGAGGCCAAGGCGATCTGCCTCCACCACTGTTTCCGCCAAGGCTGCGACGTCCTTGAAACCCAGGTTGAGCCCCTGACCGGAAATCGGATGAATGCCGTGCGCGGCGTCGCCCGCAAGGGCAAGGCGCGGCGCCACGAATGCGCGCGCAAGCGTCAGGCCGAGCGGGAAGGCACGCCGACCGCCGACGACCCGCAATTCGCCAAGCTTGTGGCCGAAGCGCCGCTGCAGCTCTTCCTCGAAGACAAGATCGTCTGAAGCGACCAGGCGCTCGGCTTCCGCCGATCTTTCCGTCCAGACGAGCGAAGATCGGTTGTTGGTCAAAGGCAGGATCGCGAAGGGGCCGGAGGGAAGGAAATGCTCTTCCGCTACGCCTTCATGCGGCCGCTCATGGGCCACGGTGGTGACGATGCCGGATTGGCCGTAGTCCCAGGTGACGGTTCTGATGCCGGCCATGTCGCGCAGCTTCGAACGAACGCCGTCGCATGCGACAAGCAGTTTTGTCTCGATTGTGGACCCATCGGACAGAGAAACCGTGCAACGCGTGCTTTCGGTCTTGAAGCCGGCGGCGGATAGTCCATGGCGAATCACGATGCCGAGGCGCTCTGAGGCTCCTCGCAGCGCGCGGACCATGGCGACATTCGGCACCATATGAGCGAAGGGGCGGCCTTCCTCCACTTCGCCGTCGAAGGTCAGGAAAACAGGCCGCACCGGATCGGAGGTACGGCTATCGGTGACGATCATTCGGTTGATCGGCTGGGCGTCCGGCGCGATTTCGTTCCAAAGGCCAAAGACTTCGAGCATGCGGGTCGCGGCCGCTATAATGGCGGATGCCCGCTCGTCCTTTTCCCAAACACCGGCTGGCGCGGCCTCGATCACCTCGACATTGAGATGCGGCGCCGCCTGTTTGACGGCGACCGCGGCGGCGAGACCCACATAACCGCCTCCAACAACCAGCATGTCCAGCATCTACCTAAACTCCCGTGAGACTTGAGAATATCACGACCTGCATATAGACCATCCGGCAGCAGCTTCCTATCGCCGGAGACCGTCATAATGTCGCCCCAGATCGAGCCACCGTCCGCTATGGAGCAGCTGATCGAGACACTCGACGTCGAAAAGCTGGAGGAAAACCTCTATCGCGGCGTCAGCCCGGACGCCGGCTGGCAGCGGGTATTTGGCGGTCAGGTGATTGCACAGGCCCTGATGGCGGCGCAGCGGACCGTCGATCTGGACCGGTTTGTGCATTCCCTCCACGCCTATTTCATGCGTCCAGGCGATCCTTCCGTGCCGATCCTTTATCAGGTGGAGCGCATTCGCAACGGGTCAAGCTTCACCACGCGCCGGGTGGTGGCCGTACAGCACGGCAAGGCTATCTTTTCCATGTCGGCATCCTTCCAGATCGAGGAGGGCGGCTACGAGCATCAGATCGACATGCCTTCGGTTACCCAACCGGAAGACCTGATGGGAGAGAAGGAGTTCAAGGCGCTCTTCCTCGATCATGCGCCCGAATCGGTCCGGCGTTACTGGACCCGGGAACGACCGATCGAAATACGCCCCACTTCCCTCGTTCACTACCTGACCAGGGACAAGCTCGATCCCCGCCAGGATATCTGGGTGCGCACTCTCGGCAGCGTCCCGGCGGATCGTCATTATCAGGCCGCGGTGCTTGCCTATCTCTCCGACATGACCCTGCTTGATGCCTCGCTTTATCCGCACGGCATTTCGATTTTCGATCCGTCCCTACAGGCAGCCAGCCTCGATCACGCCATGTGGTTTCACAGGCCGGCGACCTTCGATGACTGGCTACTCTATACGCAGGACAGCCCAAGTGCTTCCGGTGCCCGAGGGATGACCCGCGGCAGCATCTATACCCGTGCCGGGGTTCTGATTGCGTCCGTGGCCCAGGAAGGATTGATTCGGAAAAAGGCAAATGAACAATAGCTGTGCAATTTTTCAAAAATGCACATTATTTGGGCGCCTCTGCGCGGCCCAAATGCACGTTTCTTAGATATTCTTCCCAGAGCCCTTATATTTCAATGTCTTACGCTTCGATTTGAATCTGGCACGGCCCTTGAATGTAACCCACCAGTCGCTGTCGGGATCTGCCGGCGATGAGGAGAGTCGGCCGTATGCCGAATGCAAACAAAGGATGGGAAGCCAGATGAAAATCGTGATGGCCATTATCAAGCCGTTCAAGCTGGATGAGGTGCGCGAAGCCCTCACGGCTGTCGGTATCCAGGGCCTGACCGTCACCGAAGTCAAAGGTTACGGACGTCAGAAGGGACATACCGAGATCTATCGCGGTACCGAATACGCAGTAAGTTTTCTGCCGAAATTGAAGATTGAAATCGCCGTCCCCTCAGACCTCGTCGAAAAGGCCGTGGATGCGATCGCATCGGCTGCAAAGACCGGCCAGATCGGCGATGGCAAGATCTTCGTCTATTCGATCGAGCAGGCCGTGCGCATCCGTACCGGCGAAACCAACACAGAAGCGCTTTAAGCACCGGCTGACAGGGGAGTTTTTAAGCTATGCAATTCAACAAGGTTTCTATTTTCGGACGTTTGGGTGCCGCCGCCGCGGCGTCCTTTGCGCCCGCCATTGCCTTCGCGCAGGATACTGCCGCACCCGCCGCAGCGGCTGCCGCTCCGGCCATGACGGTAGATAAGGGCGACACGACCTGGATGCTGATCTCTTCCATCCTCGTGCTGCTGATGATCGTACCGGGCCTTGCGCTCTTTTATGGCGGTCTCGTGCGCACCAAGAACATGCTGTCGGTGCTGATGCAGGTCATGATGATCGCCGCGGTTGCAATCGTCATCTGGGTTACCTACGGATATTCCCTGGCCTTCACCGATGGCGGTTCACTGAACAGCTTCGTCGGCGGCTTCTCGAAGATGTTCCTCGCCGGTGTCGATACCACGACCCTTTCGGAAAGCTTTACCAAGGGTGCGGCCATCCCGGAACTGGTCTTCGTCTGCTTCCAGATGACGTTCGCGGCAATCACGCCGGCCCTGATCGTCGGCGCCTTCGCCGAGCGCATCAAGTTTTCGGCCGTCATCCTCTTTACGATCCTGTGGCTCACCTTCGTTTACTTCCCGATGGCCCACATGGTTTGGTTCTGGGGCGGCCCGAGCGCCTATGACGGCCCGACCGGCCTCATCTTCGGCTTCGGCGCAATAGACTTCGCTGGCGGTACGGTGGTTCACATCAATGCCGGTATCGCCGGCCTCGTCGGTGCGATCATGGTCGGCAAGCGGACCGGCTTCGGCAAGGACATGATGGCTCCTCACTCCATGACATTGACCATGGTCGGCGCCTCGCTTCTGTGGGTCGGCTGGTTCGGCTTCAACGCCGGTTCGAACCTCGAAGCAAACGCCTACGCCGCTCTTGCAATGATCAACACCTTCGTTGCAACGGCAGCCGCCATCGTTTCCTGGGCGATTGTCGAAACCTTCGCTCGCGGGAAGGCATCCATGCTGGGCGCTGCATCGGGTGCGGTTGCCGGTCTCGTCGTCATCACTCCGGCTGCCGGCTTCGTCGGCCCGATGGGCGCCGTCATCATGGGTCTCGTCGTTTCGCCGATCTGCTACTTCTTCGTATCGACCGTGAAGAACAAGTTCGGTTATGACGACACGGCGGACGTATTCGGGGTGCACGGCATCGGCGGCATCATTGGTGCAATCCTGACGGGTGTGTTCGTCAACCCCGCTCTCGGTGGCGCAGGCATCGTCGATTATTCGACGGCAGACTTCGCAGCCGGTTATGCAGGCACGGCGACCCAGGTCTGGGCCCAGCTCAAGGGTGTCATCGTAACGCTGCTGTGGTCGGGCATCGGTTCGGCCATCCTCTACAAGATCGTCGATCTTGTCGTCGGTCTGCGGGTCAGCGTCGAAGCCGAACGCGAAGGCCTCGATCTCTCGACCCACGGCGAAGCCGCCTATCACTCCTGATATGTATTTGGCGGCGGCAACAGCCGCCGCTCCGATCCCGTCGCAGCGGCCGTTTGGAAGCTGCACTTCGCCCGGACTTCGGTCCGGGCTTTTTTATTCGTGTTTTCAGCGCCCGCGCTCTGGATCGTGGTTAAAGGCGCATTAACTATCGTCAGGCTACTCTGCACTGGAATTGTGCGAATCGGCCGGCAGCATGCCGACTCGCGAAGAGTTGCGTTCAGAAGGCGGCGGACAGACACGATGGGCAGAAGCAGTTCAGCGGCTATGGCAAACCGGTCTCCCCGCCTGGCCCTCACCGCCTTTGTGTGGAGGCAGGCGCTCGCGCTCGTCGGCTTCGGCATTTTCCTCGCCTTGGCGCTTGCCGTTGCGGCGCTTGCCACTTGGAATGTCGCAGACCCCAGCTTCTCCTACGCCACCGACAACGCGCCCACCAATATTCTCGGCTTTGCGGGCGCTGCCTTTGCCGACCTGATGATGCAGTTTCTGGGCCTGGCAAGCATCGTTGCGCTGCTGCCTGTGCTCGCCCTCGCATTGGCGCTCATTTCCGGCCGTAAATATGACCGCGTCCCGGCGAGGCTGGCTGCTTGGGGCGGCGGCGCTTTGCTTGCCTCCGCCACGCTCGGCTGCTTTCCCGCACCGCCCACCTGGCCGATCCCGAACGGCATCGGCGGCGTGATCGGAGACATGATCCTCCGCTTTCCCGCACTTTTCGTGGGAGCCTATCCGACGGGCATGGTGGCGATCGTGCTCGGCTGCATCTTCACGCTTCCCTGTATCTGGCTCATGCTTTTTGCTTCCGGTCTCGTCGGCGAGGCTTTCGAGGAGGATGCGGAAGACGACGACAAGCCCGTTGCGGCGACGAAGGCACCGCCGAAGCGTGAAGAATTCGACGATGAAGACGAAGAGGGCGCTTTTGCCGGCTTTTTGGCCTTCGGCGCGATTGCCCACTACTGGTATATTGCCCAAGCCCGGCTGCGCCGACTTGCGGGGATCAAGCCTCCGGTTCGTGTCGGCTTCGATCAGCCCTATGATTTCAACGAGGACGAGTTCGGCATGTTGAACGAGCCGGTCCGTGCCAAGGCTGCTCCTGCCGCGGCCGGCCGTCGCATGGAGCCGTCGCTCGATGATCCGGCGGAGCGGGCTGTGCCGCCGCGCCGTGTGGTCACAGCTCCGCCAATCTCGGCCCATGAAGACGATGATTACGACGACGACCCGCCGTTCGACATGGATGACATGCCGCCGCGCCCGGCCGGTATTCTGGCCGACGACGATGCACCGTTTGTCTCCTCCCGTGCGTCGCAGGCCAGCCGTGGCCAACCTCGCGTCGTCCCTGCCGCCGCTCCACCGAAGCCAAGCCCCCGCGTCGCCCGCGAAGCCCAGGCGTCGTTCATTTCACCTGATGGTTTCCAGCTTCCCTCCGTGCATCTTCTGAACGAGCCGAAGGCGATCGCGCGCGATGCATCGCTTTCTGCCGACGCGCTGGAGCAGAACGCCCGGCTGCTCGAAGGCGTGTTGGAGGATTTCGGTGTCAAGGGCGAGATCATCCATGTCCGTCCGGGGCCTGTCGTCACGCTTTACGAACTTGAGCCGGCGCCGGGCATCAAGTCGTCCCGCGTCATCGGCCTGGCCGACGACATCGCCCGTTCGATGAGCGCGATTGCCGCGCGTGTTGCCGTCGTGCCCGGTCGCAATGCGATCGGGATCGAGTTGCCGAACCGGACTCGCGAAACGGTGTATCTGCGCGAAATGATCGGCAGCAAGGATTTCGAAGGCAGCAAGGCTAAACTCGCCATGGCTCTCGGCAAGACCATCGGCGGCGAGCCGGTCGTCGCCGACCTTGCCAAGATGCCGCATCTGCTCGTCGCCGGTACTACCGGTTCCGGCAAATCGGTGGCAATCAATACCATGATCCTATCGCTTCTCTATCGCTATACGCCGGAGAAATGCCGCCTGATCATGATTGACCCGAAGATGCTCGAACTGTCGGTCTATGATGGAATTCCGCATCTCCTCTCGCCGGTCGTGACCGATCCGAAGAAGGCGGTCGTGGCGCTCAAGTGGACCGTCCGCGAGATGGAAGAGCGCTACAAGAAGATGTCGAAGATCGGCGTGCGCAATATCGACGGCTTCAACAGCCGCGTCGAGCAGGCGATCGAAAAGGGCGAGGTGCTTACCCGCACCGTGCAGACCGGCTTCGACCGCCAGACGGGCGAGGCCGTCTATGAGACCGAAGAATTCGACCTTCAACCGATGCCTTATATCGTCGTTATCATCGACGAAATGGCCGACCTGATGATGGTCTCCGGCAAGGATATTGAAGGCGCGGTCCAGCGCCTGGCGCAGATGGCGCGTGCGGCTGGCATCCATGTTATCATGGCTACACAGCGCCCCTCCGTGGACGTTATTACCGGCACGATCAAGGCGAACTTCCCCACCCGTATTTCATTCCAGGTCACATCGAAGATCGACAGCCGCACGATCCTGGGCGAGCAGGGCGCTGAACAACTGCTCGGCATGGGCGATATGCTCTACATGGCGGGTGGCGGCCGCATTCAGCGTGTCCATGGTCCCTTCGTGTCGGACACGGAAGTCGAAGACATCGTCGCCTACCTGAAAACGCAAGGGGCGCCCCAATATCTCGATGCGATTACGGCTGATGACGACGAGGATGAAGCCGGCGCAGGCGGTGGTCCGGCAGGCACCGGCAACCTAAGCGATTCAGACGATCCATACGATCAGGCAGTGGCGATCGTCTTGCGTGATGGCAAGGCGTCCACATCCTATATCCAGCGGCGTCTCGGCATTGGCTATAACCGTGCGGCATCGCTCATCGAGCGAATGGAGCAGGAGGGGCTGATCGGACCGGCCAATCATGCCGGCAAGCGCGAGATCCTGGTGCCGACCGAGGGCGATATCCTCGAACGGTAAGGCTTTTGTGATCGCTTGCAACTGCCATCAAGACGCCGCGTTTTAAACCGAGAACCAGGGGAAGGAGAATAGAATGAAGAACGATAAATCCATCCTTTCACACGTCCGTCTCGATTCGATTGGCCGCAGGCAATTTTCGCTCGGGCTGGCGAGCCTGGTGGCTGCGATGTCCTTGCCGAACATGAGCTTCGCGCAGAGCTCGGCTGCGGCTCAGAAGATCGCCGATCACTTTTCCTCGGTCAAAACCATGATGGGCGAATTCGTGCAGTTCGGTCCGCGCGGGGAGCAGACCGGCGGCAAGTTCTTTATCGAACGGCCCGGTAAGCTGCGGTTCAATTTCGAGGATCCATCGCCGATCCGCGTGATTGCCGACGGCAAGAACGTCGTGGTCGGCAACATGAAGCTCAAGACCTGGGACGTCTATCCTCTGTCCAAGACGCCGCTCAGCCTGCTGCTGTCCGACCGCATCGATCTCGGCAACCAGATGGTCCGTGACGTCAAGCAGGAGTCCGACCTGACGACTATCGTGCTTGGCAACAAGACCGTCTTCGGCGATTCGACCATCACAATGATGTTTGATTCCAAGACCTACGATCTCAGGCAGTGGACCATTACCGACGCTCAGAACAAGGACACGTCGGTGATGATCTACAACGTCAGGAACGGGGTGAGCCTCGACGAAAAGGTCTTCACCATCCCCTATGACGAAGTTCGCAAGGGCTGATCGCGTCGAAGTTCGAAAAGTCTGAAGAGCCGGGCCTGCGCACGGCCTTTTTGCTTCTCAACGCAATTAAAATTTCCTAAACCTCGCCGCAACATACGAGGTTTGGCCATGACTTTTTCCATCAGTACCTGGAACATCAACTCCGTACGGCTGCGCATGCCGATCGTCGAGCAGTTCCTCGTCCGCCACAAGCCGGATATCCTCTGCCTGCAGGAAATCAAGTGCCAGGAGCCGGAATTTCCGCTGCAGCCCTTCAAGGACTTAGGCTACCAGCACGTCATCATTCACGGCCAGAAGGGCTATCACGGCGTCGCAATCGTGTCGAAGATCCCGCTTCTGGAAGATCATCGGCAGAACTATTGCGGGGTGGGTGATGCAAGGCACATCTCCGCCATCTTCGAGCGCGGTTCGCGCCGCGTCCGCCTGCATAATTTCTACGTGCCGGCAGGTGGCGACGAGCCCGATCGTACGGTGAACCCGAAGTTCGGCCACAAGCTCGATTTCGTAGAGGAGATGAAGGCTCTCAAGGCTGATCCAATGCCCGGCATATCCTCCGTCCTCGTCGGCGATCTCAATATAGCGCCGCTTGAGCACGATGTCTGGTCGCACAAGCAGATGCTAAGGATCGTCAGCCATACACCGATCGAAACCCAGGGGTTGAACGAGGTCATGGCGCGCGGAGGCTGGCTGGACCTGATGCGCCAGCACGTGCCCGAGAGCGAAAAGCTCTATACGTGGTGGAGCTATCGTTCCAAGGATTGGCGAGTCGCGGACAAGGGGCGTCGGCTGGATCACATATGGTCGTCTCCGGATCTCGGGCCGTTCCTCGATCACATCGAGGTGCTGAAGGAAGCGCGCGGCTGGAACCAGCCGTCCGACCACGTTCCGGTGACGGCGACCTTCAAGTTCTGAACCCTGTCGATTTCAGACAAACCTGTGGCTCATCGCCGCCGCCGCCTTGGCGAGGCTCGCAATATTGTCCCGGATGCGTCTTTCGATCACCCGGCCGACCTCGGGATATTCCTCAAGCAGGCGATGAAACAGCGAACGGCTGATTTTCATCGCCTCGGCGTCCTCGACTGCCACGGCGGTGAATTTCCGCTCCACCATGGTGATCAGCGCCAGTTCCGACAACAGCGTGCCGGGGCCGACCGTCGCCTCCACCTTTGGTTCGCCGTTACGGTCCGTCATCAGCAATTCGAAGCGGCCACGGGCGATGATAAAAGCCGATTCCGCCGGCGATCTTTCTCGGAACAGCTCCTGACCTGCAGCCACCTGTCGCCGCTCGGCCCCAAAGGCCACGAGGCGAAGCTGGTCGTCATTCATATCCTTGAAGAGCGGGACCTGTGAGAGCAGGCGGATATCTTCGGTCAGGGACATTGTTCAAATCACGGTACGATTTTGTAGCCACCGTTTTCGGTGACCAGGATTTCAGCGCTGGAGGGGTCGCGTTCGATCTTCTGGCGTAGACGATAGACGTGGGTTTCCAGCGTGTGGGTCGTGACGCCGGAATTGTAGCCCCAGACTTCTTCCAAGAGCACGTCGCGCGTCACCACCTTCTGGCCGGCGCGGTAGAGATAGCGGATGATGGCCGCTTCCTTTTCCGTGAGCCTGATCTTCTTGCCGTCGTCGGTGGTGAGCAGCTTCTGGCTCGGCTTGAAGATGTAAGGGCCGACCGTGAAGGTTGCGTCCTCGCTCTGCTCGTACTGACGCAGCTGCGCGCGGATACGGGCAAGCAGCACTGCGAAGCGAAAGGGCTTGGTGACGTAGTCGTTTGCACCTGCCTCGAGCCCCAGGATCGTATCCGAATCCGTATCATGGCCGGTCAGCATAATGATCGGCGCCTTAAACCCGTTTTTGCGCAGAAGCTTTACCGCCTCACGGCCGTCCATATCCGGCAGGCCGACATCCATGATCAGGAGATCGATCTGGGCGGTCTTCGCGGTTTGCAGCGCCTTGGCGGCGTTGGCTTCCTGGAGAATCGAGAACTCGTCGTAGAACGACAATTGCTCGACCAGGGTCTCGCGCAGATCGTCGTCGTCATCCACCAGGAGTATGGTACGCGCTGCCATTCTCAAGCCTTTCATCTCTCCGCTCGCCCGTCCTGCTTTCCGGCAGTGGCAGGCGATCGGGATCTTCGATCTAATCCCTACAGCATCGACCCCAAAATCGAAATCGATTTTCGGCAAGTATGATGCTCGGGCCCAATATGTAAGAGCCTCCCTTGCGCGTCCATAGCGACGCGTGGTGTTCCAAGGTGCTATGAATTCAAACGAAATCATATTCAAAGCAAAACCTTGTGAGAGAAATGCACCGTTTTCGCGAAAGAGCGTGCTTGAACCCGAACACTATCACCGTCAGAACCGCGCCGCGGGATCGAAGGCGCGCCATCGTTTCCATGGGAGGCGTCACCGTTCAGGCCGCAATCGGGCGCTCCGGCACGACGGCATTCAAGCGGGAAGGTGACGGCGCAACGCCGATCACGTCGATGCGCGTCCTTTATGGGTTCGTGCGGGGCGAGAGGGTGCGCCTGCCGCCGACCGCCCTGCCCATGCGGCATATCCGCAGCGACATGCTGTGGTGCGATCAGCCGAACCATCCGGCCTATAACAGCCTCGTTAAAGCGCCCTTCCGCCCCAGCCATGAGGAGATGATGCGCGCCGACGGGCTGTACGACATCTGTCTGGTGCTCGACTGGAACATAACGTCGAGGCGCCGCTATCGCGGTTCTGCGATCTTCTTTCATTTGATCAAGCCCGGCTACCAACCGACTGCCGGCTGCATCGCCGTGGGCCTTGCCGATATGAAGCGCCTTATCCGCTTTATGAGAAAGGGCACAGTCGTGCGGGTTCTCTGAACCTCCTGCTGGCAATGGCCGGAGGTCATCATTCCGGTGTTGCTTGACGACTTATTTGAGTGAGCGCGGCTTAACGAACCGCTTCAGGGTGCCGGATCCGGGCGAAATACTTTGCCAGGTCGGTAGAGCGAAATCGAGGACGGCGAGAGCACCGGTTGGATATTTGTCGGCGATTGCCTTCATAGCCTCGGGCCGGCCGCTGCCCGCCAGCATCAGTGCGAGATCCTGCAGTCCCGGATTGTGTCCTACGATTAGCACGGTGCGAAACTCCGGCTCGATCCGTCTCAACTCAGCAAGAATTGTAGTCGCCGAGGCCTCATAAATTGCGGAACAATCGTGACAGATCAGCGGGCGGAGGATTTCGTTTCTGACTAAAGCCCAGGTTTCCCGTGTTCGCCGTGCGTCGGAAACCATAGCCAGACTGGGAATGAGCCCCTCCTGTGCCATAAATCGGCCCATGAGCTGAGCAGCTTTCCGACCTCTCTCGGCCAGCGGTCTTTCGTGATCCGCTATCCCGTCCGGCCAGGCGGATTTAGCATGCCGCAGCAAAAGCAGTCTGCGCGCATCCCTGCCAAGTTCGCTTTCTGATGGGTCAGATTCCACCTCGGGCTCCGGATATTGTCGTTCCGCCAAGGATCATACCGGCGTTTCTTCGCCGGCCATAAAAGAAAATGCCGCCCGGGCAGGGCGGCATTGATCATGTTAACGTCGGATGGACGGACTACTTCCACTCGCGGATGTCGACGAAGTGGCCGGCGATGGCGGCGGCGGCAGCCATGGCCGGCGAGACAAGGTGGGTGCGGCCCTTGTAGCCCTGGCGACCCTCGAAATTGCGGTTCGAAGTGGAGGCGCAACGCTCGCCCGGCTTCAGGCGGTCGTCGTTCATTGCAAGGCACATCGAGCAGCCCGGTTCGCGCCATTCGAAACCGGCATCCTTGAAGATCTTGTCGAGGCCTTCGGCTTCCGCCTGTTCCTTGACGATTCCGGAGCCCGGAACGACCATCGCCGATACGGTGGGAGCGACTTTGCGGCCTTCAACAACCTTGGCGGCGGCGCGCAGGTCTTCGATGCGGCCGTTGGTGCAGGAGCCAATGAATACGCGATCGACGGCGATGTCAGTGATCTTGGTGCCCGGCTTCAGGCCCATATAGTCCAGAGCGCGCCATTTGGAGGTGCGCTTGGTTTCATCCTGAATATCGTCCGGGTTCGGAACGGAACCCTCAACCGAGATCACGTCTTCCGGCGAGGAGCCCCAAGAGACGATCGGCGGCAGGTTGGCGGCGTCGAGCACGACCACCTTGTCGAAATGCGCGCCTTCGTCGGTCTGCAGCGTCTTCCAGTAATCGAGCGCCATGTCCCAGGCCTTACCCTTCGGGGCGCGCGGCTTGTTCTTGATATACTCGAAAGTCTTTTCGTCCGGCGCGATCAGGCCGGCGCGGGCGCCGCCTTCGATCGTCATGTTGCAGACGGTCATGCGGCCTTCCATGGAGAGCGAGCGGATGGCTTCGCCGGCAAATTCGATGACGTGGCCGGTGCCGCCGGCGGTGCCGATCTCGCCGATGATGGCGAGGATGATATCCTTGGCGGTGACGCCCGGAGGCAGCTGGCCGTCGACCCGTACCAGCATGTTCTTTGCCTTCTTCTGCACCAGCGTCTGAGTGGCCAGCACGTGCTCGACTTCGGACGTGCCGATGCCATGCGCCAGCGCACCGAAAGCGCCGTGCGTCGACGTGTGGCTGTCGCCGCAAACGATCGTCATGCCGGGAAGGGTGAAGCCCTGTTCAGGCCCGACAATGTGAACGATGCCCTGGCGGACGTCCTTCTCGGAATAATATTCGACGCCGAAATCCTTGGCATTCTGTGCAAGCGCTTCGACTTGAATGCGGCTTTCTTCGTTCTTGATGCCTTCGTGGCGGTCGGCGGTAGTCGGCACGTTGTGGTCGACAACAGCGAGCGTCTTTTCCGGGGCGCGAACCTTGCGGCCGGCGATCCTCAGGCCTTCGAAGGCCTGCGGGCTCGTCACTTCGTGTACGAGGTGACGGTCTATATAGAGAAGACAGGTGCCATTCTCGTCCTGCGAAACGACGTGGTCGTCCCAGATCTTGTCATAAAGGGTACGGGGTGCGCTCATGGCTGCCATCCATCGGGTATTTTGAAACAGGGAGATATAGTACGGCTTTGTCGCTGCCGGTGCGATGGATCGGTCAGCTAAGTCGGCTGTTCAGAGCGCCGGATACGCGTGCGAAGAACCGTGCCGGCAGGCGCTTGTGGTCCTGCAGCACGATAAACTGGTTCGCGAGGCATCCGAATTTCGATCCCATGGCTGCTGCAATACCAGTTTTCGATGAAATCGGCAACGGAATTGCATCGTCGGAAACCTGTCGCATCACTGTCATAAAGTCTTCGCGGAAACGTGGTTGATCTGAGGCCAGAAACGGAGGGATCTCAAATGTCCGAACCCATGGAAGACCAGCTCAGCCGCATCAAGGACGAGATTGCCGACAGCTTCGACGAAGAGCTGGAAATGCAGATGGAAGAGGACCGGCTGGACGACCTGATCGCCGAGGGCATGTCGGAGCCTCCGGAGCCGACGATCGACCGGAGGATCTATTTCCGCGAACTCTTTCGGCTGCAGCACGAACTCGTCCGGCTGCAGGACTGGGTGCAGTACAAGAAGCTGAAGATGGTGGTGCTGTTCGAGGGCCGCGATTCGGCCGGCAAGGGCGGCGCGATCAAGCGCGTCACCCAGCGCCTCAATCCGCGTGTCTGCCGCGTCGTGGCGCTTCCGGCACCCACAGAGCGTGAACGGCATCAGTGGTATTTCCAGCGCTATGTGCCCCATCTGCCGACGGCCGGCGAAATGGTACTGTTCGACCGCTCCTGGTACAACCGCGCCGGCGTCGAGCGCGTCATGGGATTCTGCACGCCTGACGAACTGGAGGAATTTTTCCGCTCGGTGCCGGAATTCGAGCGGATGCTCGTTCGCTCCGGCATTATCCTCGTCAAATACTGGTTCTCGATCACCGACGAGGAGCAGGAATTCCGCTTCAAGATGCGTATCCACGATCCACTGAAACAATGGAAGCTCTCGCCAATGGATCTCGAAAGCCGGGTTCACTGGGAAGAATACACCAAGGCCAAGGAGGAAATGCTAGACCGCACTCACATCGCGGAGGCGCCGTGGTGGGTGGTGCAGGCGGTCGACAAGAAAAGAGCGCGGCTCAACATGATCGCGCATCTTCTTTCGCAGGTTCCCTACGACACGGTTCCGAAGGAGTCGATCGAGCTTCCCGGCCGCATCCGCAACGCGCATTACATCCGCCATCCGGTGCCGCCGGAAATGTATGTACCGGAGGTCTACTGATCCATGCCGACGGGCGGGGATGGCTTCCTTCACCGCTCCGTGCGCTTGCGCAGCCGGCTTTCGATGCCTCGCAGCGTCAGCGATAGGCCAATCGTCAGCAGCAGGTAGATATAGGTGACGATCGAATAGGTCTCGAAGAAGCGGAAGGAGCCCGCCGCATACACTTTCGCCATCTGGGTGATATCGGCGACACCCAGCACCGAGACGAGCGATGAGTCCTTCACCATCGAGACGAAATCGTTGGAAAGCGGCGGGAAGATCACCCGCATCGCCTGCGGGAAGACGATCAGCCGAAAGCGCTGGAAGCGGCTGAAGCCCAGCGTTTTTGCCGCCTCGATTTGTCCTTCGTTGACCGACTGGAAGCCGGCGCGAAAGATTTCTGCGATGAAGGCCGCATAGCCGATCATCAGCGCTATCACCGCCCGCCAGAGCAGCGAGACATCGCGCACCAGCAGTTCGTCGGCAAAGCCTCGCCCGATAAGCGGTGCCAGCAGCCAGTTGTAGAGTGCAACGAAGGCAGGCGCGCCGACAAACGCGACATAGAACAGCAGGACGAGGATGGGGATGCCGCGGATCAGCTCCACATAGAAGCGGGCGGCCTGTCGTAAAACAACACTGTTCGAAAGCCCCGCGAGCGCAATCGCGAGCCCCAGCATCGTTGCAAGCGCAAAGGCTCCGAGCGTCACGCCGACGGTGATGCCGATTCCTTTGGAAACGACGCCGAACACCTGGGCATAGAGATCATTGACGGCGATGACGACCGCGAGCCCGACGCATAGAGCCCCGAAGGCGACGAACCACCAGGGGAAATCCTCACGCGCTGCGGTCTTTCGGCGCGCTGGCGCCATGCCCTATTGGCCCATCTTATAGTCGAGGAACCATTTCTTGTTCAGCGCGTCGAGCGTGCCGTCGGCCTTGAGCGCCGCGATGGCCGCATTGACTGGCGCGACAAGGTCGGATCCCTTCCTGAAGATGAACCCGAAATCCTCGGTGCCAAGCGGCTCGCCGATGATCTTTAGCGTCCCGCCGGAAGCTTTCACATAACCTTCGCCGGCGGTGCTGTCCGTCAGCACCAGGTCGACGTCACCCGTCTTCAGCGCCTGCACAGTCGCTCCGAAGGTCTCCATAAGCTTGATCCGCGGGTTTTGCTCGTTGCCGTCGAGTATCTCATACACCGCTGTGTAGAAGGGGCTCGTTCCCGGTTGCGCGCCGATCAGCCCCTTTTCCAGAGCGGCAAAGCTCTTGGCATCGGTAAAACGCGCTTCGTCGCCGCGCACCAGCATCAGCTGCTGCGAGCGCATGTAGGGATCGGAAAAGTCGACCTTCTCCTTGCGGTCGTTCTTGATGGTGATGCCGGTCATGCCGATATCGTATTGCCCGTCGGATACAGCCTGGATCATCGCGTCCCAGCTCGTGTTCTGGTACTCGATCTTGAAGTTCAGGCGCGTTGCGATCTCGTTCATCGCATCATATTCCCAGCCGATCGCCTGGCCGCTCTTCGGATCCACGAATTGCAGGGGCGGATAGGCATTTTCCGTCACCACGACCACCTTGCGTCCCTTGAGGTCCGGCAGGCCGGCTGAGACCGCTGCGGGTGCTAGGCTGAGGACGGCAAGACCGGCAATAAGCGTACGGCGTAAGAGCATCGTGGCACTCCTGATTGTGTGGCTCTGATTCCCTCTCATAAAAAGGCCGCCGTTAGCAAGCGGCGGAAGCAGCCATATCTGACACTTGCCGGCAGGGTCGCATCCTCTACATCCCCCTGACCTTATACCCTGCTTCAACGCGGGCGGAATTTTTTGGAGAAGATCCGTTGGTTCAGGAAAAAGAGCTCATTTCGAAGATTGTCTGGAGACTGATGCCGTTTCTCGGGATCCTCTATCTGATCGCCTATATCGACCGTCAAAACGTCAGCTACGCGAAGCTGGAGATGGTCGATGCGCTCGGCATCAGCGAATACGCTTACGGTCTCGGTGCCTCGCTCTTCTTCATCGGCTATTTTATCTTCGAAGTCCCGAGCAATCTCTTTCTCAACCGCTTCGGCGCCAGCCGGTGGTTCGCCCGCATCATGATCACCTGGGGGATCGTTACCATCGCGCTCGCCTATACCCAGAACGCGGTGATGTTCTACATCCTGCGCTTCCTGCTGGGCGTTGCGGAGGCGGGCTTCTTTCCGGGCGTTCTCTTTCTGCTGACGCTCTGGTTCCCGAAGGATTATCGCGGCCGCATGGTCGGCTTGTTCATGATCTTTAGCGCGCTCGCCAATGCAGTTGGCGCTCCGATCGGCGGCATGCTGCTCGACCTTGACGGCCTGCTCGGCCACGCCGGCTGGCAATGGGTGTTTCTGGCAACCGGCGTACCGGCGGTCGTTGCCGGCATCGTCACGTTTTTCTATCTCGATGATACCCCCGAACAGGCCAAATTCCTTTCGGCGGATGAAAAGCGCTGGCTTCATGACCGGCTCGCGCGCGAAAATTCGGGAATGGAGGAACATGCAGACAACGGGTTCAAGGCGCTCGTCAATCCCCGGGTGCTGCTGATGGCGCTTTGCTATGTCGGGTTTCCGCTCGCCGCCTACGGCCTGAGCTATTGGCTGCCGACCATCGTCAAGGGCTTTGGTGTGTCGAACACCGCCAACGGTTTCATCAATATCATCCCCTGGCTCGTGGTTGCGTCGGCGCTTTGGTTCGTGCCGAATGCTGCGGATCGGAGCGAACGTAAGACGCTTTACATCGTCGGTCCTGCCTTTATTGGCGCTACCTGCCTGGCTATGTCGGTACTCGCTACCTCGCCGGTCCTGCAGTTTACCTTCCTTTGCGTCGCCGCTGCAGGCATCTTTGCTGGCCAGCCTGTCTTCTGGAGCCTTCCGTCGCGTTTCCTCAAGGGTGCAGGTGCGGCAGCCGGCATCGCGGCGATTAATTCGGTCGGAAACCTCGGCGGCTTCGTCGCGCAGAACGTGGTGCCGTGGATCAAGGATTCAACGGGCAGCGACATCCTGCCGATGATGTTCCTGGCCGTCTGCCTTGCCACCGCCGGTCTCCTTGTCATCATCGTAAGGCGGATGATGGCGGCCAGACAGGCGGCGACCGCCTGACAGGCCGAGCGAGCAATAAAAAAAGCAACGGTGTTAGGTGTCAATCGCGTTAGCGTGGTGTTCCCGCATTCTTGCGTTGAGGATGATGATCATCTTTCGCATGACGGCGACG
>NZ_SMCL01000040.1:0-15285 GCF_004343065.1 Neorhizobium sp. S3-V5DH
ACCTCGGACTGTCTCCCAGCCCGTATTCCAGTGGAGAGGTGCATCGAGATCAGGGCATCAGCAAAGCGGGCAACAAACAAGCACGCGTGATGCTGTAAGTGGAAAATTCCAGTTCCAAATGGCCTAAATTATTGGGGGCACGTCAGTGGTATCCAACAGGGTGGGTACGCTCGGGCTGGTTCGGGATCGTGATCATCCGCACCTTCGGCTCCGACGCTGATCTATAGGTTGTCGCCGACTTATAATTCTGCGAGCCGGAGTCGCCCACGTTTCCCATTCCACATACGCTCGAAAGCTGGAACTTTCTTCCTCCTGCGATGTTCGCGCAGCAACCTCGGGAGTGCCGAATGAATCTCAAGCCTGGCCTACGGTCCGTCCTATGCGCCTTCGCCGTCGCGGTGGTGCTGATGAACCTGTCCGCCATGGTGCCGGCTGCCGCATCTCCGCATCATTGCCAGACGGCTCATGATGACGGTTCGGTCGACCATCATGATGATACGGATGTCCAAGCGGGCTGCTGCGGCAGCATGCACTGCTGTCCGATGCTGCCGTACCCTGCTTCGCCGCGGCTACCCTCGGCGATTCAGGACGGGCCTCATTCCCATGTAAAGGTCGAGCAGCCCCTGCTGCTGGTGACCTCTATCGATCCGCCTCCACGACCTCTTGCTACGTGACCATGAAGACATTCTTACGAAACGGGAGTTCAACATGAACAACGTAATCAAGATCGCAATCGCAAGCGCGCTTCTTTCCCCGGCTGCAATCGCAACGGTCGGTCCGGCGACGGCCCAGACGGCCTATCCGTCCAAGTGCAAGTCAGAAATGTCGTCGGGCGGCGACATGTCCATGCAGGGCCACGAGATGTCTGGCATGGCCGAATTCCAAAAGGAATCGATGGACGGCATGAAAGCCATGAACATGAACATGGTGCAGGGCATGATGAAGAAGGATCCGGACGTGTCCTTCGCCTGCGGAATGATCGCCCACCACATGGGAGCGATCAGCATGGCGCAGGTTGAGCTTAAGTACGGCAAGAACGCCGAGACGAAGGCGCAGGCCCAGAAGATCATCGACGACCAAACCAAGGAGATCAAGGAACTGACTGCCTGGGTCGAGAAGGAGGCGAAGTGATGCACCACATGTCTACCGAGATGAAGGAATGCATCGACAACTGCCTCGTGTGCTATCGCGAGTGCCTCTCGATGGTGATGGGGCACTGCCTCGAGATGGGCGGGAAGCACACCGAACCCTCCCATTTCAAGCTTATGATGGCCTGCGCGGAGATGTGCAGGACGTCCGCCCACCTAATGCTGATCGGCACCGAACACCACAGGCACACCTGCCAGGAATGTGCGGAGATCTGCCGCCAGTGCGCTGACGACTGCGAACGTATCGGCGACATGCAGAGCTGCGTCAACGCCTGCAGGAAGTGTGCGGATAGCTGCGAGAAGATGGCCGCCTGATGGAGAGGCGAACCCGGCAATGGTCCGGTCGGGTTCGCCACCTCGAGCCGGCGGGGATGTTCGTTTTGAGAGGAGCTTCTAACCGCTGACGGTGAGGCCCTACATCAAGACAAATGATACACGTAAATCGGCTCCGAAAGTCGGGGCCAGTCGAATGGCCGCAGCCTCGTGCTTGCTCGATCTCGCGGACGTCAAAACACGCGCTGAATTCGCAGGTGCGCTGCGAACAACATGCTCAAGCCAGAAATGCTCTAACCACCAGACCTACGGCGGCGACGGTTCCGACGCCGGCCAGCCACAGCCCGATAAACCACGCCGTCTTTCGAAGAGCCTCGCCCATCAGTGGTATCCCTCTTGCGGGTCGATCTTGCCGCGGAAGACCCAGTAGGCGTAGGCAGTGTAGGCAAGGATCATGGGGACGAGCACGACGGCTCCCACGAGCAGGAACTTCAGCGAACTCGCCGGAGCGGCGGCGTCCCTGATCGTGAGCACGCCGGGAATCATGTACGGATAGAAGCTGATCCCCAGGCCGACGAAGCTCAGCACGAACAGGCCGAGCGCCGACAGGAATGGCTGCAGATGCTTGCCGTGAGTGAGGCCGTGCCAGAGCAAAAACGCGCAAAGCGCAAGCATCAGCGGCACGAGGGAAGAGAAGAAGGCGGTCGGCCAGCCGAACCAGCGTTCGAAGTATATCTCGTTGATGAACGGCGTCCAGAGCGACACCGCGCCGATCAGCGCCAGGAGACCGAGACTCAGTGGACGCGCGAGCTTTGCAGACCGGGCCTGGATCTCTCCGGACGTCTTCAGATTGAGCCACGTCACCCCGAGCAGCGCATAGCCGACGAGAACCGCAACGCCGGTCAGTATCGAGAAGGGGGTGAGCCAGTCCCACCAGCCGCCAGCATACTGCCTTCCCTCGACGGAAATACCCTGTACGAGAGCTCCAAGAGCAATCCCCTGCATCAGAGCCGCGACCGATGATCCGATCCAGAAGCCGAAGTCCCAGAGATGGGACTCGTGATGCGTGCGCCAGCGGAACTCGAAGGCGACGCCGCGGAAGATCAGGCTGACCAGCATCAGGATGATCGGCATGTAAAGCGCCGGCATGATGATCGCGTAGGCCAGCGGGAATACGGCCATGAGGCCGCCGCCGCCGAGCACCAGCCATGTCTCGTTGCCATCCCAGACGGGAGCGATCGAGTTCGTCATCACATCGCGGTCGCGCCTCTGGCGGAAGAACGGGAAGACGATGCCGATGCCGAGGTCGAAGCCGTCCAGCACGACATAGGCGAGGACCGCGAAGGCGATGATCCCTGCCCAGACGAAGGAAAGATCAATGTCCATGTCGTCCTCCAATCGGATGATCCTGTGCAGCACCTGGCATAATGCCCGCCGTCCGGATCGGACCAGCATCCAGTTCTTGATCCGCATCCAGAGGGGTCGGCGACCGCCGCATGAGCTTCAGCAGATAATAGACGCCCACACCGAAGACCACGAAGTAGACGGCGATGAAGATGAGCAGCGAGGTCCCGACTGCGGGAGCGGAGACCGGCGAAAGACTCTCGGCGGTCCGAAGGTGCCCGTACACCGTCCAGGGCTGACGCCCGACCTCGGTCGTGTACCAGCCGGCAAGCACCGCTACGAAGCCGGAACCTCCCATTGCCACCGCGACACGGTGGAGCCACGGCGTGTCATAAAGGGTTCCCTTCCAGCGCGCCCAAAGAGACCAAAGCCCGACGCCGAGCATCAGAAAGCCGAGGCCTACCATGATCCGGAAGGTGATGAACGGCATGAGCGCCGGAGGACGCTGGTCGCGGGGCCATTCCTTCAGACCCTTGATCTCGCCGTTTAGCTCATGCGTTAGGATCAGCGAGCCGAGCTTCGGCACCTCGACCGCGTAGCGGGTTGTCTCCGCCTCGTCGTCCGGAATGCCGAACAGGACGAGAGGAGCGCCGTTCTTGTGCGTCTCGTAATGTCCTTCCATGGCTGCGATCTTCGCAGGCTGATGTTCGAGCGTGTTCAGGCCATGCAGGTCGCCGACGAAGATCTGGATCGGAGTAACGATTGCCGCCATCCACATCGCCATCGAGAACATGATCCGGGCCTGGCGGTTCGTCCGGTCCTTCAGCAGATGCAAGGCGCCGACTGCGCCCACTGCGAAGGCGGTGGTCAGGAAAGCCGCCATCACGGTATGGGTCATCCTATATGGGAAGGACGGGTTGAAGATGATCTTCCACCAGTCCTGAGGAACGAAGACGTCATTGGCGTCGACTCCGAATCCAGCCGGCGTATGCATCCAGCTATTGGCCGCCGTGATCCACGTCGCCGAGATCAGCGTTCCTATCGCGACCATGGCGACAGCCACCATGTGGGCCGTGTCTCCGACGCGTTTGCGGCCGAACAGGGCGATGCCGAGGAAGCCCGCCTCAAGGAAGAAGGCGGTAAGGACCTCGTAGCCCATCAGCGGTCCGATGACCGGGCCCGCCTTGTCCGAGAAGGCGGACCAGTTGGTGCCGAACTGGTAGCTCATCACAATCCCCGATACGACGCCCATGGCGAAGGTCACCGCGAAGATCGTCTTCCAGTATTCGAAGAGCTTGAGATAGGCTTCGTCGCGCTTCCAGAGCCAGAGCGCGTTCAGGACGGCGAGGTAGCTTGCCGTCCCGATCGAAAAGGCGGGAAACAGGAAGTGAAACGAGACGGTGAACGCGAACTGCATTCGCGCCAGCATCTCCGCATCGAAACCGAGGAAGGTCATGACGACTCCATTGTTGAAGACCCTCGAACTTAGTGCCGCCGCCCCGGTTCCGGCGCGGCATCGTGACTGAATGGATCGGCCTGTCGAACCCCACTGTAGGGAGATATTTGTCCAGGCCAACCACACCCTGTGTCGCGCGTCGGAATGCCACGTCCAGAGGCGTTCGCGGGGTTGACGTCAAGCCGTCGTGGCACCCCAGCTCCGGTAGAAGATGTAACCTGCGACCACAAAGATGAGCGCCGCGAAGAGACGGTTGAGGATGTTCTTGTAGCCACTCAGTCGAGTTGCCAGCATCATGCCAAGCAGGCCGCCTGCGACGCCTCCACCGATAAACTCCATGGCAAGCCACCAGTCCACGAGGCCGGAGGCGGCGTAGTTCAGCGCAGTCGCCAGCCCGAACGCGCCGACTGACAGGAGCGACGTGCCGATCGCGTTGATCATCGGCATGCCGGTCGCCAGCATTAGGCCTGGCACGATCAGGAAGCCGCCGCCGATCCCGAAGAAGCCGGAAGCCGCGCCGGCGGCTAATGCGACCGCTGCGGTGACCAGGCACATCCTGAGGTCGACCGGCCGGTTTTCGACGGAGGTCGGCTTCCTCGGCTTGAGCATCAGGGCGCCGACGACGACCATCAGAATGCCGAACAGGAAGATCAGCCGGTCTCCATCCATCGCCTTTCCGAGGCTGGAGCCGGCAAGAGCGCCGATGACGCCAAGTGCGGAAAACACGGCTGCACAGCGCCACCAGACATGGCCCTTGATCGCATGGTCTGCGAAGTTGGCGAAGGCATTCACCGAGACTGCGAGCGCGCCGGTTCCGATCGCGATGTGTGGCTGCGCCACGCCGACCACGTAGAGGAGGAGCGGCGTGACCAGGATTGAGCCTCCACCGCCGAGCAGGCCCAGCATGAAGCCGACGATCCCGCCGGAACCGACGGCCGACAGAACGGAAGGACTCATGTCTTTCTGCTCCAGACCTGGTCGTAAAGTGTCATACCGATGAGCATGGCGACCACGAACAGCAACGTCTGTGGAATTCCAACCGACAGAGAAGCGACGGCAGGGCCGGGACAAAAGCCGCCTATTCCCCAGCCGAGGCCGAAGAGGGCCGAGCCGGTGACCAGCGGCCCGTCGATCCTCCGGCTCGTGGGAACATGGAAGCTGTCGTCGAAGGCGGGATGGCGCATCTTCTTCATCACCTGTACGCCGATGAAGGCGACGGCGACGGCGCCGCCAAGAACGAAGGCAAGACTTGGATCCCAGTTGCCGAAGACGTCGAGGAAGCCCTGGACGCGAACCGGATTGAGCATGCCCGAGAGCGACAGGCCGAAGCCGAAGACCATGCCGGACAAGAGCGCGGCGCCGAACTGATAGATGTTTCTGTTCATAGTCCGAGACCTCGTAGAACGGTGACTGCGACCACGCCGGCCGACAGGAAGGTGGCGACGGCCACCATGGATCGTGGAGAGAGGCGGGCAAGCCCGAGCACGCCGTGGCCGCTGGTGCATCCGGAGCCCATGCGAGAACCGAAGCCGACCAGCAGTCCGGCGACGATGATCAGCGGCCAGCCCGCTGCGATCTCGACGGTCGGCCATCCGTCGAATGCAAGCAGGTACACCAGCGGACCAAGCAGCAGTCCCAGCACGAAGGCGAGATTGGTGGTCAGTTCGACGCCTTGGGCCAGACGCCCGACAATCCCGCTGATCCCGGCGATCCGGCCGTTCAGAAGCAGGAGCATGACCGCGGATACGCCGATCAGCATGCCGCCGGCCAGAGACTGGAGATAGATGTTCATGTCTCTCCCTTTACGCAGAAGATGTCATAGAGGGCGGAGACCAGTTGTGCGGCCTTCTCTTCGGCTAGCCGGTAGAAGATCTGCTTTCCCTCCCGCCGTGTTTCGACAATTCCGGAGCTCCGCAGCACCGTCAGATGCTGGGAAAGATGCGGCTGATGGATGTCGAGCTTTTCCTCGAGTTCGCTGACCGAAAACTCGCCTTCGACCAGCGTGCAGACGATCATCAGACGGGCCTGGTGGGACAACGTCTTCAGGAGATTGGCGACCTCTCCGGCCCGGCCGGCCATCTCGGAGGGGGAGAGCTCCGCCTTCATCGTCGTCTTAGTATTGGTGCTCATTCCCATGCCGCTCCCTGCAATGCATCGAGCGGGAACTTGAGGTAGCGCTTACCGTTGGCCTCCGGCTCCGGCAGACGCCCGCCCCGGATGTTCACCTGAAGCGCATGCAAAATGAGCTTCGGCATCGGCAGCGTCTTGTCGCGCTTCGTCCGCAGCGCCACGAATTCCTCTTCGGTCACTCCGGCAATATGCGGGTTGGACTTCCTTTGCTCGGCGACAGTGCTTTCCCAGCGAGGCGCGCGACCGTCCGGCTGGTAGTCATGTCCGGTGAAGATGCGGGTCTCGTCCGGGAGTGCGAGGATGTCCTGGATCGACTTCCACAGGATGCGGGCGTCGCCGCCGGGGAAGTCGGCGCGCGCCGTGCCGCTGTCGGGCATGAACAGCGTGTCATGGACGAACGCGGCGTCACCGACCACATAGGTAATCGAGGCGAGCGTGTGTCCGGGTGAGAACAGGACCTTCGCATCGATAGATCCGACCTTGAATGTCTCGCCATGGGCGAACAGCCGGTCCCATTGGGAGCCGTCGGTGGCAAGCTCCGGCCAATTGTAGATGCCCTTCCAGAGTTTCTGGACATCCATGACGCGCTCGCCGATGGCGGAGCGGGCACCGGTCTTCTCCTTCAGATACTGGGCCGCAGAGAAGTGGTCGGCATGCGGATGGGTGTCGAGGATCCACTCCACGGTCAACCCCTTGTCACGGACGTAGTCGAGGATTGCGTCGGCATTGATGGTCGCGGTCGCTCCGGCCTTCTCGTCGAAATCGAGCACCGGATCGATGATGGCGCATTTGTTCGTTACTGGATCAGAAACCACATACTGAACACTCCAGGTGCGCTTGTCGAAAAAGCCCTTGACCTGCGGTCGATGCGACGCGTGTGTCTCAAGCCAAATGGCAGAGGCGCTTGTGTCGAAGCCGGGGCTGCGTCCGAATTCGACGACCTCGTCGGCAGTCATGCGTCCGTCAAGGACCTCACCGATCAGGTAGAGGTTCAGCGAGCGCTTGCCGGTTTGGCAATGGGCGAGGACGGGACCTTCAGATTCATCTACCGCACGCTGAAAAGCACGTACGTCCGCCTCGGTGATCGAGGCTGCGGTGACCGGGATGAAGGAATAGGACAGCTTGCAGTGTTTCGCTTCTTGGGCCTCGGTCTCTGTTCCCGGCTGTCCGGGCTCTTCGTTATCCGGTCGGTTGTTGATAATGGTACTAAACCCTTCGTGGCGAAGCGATTGGATGTCATCAATGCTGGGCTGCGACGAGATCGAAAGCTTCTCGGACAATTTGGTTACAGGCATGACTGGCTTCCTATTCAAAATTCGATATATGATATATAATAATATATAATGTTATTATGTCAAGCCAGTCCAAGGCTCAGACAGGGAACGAGGCTTTCACGAACCAGCGGCTTCCTCTCTCGAATGCCGGCTACCTCCCAGGCGGTCGAGAGCCATCTGGACGATCGACAGCCCGAGCCCGCTTCCATGACCAGGCCCCTGGTCGAGATTTTCAACGACGACGTGCTGCTCCTGTTCTGAGCCTCGCACGCGGCGACTAACCTCGCCGCCCTTGGGGGAGTGCTGGATAGCGTTCTCTATCAGATTGCGCGCCACGAGACGCACCAGCACCCGGTCTGCCCTTATTTCGACGGGCGCGGGGCTCGTGTCGGCGACCTCGACGGCAACCCGGACGTCGGCGTTCGATAGCTGTGTTTCCAGTTCAGAAGTGACTTCCGAGAGCAGCACCGATACGTCTATCAGCTCGTCGGCGGAAGCGCCTTTGGTCGAGGCGAGTGTCGCGGGCGCGGCATCCAGCATTGGCGGCAGGAGTATTGGTAACATAGGATGAGGGGCTCCTGAATGCGACCCGCTTTGGTTGTTCAGTGCTTGCCGGCAGCCGGGGCTTGCGATTGATCGGCATCAAGGTGACCGCAGCGCTTGAAGGGCAGGATTACCAAAGGGGAGGTGCTTATGAACGCAATGAAGACAAAATAGATATATCGGATGTTGGGGAACCGCGCCAAGTTGCTCCCGCCCTTGCGGCCTCATTCGTAAATCGACCGGAGACGCGCAACGCTCGTGAGCAGGGTCGGCTCCAGGGGGAAAGGCTCAATGAAATTTCTTCCGGAGCGAAAGATTTTCGTAGCACTGCTTGCCGCTTTCACGCTAACGGCAGGCATATCCGGTTTCCTTGCGGTGCGACTAGCTGTTCGGACGATTTACTGGTCCAGTCACCAAGACGAGCCAATAGAGGAGTGGATGCCGCTCGGTTATGTGGCTAATTCGCATGGCGTCTCCCCGATCCTGCTGCAGACAGCGTTGGGGCTTCCGGCAGGCGTCCGTGATCGAAGCCCATTGGGCGAAATAGCAAGGAAGCAGGGCAAGTCATTCGCGGAGGTCCGTAGAACTCTCGAAGAGGCGATTGCCGCTAAACGCAATCAGGACATCGAACCTGGTCGCAATCCTGCGGGCCAGTAGAATGGCGGAGTGGCTTTTCATCCTGATCGACGAACAGGGCGTCTATGCTTTGTTCATCGTCCTGATGGTGAATTGCCTGGGGGTGCCATTCCCGACGTCGCTTGTCATGTTGGCCATCGGCTCTTTTGCTGGGCAAGGGGAGTTGACCCTCCTGCCATTCTTCGTTGCCGGCCTTTCCGGCGCCATCGCCGGGGATCAGGCCGGATATCTCCTCGGGCGCTCGGCTTCATCACGGCTGTTCAAGATGGCGCAGAGCATTCAATGGCTAGATAAAGCGCTGAAACAGGCCGAGCAGCTTGAAACGCGATGGGGAGATGCGGGGATATTCTTCAGCCGCTGGCTGCTCAGTCCACTCGGACCATATGTAAATCTTTTCGCGGGGATGAGTCGCTATTCGTGGGTCCGTTTTTCGGTCTGGGATGCCTTGGGTGAGGCAATCTGGGTCGGCGCTTACATGAGCTTGGGGGTGGCGTTCAGCAGAAGTATTCAGAAAGTAGCAGATCTCCTAGGCAACGCGACCTGGTTGGCTGCGTCTGTCGTCATGACGGTTTTTTTGGGTTGGAAACTCATGTCATTGGTGGCCGGAAGGAAGCGCGCCGGTCCCTCATAACACCGGCGGTTGATCCAAAGTACTACATGCCGAAGCGCTCCCATAAACCGAAAACCGGGATTTCAGGCTTGGTGCGGCGCGCCGTCAGCATCAGATTGATGGGGATCAATGAAACTCAGCCGCTGAGATGGTTCTCTGAAATCCCGATGAAGGGAAAAGGAGAAGCATCATGGAAAGACGACGATGGCCACGACTGTTCCCAGCATGATCGCGTACCTACTGCGCTTGCCCATCGCCAAACCTACATTTTCGCGTGGAAATCCACTATGAAGGGCGTGCGCACGTTCAACATTGCGCCAGATCAATTCGGGTTAATGCCCATCTCGTCTGGCGCAAACAATGCAAGCTAGCCACCAACCGAGCGCAACCACGATGACTGTCGATGCGAGGAACAGGTGAGGGAATCTGAATGTCCGCCGGTGCACGAGAACTGCTCAATTGGAAACCTTGCGATCTGGAGCGGCTGCTGGAATTACATGCGTGGAAAGGCGGCGTTCGGGCTCTGGATGACGGCGTCCACCTTCGATCTGCTGCTCGACGGTGGCGCTGGGCTGACCATCCCCACCACCGTGAGCGGCGACACCGGCACCGCGATTACCGACATGGAACTGCTCGCGACCACGCCGGTCGCTGAGCTCCGCGAACTGGCATTTCCCTATCCTGGCGATGCGACAGATGTCTTCACGCTGAAGACGGACCGGGGCACTGGCTATCTGGACCAGGGCACCGGCGCGCTCCTTGCCTGGGCTGATCTGACGGCCTGGGACGCTCGGCGTTTTCGGTATCCGGTCCACTCGTCGGTATCGACGGCGAGATGCGGGCCATAGGTCTACGGCCAGATGCTGAGCCGTGGGCCATCGCGGTCGAGGCGCCCGACTCCGACCGCAGGGCTCCGCACTCGATCCTCTCGCTTCATGACGCGTCCGTCGCGACGTCCGGAGACTATCGTCATTGGGTCGAAGTCCAGGGGCGGCGCCTGTCGCACACGATGAACCCGCACCGCGGCATGCCAGTCACAGACGCACCCGCCTCAGTCACCGTCGTCGCGAGAACCTGCGCTGAGGCGGATGCCTGGGCGACCGCGCTGATGATCCTTGGATTGGACGCCGGCGGTGCCTACGCCCTAAAGCATGGTCTCGACGCTCTGTTTCTCGTGCGCGACGACGTCGGTGACATCAATGCGCACCCGGTGGGAGCGCTCTTCTCGAAAGTGCCGCGTCCGCCTCGAGCCGCACCGATTGACCGACATCAAGGCTGAGAAGCCCAATCGATGAAAGCCTTTCGAGCGGAAAATCGCGTCAAATAGAATTGAGCCGAATGGATTATGTTAGCAAAGACCGAATCAAGACAGCCCTTCTAATGATGGCATTGGCGGGCCTTGTGTCGGGGCTCGCGCTGCACTTTTCTGGCCGGACAGACGCCGCCGGCATCGCCTGGTCACTCGGCGTCATCCCGGTCCTTGCCGCGCTCCTGCTGGAAATTCTTCGCAGCCTGTGGCGAGGCGAGGTCGGGCTCGACATCGTCGCAGCCCTGTCAATGTCAGCCGCACTCACATTCGGAGAAACGTTGGCCGCGGCCGTCGTCGCGGTGATGTATTCGGGCGGCACCTTCCTTGAGAGCTTCGCCGAAGGCCAGGCACGGCGGGAGATGCAGGATCTCCTCTCGCGTGTCCCGCGGACGGCGACGAGGCATCAAAACGGCGAACTCGAGGACGTGCCGCTCGACGAGATCAGGCCGGGCGACCGCTTGCTGATCCGGCAAGGCGACGTCGTGCCCGTGGATGGCACGATCGCCTCGGATGTGGCTTTTCTCGATACCTCGCCGCTGACCGGGGAATCCCTGCCGGTCCGTCTCTTGCGCGACGCGGAGGCCATGAGCGGCTCGACCAATGCCGGCGAGGCCTTCGACCTGAAGGCAATCCGCCGAGCGAGGGAAAGCACCTATGCCGGCATCGTCCGGCTTGTCGAAGAGGCTCAAAGGTCGAAGGCGCCGATGTCCAGGCTGGCGGATCGCTGGTCGCTCGGCTTTCTCGCGGTCAC
Organism: Neorhizobium sp. S3-V5DH; assembly: GCF_004343065.1. Classification (NCBI taxonomy): domain Bacteria; kingdom Pseudomonadati; phylum Pseudomonadota; class Alphaproteobacteria; order Hyphomicrobiales; family Rhizobiaceae; genus Neorhizobium; species Neorhizobium sp. S3-V5DH. Next base: position 11,475 of record NZ_SMCL01000040.1, read on the forward strand.
CGTTGCGCTGGCCTTCGCCGCCTGGTGGTTCACGGGCGATCCGATCCGAACCGTCGCGGTGCTGGTCGTGGCCACCCCCTGTCCCCTTATTCTGGCCGTGCCGGTGGCATTGGTGGCCGGGCTGTCGCGGGCGGCGCATTTCGGGGTTCTCATCAAAGGGGCGAAGCCGCTCGAGGCGATGGCGCGCATCCGAACACTGATCCTCGACAAGACGGGCACATTGACTGAAGGACGCCCGCAGATCGTCTCGATCGACAGCCACGACAGCATGTCCGAAGGCGATATCCTGCGCCTAGCCGCAGCGCTCGATCAGGCATCAAAGCATCCCGTCGCCCAGGCTATCGTCGCGGCTGCGAAGGAACGTGGCCTCGTCTTGCCGGTGCCGTCGGAGGTAACCGAGATCCCAGGCGAGGGCGTTGTCGGGAGCGTGGATGGCCACCAGGTCATCGTGGGCGGCGACGGATTCGTGACCCGGCGCGTCGGGCGAACGAGAGGCAGTCACCCGGCTCTCGCAGCCGGATCTGTCCTCGTTGCCGTCGCGGTGGACGGTCATCTGGCGGGGTATCTCGTCATGGCCGATCCCTTGCGCGACGGTACAGAAGCCATGCTGACGGGACTGCGGCGGGAAGGCGTCGGACGCATTCTTCTGGCGACTGGGGATCGTGCGGAGGTGGCCGAACGCGTGACCGAAGGCCTTGGTCTGGACGGCCTTCGGACGGGACTGACGCCCGACCAGAAGGTCCTGCTGGTCCTGACCGAGCGCAAGAACGGTCCGGTCATGATGGTCGGCGATGGCGTGAATGATGCTCCGGCGCTCGCCGCCGCGGATGTGGGTGTGGCCATGGGCGCGCGGGGTGCTGCAGCTTCGGCAGAGGCTGCCGACGTCGTGCTGCTCGTAGACCGGGTCGATCGCCTCGGGCCGGGCATCGAGATCGCCCGGCGCTCCAGGCGCATTGCGGTCGAAAGCGTCTTGGCCGGGATCGGCCTGTCAGTGCTCGGGATGGTGGCCGCAGCCTTCGGCTATCTCACGCCGGTGCAGGGCGCTCTCCTTCAGGAGCTTATTGATGTGGCCGTGATCCTGAATGCGCTGCGTGCCCTGCGGATCAAACCGCATGAATCTTCTGCTTCGACGGTTGCGACTGAACCGGAGCCGTAAATTTCCGAGTTGAAGGAATACCTATCATGAGCCGCCTCCCGCACGCCGAAATCCATATGGCTCGTCGGATCGACTGGCTCCGCGCAGCGGACTGGGCGCCAGTAACGGGATCGTCCGACGTCAAGCCTCGTGGGGCGTTGCCGCGGCCGGTCCGGGGCAGACGGAAGTGCTGATAGCCGGCCTTGCCGGGCTCGTTGCAGGCGCGATGTCCATGGCAGCGGGCGAGTATGTCTCGGTCAGTTCTCAGACCGATGCCGAAAAAGGCGGACCTCTCGCGGGAAATGCGTGAACTGGCGGAAACGCCCGAAGCGGAGCTGGAAGAGCTTACACGGATCTATGTCGAGCGCGGCCTCGATCGTGATCTTGCCGAAAAGGTCGCCGTATAACTGACCGAACGTGACGCCCTCGGGACGCATGCCCGCGACGAACTTGGGATCTCCGAGACGGTGACCGCGCATCCGAAACAGGCAGCGGTAGTCTCGGCTTTGACCTTCGCTGCCGGCGCGGTCGTTCCCCGGATCGTCGCTCTCTTGTCACCACCGGCGCAGACCACACTCGTCGTGGCGGTCTCCACGCTGGTGGCGCTCAGCGTCCTCGGCAGCTTGGGCGCGTCCGCCGGTGGGGCGGGGATTGTCCGTGGCGCCGTGCGTGTGACCTTCTGGGGGCACTCGCCATGGCTGCAACCGCGGCGGCGGGGAGGATATTCGGAGCAAGATTGGGATAGAATTTTGCGACGAAGGCAAGAGGGGCCGGAGAACAGGTCTCTGTTTCCATTGGGCATGAGGAGTGTAGAAGAACGCGTTATTGCCATGCGAACATTCCTTGAGGACGGGTCTAAGCGGCGCTACGAAACAGTCCGACACGGTCCTCAGTAGCGAGCAGTTCACGCAAGGTGTCAGCCGCCCACGACTGTCGCAAGTTAAGATAAATCCTGCGGGGGAACGCCTCATCACCCGAAACGTGGCAACGGGCTCATAGAAGTCCCAGTCGCGTTGGGATTCCTGCGGCTTTTTCACGCGAAGCAGATACATGTCGTGAACCATGGTGCCGTCTTCGCGAATTCGGCCATTCTTCACGTACATGTCGTTCAAGCTGGTACTACGCAACCGGCCGATAAGTGCTGCCGGCTCGGTACTGCCGACGTCTTCCACGGCTTTCAGGTACTGCAGGGTTGCGGAATAATCTGCCGCCTGCAGGGAGGAGGGCATACGATTTTGACGGGCGTCGAAGCGTTCCGTCCATTGGCGGCTTTCTGTGTCGCGCGTCCAAAACCAGCTGTCGGCAAGGTAAAGATCCTGCGCTTTCTCAAGTCCATCTCATGGACGTCATCAATGAAGGTGAGCAATCCGACCAGCTTCATGCGCCCGGTCAGGTTCATCTTCTCCATAGCCGCCATGGCTTTGAGTAGCTCCGCATGGCCGTTGGCAAGGCCGAGAACCTCTGCCTTGCTGTCGCGCGCCGCCTGGAGAAAGGGTGAGAAATCGTTCTCTCCGTGCGGGTTCTTGACGGAGCCGACCACGGTGCCGCCAGCCGATTCGATAGCATGCGTGCCGTGCGCCTGAAGCTCGCGGCCGAAGGGGTAGTCGGCGGTCACAAAGAACCACCGCTTTAGTCCCTGGCGCGTCAGCGCCAGCCCCGGCACGGTTGCTAGGCCACGGTGCTATAGGCGTACTGGATGATAGAAGGCGCAGATCGCTCGCGTGCTTGAACCGACGTGTCGCCGCCGACCACCAAAATCGGCTTGCCGTGCTGTGCTGCAACAGCCGTCATCGCCAGGCTGGGGTCGGAATTGACGCCGCTAATCACCATGTCAACATCTTCGTCCCTATAGCATCTCTGTGCGATTTGAGCGGCTTCTCGCTGGTCGTTATGGTGATCGCTTCCCATCGGCTCGAGAGCGTCGGCAATCGTCAGCCGTCCCGGTTGCGTGCTTCATGTACGAGACGAGACAAAGTCATCGACGCTGTGCTGGTAGCGCGCTTGCAGCCCGGCGTTTCCAAAGTCAACCTTCCATCTCGCGTGCGTTCTCTGTACCGATTAGTCCACGCAACGCGCTGCAGGCTGGATCAGCTCCATCAAATAGCGTCTCAGGGGATGTCCATCCGGTCGAGATGCCAATGGCCGTGGCAATTGCCCAGCCCGGCTCGTCGCCGGCCTTGTCGATAAGACGCGGTACATCGGACTCCAAGCACTGCCGCGACTGCTGCACGATTTCGACAGGCGCATTTGCGCGTTCGAGATGTTGCCGCATCTCGGCGTGAAGGGGATCGACAACGAACAGTGTAAACATCCAGGCAGCAATATCTGCAATCATAATCTGGTCCCGTAGCCTGCGGCATCTGTCGGTTTGAGGTCCGACATCGTGAACGCGCCGAGGACGATCACCAGAGGGGCCCGGACCAGCGGGTCGAGGATGATCTGGGAAGCTGAGCGGCAGTATTCAAGGCTTCAATGTCCTTGACGGCGCATGCCGTTCTGGTCGATTACATCGCATCCGTAAACTAAGCGCTCCCCCGCATATCCTATTCCTTGTCACCTAGACGTCGCATGGAGAAGACGAGGCTGAGTTCAAGGCAACCGAGAAAGTTCTGGCGATTGCGCTGCCAAACTTCGTTTATTTTTCATCCTGGGTTGGAAAACTTGGTTCGAATTCTT
>NZ_SMCL01000041.1:0-12114 GCF_004343065.1 Neorhizobium sp. S3-V5DH
GCGGAAGAAAACGAGCTCTGGCATGACGTGTCCGATCATTTCTTACGCGAGCTATTGGTGACAAAGACGATCGAGACGCCGGTCAATGTCATCGTGCACACGCTCCAGGATGTGAACGACCAGCTGGCCCGCGGACGGCCGTTCTTCATCGACATCATCCGCGACGGCATCATGCTGTATGAGAAGGACGGCCATCCGTTTGTGGCGCCGAAGCCGCTCAGTGTGGAAGCGGAACACGAAGAAGCACGCCTTTACTTCAAAAAGTGGAGCAAAGATGTTGCTGCACTAATGGACCTAGCCGGAAACGCTTTTGGAAAGCGATACCTCAACCAAGCAGTCTTCCTATTCCATCAGGCCACAGAGGGCATGTACCATTGTTTACTTCTCGTTTTGACCCTCTACAGCCCGAAATCGCATCGACTGAAATCACTGCGCTCATCCGCGGAACGGATAGAACCACGGCTGATCGAGGCATGGCCGCGGGATACCAAGTTCGCCCGCCGTTGTTTTGAACGGCTCGATCGGGCTTATGTCGATGCCCGCTACTCGCCGCATTACGAAATCACCGAGGAAGAGCTGCGCTGGCTGATCGAACGGATCCAGGTGCTGCAAAACCTTGTCGAGCAGATCTGCAGGGAAAAGCTGGAGGGATAAGCATCAAAGCCACTCGACATATTGACCCGGTTTTGGAAGCCTCGTGACCGGCGGCAAACATCACGAGTTTGAATCGGTTGCGATCCACCGATTCAGAATTGTCGTTGGACGTTCTCTTTCCGTTCGACGATCTTCTCCCCATGCTCACTCAGCCCTATCAGCTCTACGTCGAACAAACCGATCCCGCGAAAAACATGGCGCGGTTTTATACCGTCGCAATCTCCGAGACGCTGTTTGGAGAACCCTGCCTGATCAGGCGATGGGGTCGAATAGGCGCTTCTGGCCAGTCCATGGTTCATGCGTTTGCTAAAGAAGAGGATGCCGTCAGGCTGTTTCTCGAGGTCATCAAAACAAAGCGGGCGCGCGGCTATCGACCAAAGCCTGAAGCCACACGCGTCAGCTGCTGACTTCAAGGTTAAGCCATTGCACGGTTTGGGCTCGGACAAACGGATAGACCAGCCCTGCCCGCGTTCAACGTTCAAACCGCTCCAGCATCCTCTTGAGCTGTGCGTTCTGCTGCTGAAGCTTGTTCGCCAACTGCTGTCGAAGCACCCTGATTTCTTCATCGAGGCTTATCGTGTCGTCAGAAACGGTGGGAACGTCCGCCGAGCTCTGCGGAACGACTTCAAGCACGTCAATCTTCTTGCTGCGTCTGCGACGACCTGGCTCTGCGCCTTGGCGAAGCTGCACGGCTTTTGGAGCCTCGCGGTCGGCGGTATCGGCGCTATCAGACCGGACCGGATCCGCAGCTTCGACGACGTCGATGCTTTTGACATCTCGCGTGCCCGGAGCGCTGATCACTCCTGCGGAATGCTGGGCAGCCGTTGACGCCGCAATCGGCTCGCTGTGCGGTGTCAGCTCCTCCCCTGCCGGCTGATCGGTGGAGGCCAAAGTTTCGTCGGCGGAAATTTCAGACGGCGTGACGATAGCCAACAGTTCCGGCGTCACCTTATCGGCGACATCGTGCTCTTGTCCCTGCTGCCGTCGCGGCGACACCAGCCGAGCCAGGAACTTCCAGGGAGACGCCATGTTGTCGACCTCTTATTCCACCCTGCATGCAGGCTGCGCGTTCAATCCTTGGCGGCGGAAAAAACCGCCGCCAACACCTTCATCTCGATAAGCATGAGAATGCGGCCAGCGCTTGGCTGTTCTGCCAATCAACTAAGATTGAGCCGCTTCCGCAGATCGGCATTTTCGGCACGAAGTTTCTCAGCCAGCAGCTTGCGAAGTCGCCGGTTTTCTTCCTCCAGCTGCAGTAGATCGGCCATCTCATCAATTGCCGCCGGCGAAGGAGCAGTCGCTGATTGCACAGCCTTCTGACCACGTTTGACAGGCACACGTCTGGCTTTCATCGCACCGCCCTCAGACTTGGCCTTGCGTCCCCTCCTCTGCTTTCCCGCCGATGCATTTGAACCAGCAGCCGGTTCCGTTGCAGCCTCGACGGTTCCCATTTCAGCGGCCGCCTTTTTGGCGCGCGGTTTGCGCTGTTTCTTCGCTACATCGGGCGCTGCTGCGACTGGCGCGTCAGCATCAGTGATCGTATTTTCGTCGGCCATGTCTCTCTCCTGTAAACCCGATGCAGTTGTCTGCTGGCCGGTCGACACTGTCAATAATGGTCCGGCCGGTTCTTCTGGAGGTAAAAATCCGTCACCGCCGGTTTTGCTATCCGGTGAGCCGACCGGCAGAATTGGCATTGCCTCCTTCAGCACATCTTGCGCAACGGACTTGAGATCGATGTTTCCCCAGATCGAGTTTGCCTTTGCATCGGGTCTTCGCCGGCCGGATTTGTACTCGACGGCAAAATTGCGTTGTACTTTTTTCAATTGTGAAGCCTGAGTGTCTGCGGTGGTGGTTCAGCGACGTCTTCGGCATCGCGACAAGCTTTGCAAATAGCGGCTCCCGTGCTGGCGGTCTACACCATCGCAATTGTGTCAACCCGAGCAGATACAAGCATACAACGTCGCTTTGAATCGAGGTTCGTTTAGGACGTTGTTTTTAAGCTGCTTCGAAAATGGTCCTATAGTCGGAAACTATGCGCGGAATGACCGTGCGCCAAACGACCTTGAGCGTCCCTGCGAAATTCCTTCGGGATGCCGCTATTCGAATATTGACTGCTGCCAGACGTCCCCATGCCCATAGTTGAATCGGCAAGGTGAATCACTCAGCAATGGGCTGTGCCTTTCGGTGTAAAGCGGGGGCTTTTCATGAAATTTCTTTCTCGGATTCCTTGGACCCGTTTCCTGAGCACGCTGCTCATCTGGAGCATGGTGTCGGTATCGCTCGGATCGACCGCCAACGCGCGGTTCATCTCGCCCGATCCTATGGAGCCGACGTTGCCGGGCGATGGCACCAATCGGTATGCTTATGCCGAGAACGATCCGATCAATAAAAGTGACCCTAACGGCCACTCTTGGGCAAGTGTTGGTAAAGCAGTTGGGGAGGCGTTTGAGGCTATTGGAAAGGCCTTATTTGGCGGAGCCGAAAAAGGGTTGGCAAAGGAATCCAATGACGCTGCAAAGGATGTCGCGGAAAAAGTTGCCCCTACAACAACATCAAAAGATGCAGTATCGACGGCCGACCCCAAAAAAGGGTCATTTAAAGATCCAGGAAATCTTGTAGATAGTATGTTAATGGATGAAGCCAAGAAAAACCCCGAAAGCGGGAGGGCTTTAATTTCGATGCCGACAGATCGACTGACTGATTACTTTTCCCAGATTGGGAAACGCCGGACGCAGGTGTCTGAGTTGTAACTAGAGCATTTCCTCTCTTGTTTGAATCTGTAGGGATTCCGACGCGATCGGTTTTGTGATTCAAGATGCTGGCTGGGTGGAGGCCAGCATCGGATGGTACGACCTCTTTCTGATGATCTGCGGGAGCGCGCTGTTGCGGCGGTTGTTGCAGGCGAGAGCTGCCGATCGGTGGCAGCCCGGTTCGGCGTTGCGGTTTCTTCCGTGGTGAAGTGGTCTCAGCGCTATCGCGCAACGGGCTCCGTGACGCCGCGTAAGATGGGCGGCTATCGCAAGCGCGTCCTGGAGCCGCACCGTGCCTTCATCGTCGAGCGGCTTCACCAGACGCCGCATCTCAGCCTGCATGGCTTGAAGGATGAACTGGCGGCGCGCGGGGTCGCGGTCTCCCACAACACCGTGTGGCAGTTCCTCAGGCGTGAAGGACTGCGCTTCAAAAAAAACACTGCTGGCTCTTGAACAGGCGCGTGCCGATATCGCCCGCAAGCGTCACCGCTGGAAAGGGTGGCAGGCTCGCCTCGATCCGGCCCGACTGGTCTTTATTGACGAAACCTGGATCAAGACGAACATGGCCCCGCTCTATGGCTGGGGGCCGAAAGGCAAGCGCCTACGTGGCTTTGCTCCGCATGGGCATTGGCGCACTCTAACATTTCTGGGGGCGTTGCGCTGCGATCGGCTCACCGCTCCTTGCGTCTTCGACGGCCCGATAAACGGCCAATGCTTCAGCGCCTATGTCGAGCAGCAGCTCGTGCCAGTGCTCAGGCCCGGCGACATCGTCGTCATGGACAATCTCGGCAGTCACAAATCGGCGCTCGTGCGCCAGCTCATCCGGGCGGCCGGTGCCAGGCTCTGGTTCCTGCCGCCCTATTCCCCCGATCTCAATCCGATCGAGCAGGCCTTTGCCAAGATCAAACACCGGATGCGCCACGCCCAGAAACGCAGCACCGAGGACACCTGGCGCTTCATCGGCTCGCTCGTCGAAACAATCCAGCCCCAGGAGTGCCGAAACTACTTCGAAAACGCCGGTTATGCTTCCAACAAAACGTGAAACGCTCTAGCATGTCAATGTCCCCGCTTTTTTACATTTTACGGTTCAAACCTGTTGCGAAGCTTTGCAACCTGTCCGTCTTTGTCCGTATCGGGCAGGTAGGACATCTGCCTTCCGCTGATCGTTCCCCGCTTACGCAGGCGCAATGAGCACTGGATAAAAATGACGCAGGAGCTAGTGGCAGCCATGGGCGCTCGCACGCCTGGGACGACCACAACGAGACCGCCATCGAATTTGGCTGAGGAATCGCAGTTCGGTTCTTGACTAAGCCCTATTCGCCGCCGCGGTTCTTCAGAGCCGCGCCGAGAATATCGCCAAGCGAAGCGCCGCTATCGGACGAACCGAACTGAGCGACGGCTTCCTTCTCTTCTGCGATCTCGAGAGCCTTGATCGACAGCATGACCTTGCGGTCCTTCTTGGACCAGTTGACGACGCGGGCGTCGAAAACCTGGCCGACCGAGAAACGCTCCGGACGCTGATCGTCGCGATCGCGTGCCAAGTCGTTGCGGCGGATGAAGGAGGTGATGTCTTCGTGGTTGACGAGCTTCACTTCGACGCCACCGTCGTTGACGGCGATGACTTCGCACGAAACGACAGCGTTCTTGCGTAGTTCGCCGGAAGCTGCAGCTTCGCCGACCGCATCACGGCCGAGCTGCTTGATGCCGAGCGAGATGCGTTCCTTGTCGACGTCCACATCAAGAACGACAGCCTTGACGACGTCGCCCTTGTTGTACTCTTCGATAACCTGCTCGCCCGGACGGTTCCAGTCGAGGTCGGAGAGGTGAACCATGCCGTCGACATCGCCTTCGAGGCCGATGAACAGGCCGAATTCGGTCTTGTTCTTGACTTCGCCTTCAACTTCAGTGCCGGCCGGATGGCTGTAGGCGAATGCCTGCCACGGGTTTTCCAGCGTCTGCTTGAGGCCGAGCGAGATACGGCGCTTGGACGGATCGACTTCGAGAACGACAACGTCAACTTCCTGGCTCGTGGACAGGATCTTGCCGGGATGTACGTTCTTCTTGGTCCAAGACATTTCGGAAATGTGGATCAGGCCTTCGATGCCCGGCTCCAGCTCGACGAATGCGCCGTAGTCGGTGATGTTCGTGACGGTGCCGGAAATCTTCTTGCCGACCGGGTACTTGGCCGAGATGCCATCCCACGGATCCGACTCGAGCTGCTTCATGCCGAGCGAGATACGGTGGGTTTCCTGGTTGATGCGGATGATCTGAACCTTGACCTGCTGGCCGATGTTCAGGATTTCCGACGGATGGTTGACGCGGCGCCATGCCATGTCGGTGACGTGCAGCAGGCCGTCGATGCCGCCGAGGTCAACGAACGCACCGTAATCGGTGATGTTCTTGACGACGCCGTCAACAACCTGGCCTTCCTGAAGCGTTCCTGGCGCAAACGTGTTTGGGGTTGCAACCGGACCCGCATCTTCTTGATGATCGGACACCTCTTCCTGTCCATCCAAATCGGCGAAGGTGATCGACACGCGCACACCAAGCGCAGCCGCAACATCCACGAGCCGCGATAGCCGTGCGCCCATGTAGTTGCTTGCCTCATAGCGTTGAATCTGCTGAGGTTTAAGCTCCAATTTTGCCGCGAGCTGGGTTTGAGATAAACCTTTCGCTATGCGCGCCCGAATAAGCATTCGCGGCAACTCCTCAAGCGAAATCGCTTCATTAAGTGCGAAATCGCCCGACTTCAGCGACGCATATTCGTCCAGTTCCTGCTCAATGTCCCCGATCTGGCTCTCGAGGGCACTCCTTTCCAGTTCACGGAGCCAGCTAGGCTTTTCCGGATCGGCGCGCACAAGGTCGACAGCTGACCTTAGAAGGTTCAGTTGTTCTTGAGAGACCGAGTATTGTCGTTCGCTGAAAATCATCAGCCTAACCTCCGAAGCACTAAAGCATCCGCTGCAATCGAGATCGAAAGGATGCCTTTCTTCTTTCCGGAATGTTTTTCCACTTGGAAGAACTCGACAAAAGGTGCCGCACCGGAGCGCATGCTGGATGGAAAGAACTCGCCAACAAAGCGTTGCTTTTGTGAAGATCTCCCATTTGAGAAATCCAAGAACACCGGATCGAGCAGGTCGCCGCTAACCCCTGCAGGATCCCAACATGCATCATAGTCGCAAGGCCTCGGCTTGCCTGTTACAAAACTGCCGTCAAGGTAGACCGTCTTGCATCCGGCCTTCGCGAGCGCCGCGGACCCCTCTAGGAGCCCTTGAAACAGCGCTTTTCGGTGGTGATTGTAGCCGAATGATTGCTCGACCTCCGTCATCGTTGCCGGATAGATTCCAGCCGGAAGGACATCCCAAGGCGACTCCGCGATGATGGTCAGAGGTGGAATCATGCTTACAACATAACTGTTGTAATACGAAAATGCAAGGAACTCGTTAATTGGAATCCACCCAAACCATGCGAGGTGCTCCAAGCGCTGTTGATCGCCATAAGGTTGTGATGTAGCGTGATAGTCTACTGCGTGGAGGGGCGCATGGCGGATGTCGATGATACGGATGATGGGCTTGCAGGCCCGGACGATGGAATAGGACTCTGCTTGTCTGGGGGCGGCTATCGAGCCATGCTCTTTCACCTCGGCGCCATTATCAGGCTGAACGAGATTGGGCTGTTGCCAAGGCTTTCGCGCGTTTCCAGCGTGTCGGGAGGCTCGATTACCGCGGCATATCTTGGAATGCGGTGGGCGGAGCTCGAGTTTGACGCCGAGGGCCGAGCGTCGAACCTTTCGATTGTCATCGATAAAATCAGAGAGATGGGTCGGACAAGCATCGATGCCGGAGCGATTATTGGAGGCCTTCTGTTGCCCGGTACAATTAGTCAACGTGTTGCAGCCGCCTACGACAGGGTCTTGTTCGACGGTAGTACGACCGATGTCTTTCCGGCTGACGGCGCCGGCCCGCGGTTCGTGATCAATGCCACCAATGTGCAATCGGCCGCACTATGGCGCTTCACCAAGCAGTATATGGGAGATTATCGCGTCGGGCTTGTTAAGGCTCCGGGCGTGCGACTTTCCTTGGCGACCACAGCTTCGTCCGCGTTCCCGCCCGTTCTTTCACCGCTGGTTTTGCCAATTTCCGCGGATGCCCTGTGGATGAAAGGCGAGGATCTTGCCACACCTGAGTTCCGGGAAAAGGCTGTCCTGAGCGATGGTGGGGTCTATGATAACCTTGGTTTAGAAACCGTGTTCAAGAGGTACCGGACGGTTCTTGTCAGCGACGCCGGTCAAAAGAGCAGCCCGGAGGTTGCGCCTGCTCACGATTGGGCAAGACATTCGCTGAGGATACTCGATGTGGTCGATAATCAGGTGAGAAGTCTGCGCAAGCGGGGCCTAATCGACGCTTACCTCAGCGGCCAACGGACCGGCTGCTACTGGAGTATCCGCTCTCGTTTCCATGACTATCAGCCAGTGTCCGACCCGCTCGGTGTAGGCGGTTGGGATACAGCCCCGCTTGCGGCCGTTCCAACCCGTCTCGAGGCTGTTCGCGACGATCTCCAGGAGGGACTTATAAACTGGGGGTACGCGATCTCGGACACCGCGCTTCGTCGACACTACATGAACGATCTTAAAGACACGCTGGGTCTTGAAATCAAAGACCCCGTGCAGTTTCCATATCCCCACGGTTTTTAGGAGACCAAACCGTGAACCGCGAGATCCCATATTCGAAACCGATTTCCCGCCGTTTGCGGATATTCTCTTTCGACCCTGCTCTGGCAGCAAAATACGAGCTCGCTGGCTTGAGCACCGTCACCATCGAAATTCCGTGGGACGACACGCTTCGGCCAGGTCCTATCGACGAATATCTCGAAATCATCGATGTCGACCCTGCCAGCGACGCGGCCTACGCGCCGGTGGACCTCAACGCACCGGAACTGCTAGCTACCGATGGCCTTGCGCCTTCGGAGTCGGATCCTCGCTTCCATCAGCAAATGGTTTATGCGGTTGCGAGAAAGACGATTGATCATTTCGAGCGCGCACTGGGACGCAAAACACTTTGGGCCGCTCATCGTCACGCTGATCACAAAGGCGAAAACTATGTTCCACGATTGAGGATCTATCCTCACGCACTTCGCGAACAAAACGCCTATTACAGCCCACAAAAAAAGGCACTTCTTTTTGGCTATTTTCCGGATTTGATGGGTCGGAGCAACAGCGCGCCCGGTACGTTTGTATTCACGTGCCTCTCGCACGACATCATCGCCCATGAGACGACGCATGCCCTGCTCGACGCCGTGCACCCGCGCTTCAACGAACCGGTCAACCCTGATGTGCTCGCGTTCCATGAAGCATTTGCGGACATAGTTGCTCTCTTCCAGCATTTTTCTTACCCGGGGGTCTTAAGAGACCAAATCGCGCGTACACGCGGCGATTTTGCCGTTCGCGATAGCTTGCTGGGACAGTTGGCGCAGCAATTTGCGCAAGCTTCCGGCCGCGGCAAAGCGCTGCGAATTTACCTCGGAAAAGACGCCGAGGCGCCGAACCCGACCCTTCTCAGCTCACAGGCCAAGCCACACGCTCGTGGGGCTATTCTCGTTGCAGCAGTGTTTGGGGCGTTTCACAAAGTCTACGATGCCCGGACCAGGGACCTCTTCCGAATCGCGTCCGACGGAACTGGCGTGCTTCCGGACGGGGACCTCCATCCCGACTTGGTCAACAGATTAGCAGAGGAGGCGGAGCGTTGCGCTGAGCGCGTGCTGCAGATGTGCATCAGGGCAATCGACTTTTGTCCGCCAGTTGGCATCACATTTGGAGCTTACCTCCGAGCCATTGTGACCGCCGACCGGGACATCAATCCAGGTGACAGGCAAAGCTGGCGATTGGCGTTCATCGAAAGCTTTCGAGAGTGGGGGATATCGCCCCCTGGCGTTCGGTCAATGGCTGAAGACAGTCTCCTCTGGCCAACAGACGAAGAGGTTATTCGCGAGACTGTCAGCATCAGCAATCAGATCAAGAGCCGCAAACTGCAAACTGGCGAGACGCATATCGATCCAGAACGGCTTTCAAAAATCGGAACATCGGCCCTTCGTGAGATTATGTCGGACCCTAAGCGGTTCGTGAGCCGAATGTCGCTTCCCTCATTTGCTCAGATCCAAAATATGAATTTGGACGACGCCAAGCAGGCGAGCAAAATCGCCCTGGAGAGCCTCTTGAGCCAGACCTATGAGAGTGTCGAATATGCGCAGTCGCGACATGCGCAGAACGCGAATCCCCTCCAGCCGATCAGTCTTGCATTGTCGCGTTACACCATTTGGGAGAACGCAGAACAGCAAGCCATCCAGTTCCATGGCTGGTTAATGGACGAAAAGACGTCCTATTTGGCCAATGCGCTCGGGCTGATCGTCGATCTCGATGGCCTTCCAAAAACGATCTCTGCACAGGATACCAATCCGCTCCGATCGCGCATTGAAATACATTCCATCAGGACGGTCTTGCGGCGCGGGCCGCTCGGTTGGCCAGAAAAGCATATGGTCGTCGTCGTCACCCAACGAAGGGCCGGTTTTTTCGATCCGAAGAAGCAATTGATAATGGATCAGACAGACGACGCTCATTCAAGTACCGAACGAGACTTTGTTTATCGGGCCGGGTGCACATTGGTGATCGATCCCGAACAAACCCAAATTCTACGGATCATTCGCACACCAGGCACCATTGCCGACGACGATGAGCTCGACAGGATGCGCTCCTATCTGCTCCACGGCATAACGCCGTCGAATGCCTTCTTTGGGATTGATCGTGGTTTCGGAGATAGCGCTGAACCTTTCGCTCTCCTCCACCGCCATGCGGAGAGCGATCATGGCTAAAAAGCCGAAGCCAAAAAACGAACCGGTCATTGTTCCTCTTATTCCACCCGCCGGCGGGGCCGTCATCCGCATGTACCGGATCGGGCATGGCGACTGCTTCCTTATCGCCTTTGAGGGTGTGGATCCTGCCAAGCCCTGCTTTGTTTTGATAGATTGCGGCTATAAACCAGGCTCTCCCAAGCTGATGGAGCCTCCTACCAATGTCCGGGACATCGCGGCTGATATCGCCGGCGTCACCGGGGGATTTATCGACATTCTTGTGATCACCCATGAGCACCAAGATCACATTATCGGCTTCACGGCGACAAATTTTCCGGATTTGAAAGTCGGAAAGGTTTGGTTTAGCTGGACAGAGAATCCCGAAGATGAGCTCGCAAATCGCCTGCGAAGGAAGCACAATGACACACTCGCTTGGCTGATCGACGCCAGCCGAAATCTTCGCTCGCTTGGAGCCGTGGAATCAGCCGATGCCGTGAGCACTTTCCTTGAATTCGAACTTGGCGAGCCTCCGGAAGAATTCCAGGGTAAAGTCACAAATGCAGCGGCAGGCGGAGGGAAGGATCCAGCAGCCTCCGTCAACAAGCAGGCGATGAAATTCGTTGTCGACCGATCCAGCGACAAACAGCCGGCTTTTCTGTATCCGCACGAGGTTGTTCGACCGCTGCCCGCCGCCAAAACTGCTCGGGCGTTTGTGCTGGGGCCACCATGTGACGAGGAGAAGCTGGACGACCTCAACCCAATTGGATCTGAGATTTTCGGTGACAAACACGTCGATGCGGCGATAGCGCCACGCCCGGAGCTTGTCGCCAAAACCGGTAAGTCGCCGTTTTGGAATGGTTTCGTCATCCCATTGGAGGAAGCCCGGGGGTTGAATTTCGAGAGTTCGTTCTTTCGCGACAATTACGGTGACGAGAACGCCGGCAAGACGGAGCAGGCAGACGGTGAGCCGATCTTGGCAAACACGGCCTGGCGACGCATCGATTCAGATTGGGCAAACCCCTCGATTCAGATGGCATTGGCGATGAACAACGACACCAATAATGCCAGCCTCGTGCTTGCATTTGAGCTATCGAAGGGAGGAAAGGTCCTCCTTTTCGCTGCTGACGCGCAAGCTGGCAATTGGCGATCTTGGGCCGAAGCGACGATCCAAGACGGCTCGGAATCAGTTTCGGTGCAAGATCTTCTCGGACGCGCCGTTGTCTATAAGACCGGGCATCATGGCAGCCATAACGCCACACTCAATGGCCCGGCTAATTCAAGCTATCCAAGTCTCGGATGGATGGGGAAAGGAAAATACCAGAGCGAGTTCACGGCGATGATCACAGCGGTCCGGAAATGGGCTGAGACGCAAAAAGGGTGGGACCATCCACAACCGGCGATAAAAAGCGCGCTTCTCGAAAAAGCCGACGGCCGTGTCCTTCAAACGGACACGCCGCTTGAAACGATGGTCGCCGGCTCCAACAATGCGCAATGGGAAGCGTTCATGGGACGCGTTAAGCAAACCAGCTTGTACTTTGATCTGAAAATCGACCCGTGACTTGGGTGGACCGGCTAGATCGATATAATGGTCGGTTCGCTCCCGACGACATAGTCGACCAGGTAATTAAAGAGGCCGCTATTAGGTGGGTACCCTGACCGCCATCCGTTCAGGCCCCATCCTTTTATAACGGTTTCGGCCCGACCTATTCAAGATTGTCAGAGTTCGCCATTGCTCGACAAAGCGGCGGTCGAGGCCCAGCTTTCCCAACTAGCGCCTTGAGATCCCATCAGGGGTGAGTAGCGGCCTACACCGTGGCAGAGTGAGGTCGCTAGAAAACTCTCTGGAGGCCAACCATGCCGATGACAG
>NZ_SMCL01000042.1:0-8246 GCF_004343065.1 Neorhizobium sp. S3-V5DH
CTGATGGGAAGCTAGCGAGCCCGGCAGGCCTGGGTTGCGCTCTTAAAGGAGAATGGGAAGCCGGGAGCCGAACGCCACTCTGTGACCGAAGCCGGAAAACAGACCGGCGTTAGGGTCACGAATTGGAGAATGGTTCAGAACCGCAGGCGGGCAAAAACCCGTTCTGCGAACCGAGAAGCTTTAACCGATCGGCCCAAACGCCGGTCAAAACATAACCGAACCCAAGGAAAAGCCGCGAAAATAAGCGTTCTTGCCCTTGTGTTCTTTCATTGGAGATCACCATGAGCAGCAAATTCCAGCTCCTGATCAACTGCAAGAGCCGCGAAGGTTCAGAAGGTGTCGCAGTTGACGTCATCAGTCCAGCGACGGGCGAGAGCATCGGCAAGGTGGCTTATGGGGCGCCGGCCGATATTGCAGAGGCAATAGAGACTGCCCGCAGCGGGCTCCAATCCTGGCAGGCCGTGCCGGCTTGGGAGCGCGGACGTATCCTGAAAGATGCCGCCGGGATCATCCGGCGCGATGCCGACCGCATCGCTGAGATGCTGACGCTGGAACAAGGCAAGCTCCTTGCTCAGGCACGTGACGAGGTTTATCGTGCCGCGGGCTTTATCGAATGGTGCGGAGGACAGGCCCGCCGGATAGCCGGCCGGACCGTGCCGGGCCGACAGGCGGGCCAGCACATCGAGGTTTAACCACATCCGATCGGGGTTGTCGCAGCGCTCACGCCCTGGAATTTTCCGATGGCGCTTGCTGCGAAGAAGTTTTCCCGCGCGCGCGCCGCCGGATGCGCCATCATCTGCAAACCCTCTCCGGAAACGCCGGGCTGCGTGCTGGCCTTGGGCGAGGCTCTGCTGGAGGCGGGGGTCCACCCGGCAGCCCTCGCCGTTGTTTTGGGGACGCCAATCAGGTATCAACGCAGGTGATCGAGTCGCCCGTGATCTCCAGGATCACCTTCACAGGCAACATCCCGATCGGCAAACGCCTTGCCGCAGCGGCAGGCCTGCATATGAAGCCCGTGACGATGGAGCTCGGTGGTAATGCGCCTGTTGTTGTCTGCAGCGATGTAGATCCAGAGGCAACGGCGGAACTGCTGGTCCGCGCCAAGTTCACCAATGCCGGCCAGATCTGCCTCTGCCCGTCTCGCTTTTTTGTTGAGGAGAGCATTGCCGAAAGATTTGCCACCCGCTTCGCGGAGGTCGCGGCAAATTCGAAGGTGGGCGACGGCATGGACCCCGCCACCAAGGTCGGTCCCCTCGCCAACGAGCGCCGTGTAGAAGCCATCGCCCGCCTGGTTGACGACGCGCGAGACCGGGGTGCGCGGGTTCTTGCTGGCGGCAATCGTATCGGACATCACGGTTACTTCTATCCACCGACGGTTTTGACGAATGTTTCTGACGAGGCAGCCCTTCTTCATGAGGAGCCCTTCGGCCCGGTTGCCTAGATCCTGCCGTTCAGGGACGACGAGGCAATGCTTCACGCCGCAAACGGCCTTGAATTTGGCCTGTCTGCCTACGTGTTCACCCAGGTCGGCAAGTGTCAGCGCCGTCTGGTGGATGCACTTCAATACGGCGCGGTGTCGGTCAACAGCAGTCTCACACACTTGTGCCAGTCGCAGTGATCACGGCGTCGCGGCCTTTCATGCCTGACGTAGCGCCGTTCGTCACGGGCATCGCCGACAACGATCGTGGCTCCGGTCAGGTCAGCGGCTTTTTCCGGCGAGTGGACGAGTGCGGTAACATCGTAACGGCGGGCAATGGCCTGGCGGACGATGTGGCGGCCGGTCGGACCGGTGGCACCGATGATCAGGATTTTTGGGAGGTTGGTTGGCTTTGTTTCCGTTGGAGAGGTGAGCATGGGGGTGGGCGTGTTTTCGCCTTTAGGATTTCCGGATACGGTTGCGGTCGAATAGATCATGACGAGTGTCCTTGTTTTTGACGTGTGGGACGGCCTGCCTCAGGCGGAGGCCGCAGTTTCCAGAGCGAAGGCGCGATAGGAGCGAAGCGTGCGGCCAAGCAGCGTCGTCAGGCGCTCGACATCGCCGTCGTCAGACAGCATGCCATCGGTCAGGAACCGTTCGCTCATCATGCGCATGTCGTAGGCCATCCACGCGGGCATGAACTGCTTGAGGTTCTGCTCGAAGGCCGCCGTATCACCACCGCCATAGTTGATGGGGCGTCCCAGGACGTCCGACCAAATGGCGGCGATATCGGATCCGGTGAGTGTTTCGGGGCCGACCAGATTGATGCGGGTGATGGGAAGCGGCTGTGCCGCCTGTTCACGACGGAGCAGCTCCAGAGCCGCGATCTCCGCGATATCACGCACATCGATCATGGCGAGGCCCTTCTCCCCGACTGGCATCGGGTAGACGCCGTTGCTGGTGATGACATCCTTGATCGTCACATCGTTCTGGATGAAGTAGGCCGGGCGAAGGATCGTGGCGGCCATGCCCATTTGTTCGATCATACGCTCGACGACAAACTTGCCGGCGAAGTGCGGGACGTTCACGTAGACGTCAGCATGGATCACCGACAGGTAGACGATCCGCTCAATGCCAGCCGACCGTGCCACATTAAGGGCGATCAGAGCCTGGGTGAATTCGTCCGGTACGACGGCGTTGAGCAGGAAGAACGTAGAGACGCCGTCGAATGCGCTGCGTAGCGAGTCCACATCGAGGAGGTCGCCCTTCACAACGGCAACGCCGGCCGGAAAGGTTGCCTTGGACGGATCGCGAACGAGGGCACGAACGTCGGCACCGTGGTTGACGAGGTGCTGGATGACTTGCGCGCCGATATTGCCCGTGGCGCCGGTAATGAGGATGGTCATGGAAGTGTCTCCGGATGTGTGTGCTTGACACCCCGAATATGATTGGTTCAGAAATGACCCGACGACTAATTTAGACGCACCGTCCCACAGGTGGAACGCCATGGACCTGCTTGCTCTTGCGGACTTCAATCTCGTCGCCCGCCACGGCGGCTTTGGCAAAGCGGCCCGCGCCACCGGACGTCCGAAAGCCACGCTGTCGAGGCGCGTCACGGAATTGGAGGCCGCACTCCAGCTTCGGCTGTTCGAACGCGGCACACGCATACTCAAGCTTACGGAAGAAGGGCTGGCGCTCTACGAGCGAACCGCCGTCCTGCTGACGGAACTGGACGAGACTGCGGCGGCGATCGCATCGGGCGCGGAAAAGCCTCGTGGTCGATTGCGGATCAGCGCGCCGCTTCTGTTGTCGCAGACAGCCATGGGCAGGATTGCAGCAGGCTTCGCGCTGAAATACCCTGATGTCCGGCTTGAAATCACCACAGAAGATCGCGCCGTCGACATGATCGAGGAGGGGTATGACCTTGTCATCCGCGTCAACCCGGCGCCGGACGAGAGCCTCGTCGGTCGGGCCTTCCTGCATGACCGCCTGGTTGTCGTGGCACGTCCTGATCTCGCCCGTCCCGCCAGCAGTCAGTCAGTTCCCGGCGTGGTCCGGGGAGGGGGAAGCCAGGAGACCTGGAATGTCATGACCTCAGAAGGGTCTGCTAAGATCAGGATCGATCCCGTTCTCGTCCTGTCCTCCCTCATCATGGTTCGGGATGCGGTGAGGGCAGGCGTCGGGCAGCACGCCTGCCGATCTCGCTGGTGAGCCACGATATCGATGATGGGACATTGCAGCACTGGGGCGACATCGAAGGATCCGAGATCGCGCTCTGGGCGCTCTATCCATCGCGGCGTCTCTTGAGCGCGCGGGTCTCTGCCTTCCTCGATTTCATGAAGCAGGCCTTCCCCAAGGGAACACCTGAAGAACTTGCCGCCTATATCGGCGGGTAAGGTCGTACGCCTTACGCCGCAGCAGCGACTGCGCGCGAATAGGCGCCGGGCGGCATTCCCACATGCCGATTGAAGGCAACGCTGAAGGCGCTTGTCGATCCGTAGCCGACGCGTTCGGCGATTTCGGCCAACGCGATATCCTCCCGGAGAAACTCTTTCGCCAGCGCCATGCGCCATCCGGTCGCATACTCCATCGGTGCGACACCAACTTCCTTGCGGAAGCGATCGAAGAAAGTCGAACGGGACATGGCGGCTTCGCGAGCGAGTGTTTCCACCGTCATGCTTCGACCCGGGTCTTCGTGGATCCGGCGCAAGGTCGGCGCCAGCAGCGGATCGGCCATACCACGCAGGAGGCCCGGCGGCGCCTTAGCATTGGCTGCTGACCTTAGCGCATCGATGAACAGCACCTCGAGCAAACGGTGGAGAACCATCTCGCGCGCGGCACGGTCGGCCCTCGTTTCCTCGTTGATCATGCGGACCAGAGCCATCAGTCGCTCTTCGCCGTGAACATGAATGACCTCCGGCAGCAGCGACACGAGAAGAGCTTTGTCATCCGAGCCGAAAGCACAGTGTCCGACCAGAGCCTTGATCTCTGCCGGTGCTTCGGGGTCGCCCAGGCGAAAGACACCGGGGCTGGTCTCCAGACGCTGAGCAAGGGCGCCGCGCGGCGGCGGTTCCATACTGCTCATGGTGAACGAGAAGATCTTCGGGACCAGGACGAAGTCGCCAGCGGTCAGCATCATTGGATCGCGACCGGCAATGGTCATCAGGCAGCGTCCTTCGACGACCGCACAGTAGAAGGGGCTTCCAAGCTCTGTCCGCTCAACCAGCCATTGGCCACCGCCCGTCACCAGCTTTGAGATCGACGGGCTTGGCTTGAGTAGCGAAACAACTTCGGCAACCGGATCGGTCATCATTCGGACTTCCGCTAAACACTTTTGGACATATGCATATAGCAGGTCCGGGTGATTAGGTCCATCTTCAGCTCAGTCAAATGTCAGGAGACGGAACATGCCAAAGATCCTCATCACCGGTTGCTCGTCCGGTTTCGGCCTCGCCATCGCACAGAAATTCTTGAACGCCGGATGGGACGTGGTCGCGACCATGCGCACGCCGCGAAACGACTTGCTTCCGCCGAACGACCGGCTCGAAGTCCTGCCGCTCGATGTCACGAACCCGGATAGTATCGCGAAGGCGATCGGAGCCGCCGGCACGATCGATGCTCTGGTCAACAATGCCGGCGTCGGCATGCTCAATGTGCTTGAAGGTACGGAGATGTCGAAGATCCGGGAGCTGTTCGAAACCAACGTCTTCGGTGCGATGGCGATGACCAAAGCCGTTCTCCCGCAGATGCGGGCCCGTCGCTCAGGCGTCATCGTCAACGTCAGTTCCGCCGTCACGATAAGGCCGCTGCCAGCACTTGCGGTCTATAGCGCCAGCAAGGCGGCCCTCAACGCCTTCACGGAGAGCCTCGCGCTCGAGGCGGCTCTGTTCGGCATCCGCGCCAAGCTTGTCCTGCCTGGCTCGGCGCCGACGACCGGCTTCGGCAAGAATGCTGTCTCGCGCATGGGCATGGAAATTCCCGAGCCATATACCGCCTTCGTCCAGGACTACATGACGAAGCTGCGTTCGGGCACTGAGGTTACGACGGCGGAGGCGGTTGCAGAGGCCGTCTGGAGGTCTGTGACAGAGAACGACGCGCCGATGAAAATCCCTGCCGGCACTGATGCGGAAACCGCGTTCCGCGAAGCGGATCATTTGCTCGTCTAAACATCATCATCCGAAATCCACCTTTGAAGGTCCAGACCCATGAACAATCTGATCAATCTCGCGAAGCATATTCCGACGCCTGAAGCCACTCTCACTGTGGCCTACACGCCAATCCGTCTTCCGATGCCAGGGCACCAGCCGCTTGAACTGCGACTGACCGCGCCGGCAAACGGCGACAAGCTGCCGATCGTGCTGCTGTCGCATGGCTACGGTCCATCCAACTATATCCCGTCAAAGGACGGCTACGCTCCCCTTGTCCAGTTCTGGGCGGAGAGGGGATTCGTCGTCATCCAGCCGACGCATGCGAGTTCGCGGGTCGGCGGCCTACCATCGGACTCACCCGGCGCACCGTTCTTCTGGCGCGAGCGTGTCGAGGAGATGAAGGCTATCCTTGACCAGTTGCCGGAGATCGAACGGCAGGCTCCGGGCGTTGCTGGGCGGATGGATCATTCACGCATCGGCGCGGCCGGCCATTCCTTTGGCGGCCACACCGTCGGGCTCCTGCTCGGCGCGCAGGTGGATCGCGAGGATTTTTCCGATCCACGCATCACAGCCGGCGTTCTCCTGGCAACGCCGGGACGCGGCGGCAAGGACATGACGCCCGAGAGTGCTGCACGGTTTCCGTTCTTCGAGGTCGACTTCTCGACGCTCTCGACACGTAGCGTGGTCGTTTGCGGTGACATGGACAATCCGCATTTTACAACTCGCGGGCCTGAATGGCATGCGGATGCGTTCCACGATGCGCCGGGCGCCGAGGCGATGGTGATGATGCACGGCGTCGGACATGGCCTTGGCGGGATCGCGGCGCTCGATGCGAAGGAGACAGAGACTGAAGCACCAGACGTACTGGAAGCGACACGGCGTCTGACGCTCGCCTGGCTGCAGACGGCACTCGGGGCGGACGAGGGGGCTTGGCCGCGAGCTCGTCTTTCGCTTGAGCGTGAAGCGGCATCACTTGCGACGGTCACAGAGAAGCAGCTCTAGCCGCCGAGGCAAATCGGTAGGTTTGAAGCCGCGGCACGTTATAAATCACCGGGCGCCACGTGCGGGCGCTCAATGCAATCTGTGGCAACCGTCGATAGGGTGCTGTCACGTTGTTGGTGACTTAACGGTTGACGGATAACCGGACGTGATGAGCGCGCCAACCATCAGCTACAAGAACCACCGTTTCCCACCGCAGATCATCGCCCATGCGGTCTGGCTGTATTTCCGGTTTCCGTTAAGCCTGAGGCTGGCGGAAGAAATGCCGCTGGAGCGCGGGATAGTCGTGTTCTACGAACCGATCCGGCGCTGGGGCCGCAAATTCAGTGCGGCCTACGCAAAGCGACTACGCAGAAAGAGGCCGTCGGGTAAGGATACCTGGCATCTGGAGGAGGTGGTCGTGACGATCGCCGGTCGAAAACACTGGCTTTGGCGAGCCGTCGACCAAGATCGATATGTTCTCGACGAAATCGTACAGGTTCGTCGCGGCACCAAGGCTGCCAAACGATTGTTGGTCAGACTGCTGAAGAAGCAAGGCTTGGCGCCAAAGAGGATGATCACCGAGTAACTGCGCTCATACGGGCGGCAAAGCCAGATGTGATGCCGGCCGTTGAACATGGATCACACAAAGGCCTCAACAACTGTGACGCGTGCCATCTCGTGCAGGGACATCAGTGGTGAGATCGTTGATGTTCTGTCCTATCTGTCCTGGATGCGGACGGCGGCGAAACACGATACTTCTACGAAGATCGTTTGGGCACATCATGGCTACTTGCGAGACAGGGCAATGGTTCGTCCATCGATACCCTGAATTAAGACAGTTCTGGCCCATCAGTCTGAATTCAGCATTGTCCCGCCTTGCCGCCGACCTATGTGAGGCGACCACTGAGATATATTCAAGGGATAAGGACCACCCCTTTGCAGGAGCGATCATCCAGAAATGGCGGTCCTCCTCATTTTCTGGGGGCGGCTCCAAAATGTTCCGCCGGCGAAACTAGTGGACAGGCCGGGGGAGCAGCCAATTTCGACATGAACATGCATCTTGCTATGGAAAGAAGGCTCCGGCGGAAATTTGGCACTCTGAATACCCCCTAGATTTGTAGACGCCTTCTTTCCAAATTTTGAGGCAGGAAGAGCATCAAGCAGCGCCGAATTTACCCGCGGCTGGTGGCCAACCTACGAGGGTTAGCGGTGCCAAGCGTCGAATACAAAGGTCATTCGCGCCCCATCGGGAACACCAGATCCCTCGGCGGCGAGCGCGATGCAACTTGGATCAGGTGGGGTATGCCACTTCCCAGAAGGCCCTCCTCAAGGCGGCGACGGAGCGAGCCGACAAGCTTCGAGGCAAAAGGGCAAGCAGTTCGATTTAACGAGCTGCTGAAGGTGGCCAGACAGCGGCACCACCAACATCCGCAACACCAACAGCCACCGTTGCAGGCGGTGGCTCGGGAGCAACACCGACAGTCATTCGCCGCTATAGATCGTTCGATCTATGTCACGGACATTTCACGCGAAATACCCTCTGTGTTTGCTAAAAAGACGTCGCCAAACAGACTGTTGGCGGGTCGGACGGGAAAAACGGCCTGACCCGCCCTTATACATTGAGAGGCCGGAGCGTCTGTTATGATGCTCCGGCCTCGTTTGTCATTGGGGTGATCGCAACACCGCAATGGCTGAGGGCA
>NZ_SMCL01000043.1:0-2500 GCF_004343065.1 Neorhizobium sp. S3-V5DH
TTGAACGACGAAAGGCCGCTTTGGGGCGGCCCTTGAGTTTGGCCAGGGGCCTTAGGTTTCGTATTGAGAAGATTTTCGATCCACATTTTCATGTGGCATTGCCTTTAAAAGACCTGGCAGCGACCTACTCTCCCGCGTCTTGAGACGAAGTACCATTGGCGCTGGGGCGTTTCACGGCCGTGTTCGGAATGGGAACGGGTGCGGCCGCCCCGCCATGACCACCAGGTCGTTTAAGGGCAATGTTGATTAAGAAGCTGGCAGAGGCGTTTGCCTCGTTTGTCTTATTTGAACACGTCTTTTTTCTTCACCCTGGGCTGCGTGGGACTTCCCATACAGGCCGCAAGGCCGTCGCCAATCGTTTGGCGGCCCGTCCGGAGCGCCTTTGGCGCGTCAGGACAGAAGAGATGGCTCATCAAGCTTTGCTTGATGAGCATGGTCAATGAGAACGATCAAGCCGATCGGGCTATTAGTACCGGTAAGCTTCATGCATTGCTGCACGTCCACACCCGGCCTATCAACGTGGTCGTCTTCCACGGCCCTGATAGGGAATACTCGTTTTCAGGTTGGTTTCCCGCTTAGATGCCTTCAGCGGTTATCCATTCCATATATAGCTACCCTGCTATGCCCTTGGCAGGACAACAGGTCCACCAGAGATATGTCCATCCCGGTCCTCTCGTACTAGGGACAGATCCTGTCAATATTCCTACACCCACGGCAGATAGGGACCGAACTGTCTCACGACGTTCTGAACCCAGCTCACGTACCGCTTTAATTGGCGAACAGCCAAACCCTTGGGACCTGCTCCAGCCCCAGGATGCGATGAGCCGACATCGAGGTGCCAAACAACCCCGTCGATATGGACTCTTGGGGGTCATCAGCCTGTTATCCCCGGCGTACCTTTTATCCGTTGAGCGATGGCCCTTCCACGCGGGACCACCGGATCACTATGACCGACTTTCGTCTCTGCTCGACTTGTCAGTCTCGCAGTCAGGCGGGCTTATGCCATTGCACTCGACGACCGATTTCCGACCGGTCTGAGCCCACCATCGCGCGCCTCCGTTACTCTTTCGGAGGCGACCGCCCCAGTCAAACTACCCACCATACACTGTCCCGGATCCGGATGACGGACCGCGGTTAGACATCCATGACGATAAGGGTGGTATTTCAAGGATGGCTCCACGAGAACTGGCGTCCCCGCTTCAAAGCCTACCACCTATCCTACACATGCCGACACGAATGCCAGTGTAAAGCTATAGTAAAGGTGCACGGGGTCTTTCCGTCTAACCGCAGGAACCCCGCATCTTCACGGGGAATTCAATTTCACTGAGTCTATGTTGGAGACAGCGGGGAAGTCGTTACGCCATTCGTGCAGGTCGGAACTTACCCGACAAGGAATTTCGCTACCTTAGGACCGTTATAGTTACGGCCGCCGTTTACTGGGGCTTCAGTTCAAAGCTTGCACCTCTCCCTTTAACCTTCCAGCACCGGGCAGGCGTCAGGCCCTATACGTCGTCTTTAGACTTCGCAGAGCCCTGTGTTTTTGATAAACAGTCGCTACCCCCTGGTCTGTGCCACCCCTTCATACTTGCGTAAAAAGGGGTCACGCTTCTTCCGAAGTTACGCGTGCAATTTGCCGAGTTCCTTCAACATAGTTCTCTCAAGCGCCTTGGTATACTCTACCTGACCACCTGTGTCGGTTTCGGGTACGGTCTATAATGATGGAGCTATTTCCTGGAACCGCTCCGCCGCCCAACCAATCCAATAAGGTTGAACAACTTGTGCGATCCGTCACTACCACCAGGCCCACGAATATTAACGTGGTTCCCATCGACTACGCATGTCTGCCTCGTCTTAGGGGCCGGCTAACCCTGCTCAGATTAACTTTAAGCAGGAACCCTTGGTCTTTCGGCGAGAGGGTCTCTCACCCTCTTTATCGTTACTCATGTCAACATTCGCACTTCCGATACCTCCAGAGCCTCTCACGAGTACTCCTTCACAGGCTTACGGAACGCTCCGCTACCACTGAAGCAACCCGAAGGTTGCCACAATCCTCAGCTTCGGTGCATGGCTTTAGCCCCGTTACATTTTCGGCGCAAAGACCCTTATTTAGACCAGTGAGCTGTTACGCTTTCTTTAAATGATGGCTGCTTCTAAGCCAACATCCTGGTTGTTTTGGGATCCTCACATCCTTTCCCACTTAGCCATGACTTGGGGACCTTAGCTGGAGGTCAGGGTTGTTGCCCTCTTCACGACGGACGTTAGCACCCGCCGTGTGTCTGCCGACTAGTACTCCCAGGTATTCGGAGTTTGGTTAGGATCAGTAAGACGGTGAGTCCCCATAGCCCATCCAGTGCTCTACCCCCTGGGGTATTCGGTCGACGCTCTACCTAAATAGATTTCGCGGAGAACCAGCTATCTCCGAGTTTGATTGGCCTTTCACCCCTAGCCACAAGTCATCCCAATCTATTGCAACAGATGCGGGTTCGGTCCTCCAGTTGGT
>NZ_SMCL01000044.1:0-5025 GCF_004343065.1 Neorhizobium sp. S3-V5DH
AGCCAAACGGCGCAAAGCGTGACTGTCCTAAGATCATCTGCATCTCAGAGATCCGTTCTCTCCATGGACGTGGCCTCTTTCATGCCACCTCCTTTTGTAACACCCGCCGGGATGTCGTGCCCTTGCGCTCAGTCCTGAGGGCAGCGACAATCGCCCGGTTGAACGCCGGGAGATCGGACGGCATGCGGCTGGTAATGATGTTGCCGTCCAACACAACCTCTTCATCGACAATGGTCGCGCCGACATTCTTGAGGTCGGTGCGGATCGAGTACCAGGCCGTGGCTCGACGGCCGGGCAGGACGTCGGCTTCCACCAGCAGCCGAGGGCCATGGCAGATGGATGCGACAGGCTTGCCTGCGGCGACGTAGCCCCTGACCAAGGCGAGGGCCTTCGGATCCAGCCGCAGCTTGTCGGGATTGACCACACCGCCCGGCAGGACGCAGCAATTCCGTGCGGTGACCTCTCTCGCGCCTTTGCAATTCCAGAAGCAGCTCCGCCTTAGAGGCTCGACGGATGATGGTCTCCGAGGGTGCTGCGATCAGCAACGCCGCCTATGCGTCATCTCCGGCCAAGGATGTTCGGGAGAGCATCGGGAAAGTCCAGATCGCCGCTTGACTGGATGACACGTCACATATCGAGGCTGATTGCTCATCCCCGTGAGGTCACCCAGACACCCACCAAGGTTACCGCCAATCCGGCAAACATGGCAACGGTCAAAGGCTCCGAAAACAACATCCATGCCCACAGCATTGTTACGGGTGGACTGAGGTAGATGGCTGCGCTCACCTTGGCAGCGGGGAACAGCCGCAGACTGCTATAGTAGACCGCATAGGCGAGGAATGTGGCAAACAGGACCAGCCAGACCATCGCGATTGCAAAGTCAGAGGTCAACGGTGGAGCAAGACTGCCCTGCGTGAATGCGCAGAGGCCGAAGAGAACCGAACCCATCAGCGTCTGGATGCAAAGGCTCTGGTGAACAGGCATGTGCCGCGTCTTGCGCCTCTTGTGCAGGACCGAGGCGACGGCGAACACCAGCATTGAACCGACAGTCAAGCCGTAGGCCCAGACCGGAGCTGTGCCGAAGCTGAGGCTGTCGAAGGACACGATCAACACGCCGACAACGGCAATCGCGGTGCCCAGCCATTGCCGTTTCGTCAATCGTTCACCTAGGAAGGGTTGCGACAACGCGGCAATAGCTAGCGGAACAAGGTCGGAGATTAGCGCGACGAGCCCGGTTGGCACCCTCTGCTCGATGGCAAGCGCGAAACCTCCCAGATAAAGGAAGACCGTCATGATGCCGAACAGCGACTGATATCCGACTGCGCCCATCGAAAGTCTTGGCCCGATGGCCAAGGCGAATGGCAGAAGGATCAGACCTGACAGCAAAGTCCGCCAGAATAGGAGGAGCATGACGCTCGCTTGCTGGTTAGCATACCGAATACCGACGAAGCCCGAACTCCATCCGATAATCAGGAGGGCAGCGAGCAACGGCCATAATAGCGGATGGCGACTGGTTGAGGCGGAGGCAAGCGAGGTGTGGGTCATGGTGGCTCTATCGCGGGGAATACGGTCTAGCGGTACTGGAAAAACGCAGAAATCATCCATGACAAATATCGATGAGCCCATGACACTCTTTAAATTACTGTCATGCTCGATCCACTCCGTGATAGGTTTCGTTTCAGGACAAATTAATGGGTATGACCATGAACGAACTGAACGGTCGCCGCCTCGAAATCGACGCCTTGCGGGCTCTTTCCGCAATCCGCCAACATGGCGGAATCACCAGGGCGGCCGCCGCACTCGGTCTCTCCCAATCGGCCGTCAGCCACAAGATCAAACGGCTCGAAGTGAGCCTCGACTGCGAGTTGCTCGGACGCAAATCCGGAGGACCAATGTTCACGGCTGCGGGCGAGGACCTCTTGGACTATGCCGGGCGCATCCTAGGGCTGCACGACGAGGCGCTGTTGAGCCTGTCGAAAACGCCGCTCGCCGGAAGACTTCTGCTCGGGCTTACCGAAGACACCGCATGCACCGATCTCGCTCGGATCCTTGGACGCTTCAAGCGGCTTCATCCAAACGTGGCGGTCCGAACCAAGGTCCGCATGAGCCTGGTGCTCCGCGCCATGCTCGAGCGTGGGGAACTTGATGCAGCAATCGTCCAAGTCTTTAGCCACCAGGTACGGCCGAACGACCTGGTTCTTTACAGAGACAGCCTTCACTGGGTGAAGCACCCCGAACTGGTGATCCGGCATGGGGAACCGATCCCGTTCTTGTCGTTCGATGACGAATGCTTCTACAGGCAATGGGCACTCGACATCGGCCAGGAGAATGCGATTTTCGAGACCGTCTTCGAGTGTGCAAGCGCCGCTGGAATTGTTTCGGCCGTTAACGCGACAATGGGTGTGGCATTGCTGAGCGACCGCCATATCCGAGGCGAGATGCAGGTAATAACCGACCGTTTGCCTGTCCCGCCATCCTTGGCATACGTGGTCCGGCGGGCACGTAAAACAAGAAATCCGGCTCTCGATAGCCTAGTCGCAGAAATCGAGCGAGGCATCGGACGTATAGGTGGATTGGCACTGACTGGCTGATAAAATCGAACGCTTTGATAGGATCAGAACTTTCGACCTGTCGTTCAAGAAACCTGTATTCGCGCGAACTTTTATAAGCGGGGGACTTCGAACCTGACTAAGCATCTGAATAGTGAAAGAATTCGAGAAGTGCAGCAGTTATCTGACTTGGCGGCTGGAATTGATCTCGTCCCACCAAGGAGAAATATCAATTTTTCCGCAGTAAGGGCGGATTTTCGAGAATGATTCAGTGAGGGTATCATATTGAGTTTTCCGCGCTAAAAGCGGATCAGGAGATATGATGCAAAGCAGACGATCAACACTGTCTTCCTACGCTTCTGGCCTGCTTGCTATGGGCCGGGGAGTCTTCTCTGCGGATGAAGCCCAGCAGGAGATTGGCATCAGCGGGGGCGCATTCCTTGACGCCGCCGAGCGGTTGCAGCGGCGCGGCCAGCTTATCCGGCCCCCTCGCGGCTTCTATGTGGTTGTGCCGCCTGCGAGCCTTGCTTCAACGCAACAAAGGCCGCGATCTGTTCGACCCCGACTACGCGCTCAGATTGTTAGAGGGGCTTAACTCGGCCAGGATCGTCAAGTGCTTTCTGCTCTACCTTGAAAAAGGAGAGGTAGCGATTTCCAGAGCCGAAGCGCAACAGCGCATGTTCCAGAAACTCGTCAATCCGGGCTTCTTCACTGACATGGGTCCGCTGCTTCCGACAGATCTCGCCAAGGCTCTGACCGAAGAAGCGCTTAAAGCCGCGTTTTCCATGGTAATGGTGGAACTGATCGACCAGATGCCCGGCGACGAGTGGGCGAAGGCGGGGGAAATGCGAAAACGGTTCGGGCTGTAAAGTAGCTTAAAGCTTCGGGATTGTGTGGCGCGCTTGCTAGAACAGAGCCACTATGTGAGCTTCGCCTGACTGCATTCGCGACAAGGCAGACCGACCGCTCTACGTTCCAAGAGCCATTTCGTCTGATTTGAGAGATCGGAAGTTTCGCGAGCCGTTTCCGTCAACCCTCGTGCGCCTCCGCCCAGTGCGGATAGGTCACGTAGGCCGTCAACGCGCCCTCGCCTTCCGTGGCGATCGTCACAGATTGCCGCTTGGGCATGCAGACGATGCCGCCGGTTCCCGCCGTCACCGTGCCGTCGCCCGTGGAAACGGAGAGCCTGCCTTCCAAGACGATCATAGTGTCGGCTACAGCCATGGTCCCGGTTAGCGACTGGTTGGGCGAGTACCGGCCGTAACCGATGGCGACCGGACCGCCTTGTCTCTCGTCGACGAGGTTTCCGACAAAGATCTCGGCATCCTGCCCCGGGGATCGTTCAAGTCGGGAATCGGACAGGTTGATTTTCTGCACGTTCAGGGTGCCCTCCCTTTCCTGATTTGAGTTAGAGCCGTCATCGAGATCACCAAGACAGAGACTGAATGCGGCTGTAAATCGAGATCGGAAGTCGAACGCGCCTCCAGCGCCAGTCGACGATGAAGCAATATCATGGCCGACGCCGAAATGGTCCCAATCAATCCGGTCTATTTTGAGGACCATCCGACTTGAGATTTGCGTTGAGACGTAGAGTAAGAAAGGTCATGATCGCGAGCACGATCGCCACGTCGTAGGCTCCGAGGCCGACGGAGGTGCCGATAGCACCCGTTGCCCACAGGCTTGCCGCCGTAGCCGTCCCACGTACGCTCGCTTTGACGACCAGGATCGCGCCGCCGCCAATAAACCCCATGCCCGTGATAAGTCCTTCCACGATTCTGGCCGTGGCTTCCGGGCTTCCCGCCGTTAAGGTCTCGGTCGCCTGGATAAATCCGCAACTTGCGATCGCGACGAGTGGAAACGTCCGCAGCCCCGCACTGCGCTCGCCTTTTTCGCGGTCCCAACCGATTGGAAGTGCAAGCAGGTATGCCGCCACCAGGGCTCCAAGATGCGGAACGATATCAAACGTCAATCCTGTCGCGGCCAACTGATCGATCAAATTCTATCCTCCCACTTTACCCGTCGGCAGATAGCAATATTGAGAAAGACTTCAAGCAGACGGGCGTCAGTGACGCGTTACCATTTTGAGCTCTCCTGGGATATCGTCTTCGGTTTCTGCCACCGACATATTGCAACCGTCACCTTCGAGGGGTTTCACTTCCCCGGTCAAGATACTCCGACTTCGATTGATCAATCTGTGCTACCCGAACCTTACATGCCGATCCGCAGTCAGGCTTGAAGTTCGGCTGCCGTCGCGCTGCCTGCACTCCTCGGCTTTACGGACAAACTTCTCACGCCGTTTCCAGCAAGTTGTAAGCCGCGCGACGGGGCTGGAACAGGGAAATACAGCATAACATAGAGAGTTGCGGACCGAGGAGCACTCAGTCCTGCTGCCAATGTAGCCGCAGGGCTGGTGCCCAACCGATGAAGGCCCTTCAGTCCTACAACGCAAAAGAGGCAGACAGAAGCTTTGCCGGTA
>NZ_SMCL01000045.1:0-3900 GCF_004343065.1 Neorhizobium sp. S3-V5DH
GGGCTCAGACCGTGGATCCGCGAACGAAGGAGGCTCGTGATGCCACCAAGATGAACCATTGACAAAAAACCTGATGTGACGGGAATCGAACCAGCGTTCCGAAGAACCGCCCCCCATTACCACCATTGCAACCAACCGGCACTTTCAGTTATTGCAGTTAGAGGCCTTGTTCGCTATATTGACGGCTAAGGAGATATCTCATGGCCAGCCAGATTGTTCATTTCGCCAGACTGTCAGATCGCGACCGAAAAATAGCAACGCCCTTACCAAAGCTGGTTGCCGGCGACAGGCTGGAACTCCACGTTCGTGATGCAGGTGGCAAGGAGCGGACGCTCCCGATCCCGCCCTCGGCCGCCGCGGCTGTTGAAGCCCTTCTGGCGCACATGCTGCGCGGAGAGCGCGTTGCCGTGCTGGCCGAGGACCAAGAACTGAGCCCGAGCGAAATTTCAGCCATTCTCGGCATCTCTCGCCCGCTCGTCGTCTTGCGCATGGACCGGGGCGATCTGCCCTTCCGCTACGTCGGCAAACACCGCCGCGCCCTCCTTAAGGATGTGCTCGCGTTGAAATCAAAGCTCGACAAACGACAGACGGCGATGGAAGCGCTAGCCGAGGACACAGAGGACCTGATCGAGACCTATGGCCTCTAATCCGCTCGTCGCGGTCTACGATGCCTGCGTCCTCTACCCCTTCCACCTGCGCAACATTCTGATTCAGTGCGCCTTCGACGGTCTCGTCGAGGCACGCTGGACCGACGATATACATGATGAGTGGATGCGCAATCTCGCCGCTAACACACCAGGTTTGTCCATCGACCGTCTTGAAGCCACGCGCGACCGGATGAACGCCGTCCTCCCAGAGGCAGTCGTGGCGGACTATCGCCCGTTGATGCACGAGCTCACGTTACCGGATCCCGACGATCGGCATGTTCTGGCAGCCGCCATTTCAGCGAAGGCCTCCGTTATCGTCACCTGGAACCTGAAGGACTTTCCCGCGAGAAACCTTCTCGCCCATGGTGTGACCAGCAAGTCGCCAGATGATTTCCTTACCGATCTCCATGCGGCGTATCCTGATGCACTAATCTCCAGTGTCAGGAGTGCAAAGCATAATCTGCGCAAGACAATCCCATCCGTTGAGGCGTTCATCGACGCGCTTCATCAAGGCGGACTGGAGAAGTTTTCAGGGGTGCTTCGCCGGAACATAACCGGATTGAAGTGAGCTGGCGCAATCCTTGAAAAATTGACGAGAACGTCCGACGACTTCCTTGGGTCATCGAGTCGTCCTTATCAGCTTTACGGATTCTTAACCGTCTGCCCCTAATTCCGCACGCCCTCGGTCTGAGGCCCCGAGAAAATATGGAATGACACATGCCAAACGAAGACCTTTCCAGACGCCATTTCCAGAAAAAGATCTCGACCTACTGCGATGTCCGCATTGTCCCCGTCGCACCGGATTGGGTGGTGGACAACCTCCGCCCCTATCTTCTGGCGTTGATCACATTTCGAAAGACACCCACTCTCGCAAACAACCGCTATGACTGGCGGCAGATAGCGCACGATTGTGGGATCGATGAAGCGCTGACGACAACGTTGAAGAAACAACTGCGACCAGCGCTGGATGCGATCATGCGCTGGCTGAAGGAGCCGCCTGTGGAAGACGACGCTCCGAAAGGCAGAAGACTGCAAGCTGCGCCGATATCCGGTGCCACGGGAAAGTTTGCCCCCTCCCCGACAAGCCAGCATCACGAAGTCGAAGAGGTGGAGAGCTCGCCCTCACCTGGCCGCCCCGGCCCTAAGCCGAGACCAGTTTCTGACAAACCAGAACCATTGTTCGAGGCGAACGAAGACCCGAGTTCATTCGCCGATGCACTCGCGTATCAAATGCGCCGCTTTGGCGAGACTTACTGGCAACTGCACCGGGCGGTCATTCGCATAGACGAAACCTTTGATGCGAAGACCTTGCTGTCGTGGATTGAGGGCCAGCGTGTGCCTCGCTCGGTGGCCAGCTTTGATATCCTTTGCCGGATCGAGCGCAGATATGGCTTGGAGCGAGGCTACTTCAAAGCGAAACTGCCACACCAGTCCAGATCGCTATATGGCCACGATCTGGAAGACATCAGCCCGGCGGAGCGGCGCCGGCTTGCCTGGCATCTTCCCGACGACTTCGGCAGCCTGCCTTTTTCAAAGCGCGAAGAGATCCTGGAATGGGTCCGGCGCGTCATCATCTCGGGGTCGACGGATTACAGACGTTTCCAGGCGGCAGCGACGAAGCAGCGCTACGCGATCCGGTTCCCTGGAGTCACATATGGCGGGAGTGCACTCACGCCTCGACTGGCGGCTTCTAGCTGGCTGCGAGATGAGGACGAAAAAGGGCCTTCGACCGAGGCGCTCGAGGATCCAGATCTGCTCTCCGGTGTCGTCGATGCACCCCCTCGGCTTGCGATGGAAATGGCAGACCTCATCCGCTTCAAGACGTCGACACTGACCGAGATAGGCTACCGCAGGAATGGCGTCTGGAATGAGGAGACAGCCAGCCAGAAGATCGAACATCTCGGCCTGATGTTTGGGGCACTTGCGGCATCCCCGAACGGGGTTGTCAAAGGTCGAGGCGTGCCATTCAGCCAACTCACCTTCGGTCTCCTGATCTTCCCTGGCGTGTGGGACTGGTATTTGCAATGGCGGGAGCGCCGTCGCGGCTTCTTCACCAAATGGGAGGAAGACATGCTGATGGTGGCCATGGCCCTCACCCGCGCTGAAGTCGGCTGGATCCGCCAACATCCCGAACTGTTGCGCAACGTGAAGCCGATCGACGGACTGATTACGACAGACGAGATTGAGGCTGCTCGTCGAGATTGGCACGGTGCATGCGAGGACTTCCATCGCCATGCAGCCAATCGATCAAAAGAAATCCAGCGGGTGATGCGGGTCCACCGCGATCCGTTCGAGCCTATCATGTGCGTGCTGGAGGCAGATAGCCCGCTCGCTGAATATCGCAAGATCACGGAGGAGATCTTGAAGCGAATGCCCGATGAGCACCGCTTCCCGAGAGCAGCCGCTGAGGCCGTCCGTTCGTTCCTGATGCTAAGGCTTGGCTTACATCTCGGCCTCAGGCAGAAAAACCTTCGGCAATTGCTGGTCTGCCCGCGCGGACAATTCCCGACGGCAGAACGCCGGCTCGAAGACATGAAGCGCGGCGAACTACGTTGGAACGAACGGGAGCGTGGGTGGGAGGTCTTCATCCCGTCCAACGCGTTCAAGAACTCGGGTTCATCTTTTTTTGGGCAGAAGCCGTTTCGTCTGGTGCTGCCGGATCTTCTTGATCTCTACAACTATCTCAATGCCTATATCGAGCGGCATCGGAGGGTGCTGCTGGCGCGCGCGCCCGATCCGGGCACGCTTTTCGTCAAAACCGTCAAAACGACCAGCATCGATGCGGCATATAACCAGACAACATTTTACGAGGCTTGGCGGTTGGCGATTCAGCGCTACGGCATTTACAATCCGTATACCGGCCGCGGCGCGATTAAGGGTCTGCTACCGCATGGCCCCCACAATGTCCGAGACGTGCTCGCCACACACATCCTAAAGCAGACAGGATCCTATGAGCAGGCAAGTTATGCCATCCAGGACACGCCTGACGTCGTGCAGCAGCACTACGGGCGCTTTCTGCCGCAGGACAAAGCAGCATTGGCGGCGCGGATCCTTAATCAGGTATGGGAGGCGGCGTAGTGTGGCGGATGCGTCGCTGAGCGCATTGCAGGCATGTGCGCAAAATGTCCACGTTCGTCTAGGGCACTGCCTGTCGTCTCCGCCTTGAGATCCCATCAGGGGTGAGTAGCGGCCTACACCGTGGCAGAGTGAGGTCGCTAGAAAACTCTCTGGAGGCCAACCATGCCGATGACAG
>NZ_SMCL01000046.1:0-2612 GCF_004343065.1 Neorhizobium sp. S3-V5DH
TTGCTCCCAACGTTGGCTTTGACCAGTGCGTCGAGAGGCGAGACTGTCGCATCTCTAACTGGCCCAACTGTCGCATTACTAAATAGCCTCTACATGCGGGAATCGCATAACATGAATTATGGAACTACAACTCCAGGAGCCGGGAGGCTGTGAAAACGGAACCGAAGAATTTCCCAAAGCTTACGCGATTTGCTTCCTTGAGCACAATGCGCAAGAGACCGTCGGAAAACGATGCGGTTTCGACGCGGACGTGGTCTGCGTGTTCGAAACGACACTCGAACGACTAGCCACCGATGCCGCGATGCAGATATTCGCCTTCCTGCTTCTGCGCCTTGCCACCCTTGATGATCAGGACGTTGCGCTCCTGGGTCACGTCTAGATCGCTCTGGCCAAAGCCTGCGACTGCCATTGTGATGGCGTATCCGGCATCGCCGAGCTTGACGATGTCGTACGGCGGCCAGAGATCGACGGACTGGAGGCGCTGCGCGTTGTTGAGAAGATTGAAGACGCGGTCAAAGCCGAGGCTGGACCGATGATGACATTGGGCATTCAAAAAGTCATGCTCAAGCGGCCGATCGTTCCTCACAAGTCGCGGCCGTTGAACGGTCAGTGGCGATCGAGGAGCGGAGACCTGAGCGATGTTGGGAATAGGTGTTGGATGGTTTCGCCCGCCACCGAGCGGACCGAAACCGAACTTTGCCCGTTACCTCTGTGGCCAAGATCGGCGCGGCTCGCATCCAACATGGACTTCCCCAGCGTTATGACTGGATAGCGACTGTTCTGCGAGACGCGTGGCTCACCTCCAACGCTCCCCAGCAGGCCAGTCGTTGCTGGCTCCTCTAGCTTTTCCTGAGAGGTGTCTTCTGCCGGGTCCGGGTCACGGTCGTTCGCACCCCGGAGGCGTGCGAGTTCGCCCCTACGGCGGCGAAGACGTCGTTCTGCTTCGCGCCTTTCACCACGGCCTTATCCACCAGGTGTTCGAGACCGAGCCGCAAATCAGCTTGCCAGTCGTCGGTCATTTCGTTTTCTCTCACTTCCAGGGTTTTGCCGGGGATATCGGGAGACGCCCGCTCTGAAGGCGACGGTTCACGCCATTGCCTCACTGCTCAGCGTTAGGGATCGCGCAGGTCACTGCGCCCGGCTTAGCCTTCTCGTCGCGAAACGCGCGGAAAGCTAAAAGTTACAAATCGACGATGGCGGGCTCTTGAAGACGAACCCTCCGGCTTCGTTACACTAGCGACGCACACACGGCTGGACCGAACGAAGGCGGATCGGCCTAATCGTTTCCTGAACGCGGCGGCTGCAGCGCTTCGAAGTACCCATCAGTCTGGGCTTGTCGCTGATGGGGCTTTATATCTGCGGCCGATGTGCTTTCGGCGTCGTCCTTCGCGAACTTGTCGTCGGCCTCTTGGTTGACCTTCGTCACGTCCTCGGACTCCTGCTCCGCCAGTTCGTGCTGCTCTTCGGCACGTCTCCAATGTTCCTCATGGGAACCATCCAGGCGGCCCTCGTCTTCCCAGATTTTGTATGCCCGCTCACGCAGCTGCTGTTCCTTGTCTACCATCTCGCTCTCCTCCACGGCCGGCTAATGGTAACTTGCGCATCGCGCAGTCGTTCCCAAAGTCAAAGCCAGCTGACGGCGACCAGAAGCGCTCCGCGAATGAGGCCTGCCTGGCGACGGGGTGCATAGCTGGCGGGCAAAAGACAACCAGAAAGGCGCCGTCAGGATCCGGCAGCGCCTGATCGAGCCTTGCCTGTCTTGGCCTCATCGATCATGCGTCTTACGCCACTGCGCAAACAGGGTCAGATTGTTCTCGTCGGTGGCAGGGTAGAGGCCTGTGATCGTGTGGCCTTGCTTGACCCGCTCCACAGCGAAGTCCTCGTACGCGGTCATTTCCACGGCTTCATCGGCGATTTCGTCGGCGATCTCAGCCGGGAGAACGATCACGCTGTCGTCGTCCCCAACGACGATGTCGCCTGGAAACACAGGAACGTCGCCGCAGCCGATGGGCACGTTGATGTCGATCGCTTCGTGCAGCGTCAGGTTCGTCGGGCTGGACGGGCGGTGGTGATAGGCGGGGATGTCGAGTTCGCCGATTGTCATGGCGTCGCGAAAGCCGCCGTCGGTGACGACGCCTGCGCCCCCGCGCACCATCAGCCGGGTGATTAGGATGTCACCGGCGGATGCCGCGCGCGCGTCCTTGCGGCTGTCCATGACGAGTACGTGTCCTTCCGGGCAGGTCTCGATCGCGTGGCGCTGCGGATGTTTCGGATCACGAAAAACCGTAATCGGATTACGATCCTCGCGCGCTGGCATGTAGCGCAAGGTGAAGGCGGGACCGACCATGTTCCGCCCCTTTGCCTTGACCGGCCGCACGTCCTGGATGGTCTGGTTGCGCAGGCCGCGCTTGTAGAGTGCTGAGCAAAGCGTGGCGACGGATACACGCATCAGCTTATCGCGGGTTGCAGGGTTCATCGTTCCTCCTCGGACATCATCACTTGGGTCAGTTGATCACGGGTTCCGGCGTCTTGCCGCCAAATTCGGTCTTCAGGAAATCGAAGTCGCAACCTTTGTCTGCCTGTTCGATATGGCTTGAGAACATGAAGCCATA
>NZ_SMCL01000047.1:0-2535 GCF_004343065.1 Neorhizobium sp. S3-V5DH
CAATGTCAAAGCTGAATAGGGCTGCGACGCTGTTATCCAGTTAGAAGCGCGACACTGGCTCTGATGATCAGCCCCCGATCCGGCCGGCTGGGCCGGGTTGAAAGGGCGGAGCGGGGGCGGGTGAGGGGCACCCCCTTCGGCTTTAGCTTTCTCGATAGCAATTATTCCGTCGCCGGTTGATACTTGGCTCACCTGCATGGGGCGGGGTAGGGTTCAAAGCGGCACGATGCTTCCGGAAATCAAACTGCAGGGTGATGTCGATGTCGCCGCGCTGTCGCCACTTCTTCGCGGCATGCTTCTTTCCGTGGCCTACGCTGACGGTGAGGGTGGCATAGGATTGACCGCGACCGGCGCCATGAACCGCAAGTTCGTGCATTGGGCCGCCGTACACTTTCTTTGGCCAGGGTTCACAGCCGAAGACCTCTACAGCATGAACAAAGTGCTGAACGAACGCGACATGCCGCCGCTCTGGGTCGTGCGAGACATGACCCGTCATCTGAAGCTACTTCGCCGGAAAAAGGACGTGCTGCTGCCAACCAAACGGGGCCGCGAGTTTCTGGCAAACCCACAAGCCTTCTTCGATCTGGTCGCCACGGATTATCTCTATTCATATGTCCATGTGACCGATCGGCAAGAGGACGTTCAGGCGCGGTTACGCTGGTGGCGCATGTTCCTCAATCTTCTCAATATCAAAGCTAGAAAAGGGTGCACGCCACTGGAGATTGTGAAGATCCTCTATCCAGACTTCGCGCCTCTGTCCGACACCGAAATGACCCTGGAAGCCTGGGAGTTAAAGTCCGATATCCAATATGGCGTCCTACGGCGCTTGTGCTGGCTTGGTTTGCTCTATGAAGCACGAGAGGGGCTCACACTCTTCCAGGATGGATCCTTCCATAAGACGCCGCTTTGGTCCGCCTGCCTGCAATTGGAATCGGATACGCAGAGCGATATCGGCGTGCACTGACGATTTTTATTCCGCCGCTGGTTGCCTCGATAACGCTTTCTCTCGCCGCGCAATCCCCGCCGGATCGTTCATGTAATCTGTCCTCGGCTTGCGTCCTCGCTTCTGATAGCCGTTGGCTGTGCTGCCGTCCCGAATGCCGAACATATGATCCGCCTGGCCAGTGCGGCGAGGGCCGCTTTTGCTACGTTGCTGTTCTCGTCCAACCTGCATCTCCGCAACGATCGACAGCATGTCGTCCAGACGCTTGTTCTCGACGACTTCCGGCCGATGCACCGACCGCAACTTGTCGAAGGTTCTGTAGGGTAGGGCAAAGCTCTCGTGCATGATCTCGAGCCGCCCGTCCGGATAGTCGCAAACGATCACCTTTTGCCCCGCCAAGGGTCTGGAAATGTCGGTCGGATCGAGAATGAACAGCACCTTGTCGTAGCGCAGCGTCAAAGCCTGCGACAGCGTGCGAACTTCCTTGCGGCACATGGCGCCATCAAGGTTCTCGTGATCGGCCAACGGCCGGTGCATGTCCTTCGGATTGCGCGGCTGCTTGCCGAAACGTGCGTTGAAATCCGCAATAAAATCAGGCGCATAGGCATTGGCGGCCTCGATCGTGTCGATGCCGCGAAGCCGCATCTCCTTCACCAGACGATCTTGCAATGTCTGATTGGCGCGCTCCACACGGCCTTTGGCCTGCGGGGTGTTGGCGCAGATGATGTCGATGTTCAGCTCATAAAGCGCCCGACCGAACTGTGTCAGGCCGCTCGTCCGGTCTTTCTCCGACGCATGCGTGCTGCGGAAAACGCCATGCTTATCGCTGTAGAACGCCAGCGGCTTGCCCCATTGCTGCAGATAGGCCTTGGTTGCGTGCAGATAGTCGAACGTATTCTCCGATCCGGCAAAGCGAAGATGCAAGAGCTTGCCGGTGGCATCGTCGATATAGACGAGCAGGGCGCATTTGGGGCCACGGTTCTCGAACCACCAGTGATGCGACCCGTCGATCTGCACCAGCTCGCCAAAGCAGTCGCGCCGGCCGCGTGGCTGGAAAACCCGCTTCTTGCGCTCGCGACGCGAGATCCAGATGCCGGCCTCGGTCATCCATTGCCGCAGCGTTTCCTTGGCGACCGAGATCCGGTGCACCTCGATCAGCTTCTCGCGTGCCAGTGTCGGGCCGAAATCCGGGTACCGTTCGCGGATCAGATCCAGAGCCGCATTGCGAAATTCCTCGCTGTGACGCCGATTGCTCGGCCGTGATCGCTTCTTTGAAACAAGGCCGGCAGGGCCATCTCGGTCATAGGCCTGCAGCAGCCGATGGACCTGACTTCGACTGAGGTCGAGCCGTTGGGCAGCCTCGACGACGCTTAAGCGCTCGTCACGGATCTTCTGGATGAGTTCGAGGCGATGCAATTCTTTCTGCGACATGGTGATCAAACAGGACATGACGACTCCGACCGCTCATGGTCTCGACCAGGCTGAAGATCGTCATCCTTGCTCCCAACGTTGGCTTTGACCAGTGCGTCGAGAGGCGAGACTGTCGCATCTCTAACTGGCCCAACTGTCGCATTACTAAATAGCCTCTACAT
>NZ_SMCL01000048.1:0-2203 GCF_004343065.1 Neorhizobium sp. S3-V5DH
CCGTCCAGGCCCTGGACGGCCAGATGGCTGGTGCGCGACATGACCAGCGAGTTCCTGGTGTTGACGAGCGTCGCATGGCCGGAGGCGACGTTGCCGGCCGCATCGCGGACCCCGAGCTTCCAGACGGCATCCCAGCTTCCAAGGTCCGACCAGGTGAAGGACGAGGGCACGACCGCGGCGTTCGAGGTCCTTTCCATGATCGCATAGTCGATCGAGATGTCGGGGCTTGCGGCAAAGGTTTCGGCATCCAGCCGGATGAAGTCGAGATCCTTGGTGGCCTTTGCGAGTGCGGCGCGGGCGGCCGTTTCGACTTCAGGGGCGAAGGTGGCCAGTTCCTGCAGCACCTGGCCGGCCGCAAACATGAAGATGCCGGAATTCCAGGCAAAGCCGCCGGCCGACAGCATGTGTTCCGCGTCCGGCAGGGCCGGCTTTTCGACGAACCGCTTTACAGCATGCGCTCCCGTCTTCAGCTTGTCGCCGATCTCGATATACCCGTAACCGGTGGCAGGCTCGGTCGGCGTGATGCCGAAGGTGACGAGCTTGCCGGCAAGGGCGGTCTTGCGGGCAATGGCGATTGCCTCGAAGTAGCCCTGATCGGCGACGATCTCGTGATCGGAGGCAAGCACCTGCAGGATAGCGTCCTCGCCGAACCGTCCGGCGGTGAAGGCCGCGGCGGCGGCAACGGCCGGTGCGGTGTTGCGGGCAACCGGCTCGAGCAGGATGCCGGACAGCTTGACGCCGAGCTCGCGCGCCTGTTCGGCCACCAGAAAGCGGAAATCCTCGTTGGTGATCACCACCGGCGCTTCGTAAAGCGTTTGATCGCAGACCCGCGCGAGCGTCGCCTGGAACAGCGTCCGGTCGCCGATGAACTGGATGAACTGTTTGGGAGCGCTGGCGCGCGACAGCGGCCAAAGCCTGGTGCCCTTGCCGCCGGCCATGATCACGGGAATGATTTTGCTCAACTTGCTCTCTCCAATCTCGTCGTCGCCGGCGCTCAAGCCCGGTTCTTCATCGCCCAGTCGCGGATCAGCCAGAGCCCTTCTTCAAGCAGAGCCCTGGCCTCGTCTTCGGTGCCGGCCTCCACATAACAGCGCATTTCCGGCGCGTTGCCCGAAGGGCGCAGATGCACGATGCGGCCGTCGGCAAGCGTGACGCGCAATCCGTCAATGTCGCTTGTGGCCGCCACAGCAGCGATCGGCGCCAGGAAGGCGGCAAGATTGTCGCGTGAGGCTCTGAGATGCGCCATCAGCGCGGCACTGGTTTCGACGGCAAAATTCTCCAGCCGGTCGGCCGCCGCAAACGGCAGACGGAAGGATGCGGCGATCTCAGACAACGGCTGCTTCTTGTCGGCGGCAAGCGAAAGAACGGCCAGTACCGGCAGGAAACTGTCGCGGGTCGGCAGCGGATCGAGCCTGCCGCCAGCAACGGTAAACGGGGAGGCGGTCAACAGCCCGCCATTGGCTTCGAAGCCCATGACCCTGTCCCGTCCGGCCTCAAGCGCCTCGAGCATGCCGGCGATCACGAAGGGCGAACCGACCCTGGTGCGGATCACCTCGAAATCGCCGGCCGTATCGATGCCGGAATTGGAGGTGACCGGCGTCACCACGACATCGGCCTTGAGGAATTTGGCGGTGATCAGGCCGATCAGATCGCCGCGCAACGGCTCGCCTCTTTCGTCGGCGACCAGCGGCCGATCGCCGTCGCCATCGGCCGAAACCACCGCGTCGAGCCGGTGTTCCCGCGCCCAGCCCTTCAGAAGCCCGATCGTCTCGGCCGAGACGGCCTCGGTATCGACGGGCAGGAAGTCCTCGCAACGGCCGAGCGGCATGACCTCGGCGCCAAAACCCTGGAGAACCTCGACCATCAGGTCGCGGGCGACGGTGGAGTGCTGGTAGACGCCGAGCTTCAGGCCGGCCAGCGCATCGGCAGGCAGGACGCGTCGGTTGCGGGAAAGAAACAGGGCATTCGCGTCCGCCGACCGGTCCGGCGCCTCGGCGGGCGCCGTCTCCACCTCCCGGCCGGTAAGCTCGGCGGCGATCGCGGCGATCCGCTCCTCGTCGGATTTGTCGATCTCGCCGTCCGGACGGTAGAACTTGATGCCGTTGCGGTCGGCTGGAATATGCGATCCGGTCACCATCAGCGAGGCGGCGCCGAGCTTCAGCCCGTAAAGCGCAAGCGCCGGTGTCGGCAACGCGCCGCAGTC
>NZ_SMCL01000049.1:0-1729 GCF_004343065.1 Neorhizobium sp. S3-V5DH
AATCAATCGCACCCCTGCCACACCACCCGGCATGCGGGTCCGCACCGGGCGGTTTGAGAGATTGAGGCTAAGCGAGCCTGGGTAGTCCGATTTGATCGGCCCATTTGATGGTGAGGACACTGTTGAGAAGCTTGCCGCTGTTGCGCCACCAGCTGCCGGCATTAGCCGCCACCCGTTGCGCTGTAGCGAGGTTGGCTCCCCGTGTCTTCAGTTCCCGGAAGATTGTCCTGCGCTGTTTCCATTGCTTGAGCTGAATTGCCCTCACCCGATGGCGCATCCACTCATCCAGCTCTCGCCAGACCTTTGGGGTTTGCGCCAGTCGGAAGTAGGCCTTCCATCCTCGCACGAAGATGCGCAGTCGCTCTGCTACCGCTTTGACGGAACGACCCGTCACGCGCCGTGTCAGTTCGCGGATGCGCGCCTTGAACGTCTGGATCGCTTTGTCGGCAACCCGTCTCTTGACCAGACGTCCCGCGGCAACGAAGAAGGCGTAACCGAGGAATTTACGGCCGAAGACGCTGGCGACGGCACTCTTGGTTTCGTTCACCGTGAGGTGAAGTTTCCCATAAAGACGTCGCAACAGAGCTAGCACCCTTTCTCCCGCGCGCCTTGACCGCACATAGACATTGCAGTCGTCGGCGTAGCGGCAGAAGGCATGGCCCCGCCGTTCAAGTTCCTTGTCCACCTCGTCCAGCAGGACATTGGCCAGAAGCGGAGACAACGGCCCGCCCTGTGGCGTGCCCCTGATCCGTCTGACGGCCACACTCCCATCGATAATGCCGGCACTCAGATAGGCCCGGATCAAGCGGATCACGCCGGGATCGGGGATTTTCTTGCGCAGACGGTCAATCAGGATGTCATGGTCAACCCGGTCGAAGAACTTCTCCAGATCAACGTCTACAACAACCCGTCGTCCGGACTGCACGAAGGATTGCGCCGCTAAAACGGCGTCATGGGCACTTCGTCCAGGGCGGAAGCCGTAGCTGTGCTGACTGAAGGTGGGGTCAAGGATAGGCTGGAGGACTTGCAGGAGCGCTTGTTGGATCAGGCGATCCAGCACCGACGGGATGCCGAGCTCACGCTCGCCGCCCCCCGGCTTCGGGATCATCACCCGACGTACCGCCTGTGGCCGGTACGTCCCCTTTAAGAGGCTGTCACGGATGGCAGGCCATGAGGTTCGCAGCAGCGCGGCCGTCTGGTCGATATCCAGTCCGTCAACACCCGCTGCTCCCTTGTTGGCGCGCACCTGCTTCCAGGCCCTCAAGAGGTTCTCTCGCCTCAGGGCCGCATCAAGCAGCCCTGCACCTGTGTCGTTTCCCGTCCAAGGCGGGGGCGTGGCTTCGTCAAGAACGCCAGACTGACGGGCTTCACCCGCTTCCTCTTGCGATCTCCCGGTAGTCTCCGGCATCTGACGCATGGCCTTACCCATCCCTGGTGGAAGCTTCACTCTCTCTCATTCGGCCCTTCGTTCGCGCCAAGACGCTCCCTACTACGGCTTCTGCTGACTTCTCGCTCCGGCTCGACACCGTCGCCCTTTCAGGCACAAGGCGAGATCTCCCCAGGTAAGAACGCATTCCTTCGCTGCACGATCGCCGGATTTACGACACCGACC
The DNA here is from genome assembly GCF_004343065.1 of Neorhizobium sp. S3-V5DH. Taxonomy (NCBI): domain Bacteria; kingdom Pseudomonadati; phylum Pseudomonadota; class Alphaproteobacteria; order Hyphomicrobiales; family Rhizobiaceae; genus Neorhizobium; species Neorhizobium sp. S3-V5DH. Next base: position 1,613 of record NZ_SMCL01000049.1, read on the forward strand.
CTTGGTCACGAGAGCTTCGCGGTTCGTTGCCCGCTCGCCCTGGTCGGCATCGCCTCATATCCGGTTCTTGTTCATCGACCCGCAGTTTCGATCCACGCTTCCTCCCCACGCTCGGTC
>NZ_SMCL01000050.1:0-1552 GCF_004343065.1 Neorhizobium sp. S3-V5DH
CGCCTTGAGATCCCATCAGGGGTGAGTAGCGGCCTACACCGTGGCAGAGTGAGGTCGCTAGAAAACTCTCTGGAGGCCAACCATGCCGATGACAGCAGATCAATCTCAAGCGCAGACCGCTACTCTCGTCGATCTTGGCGCAATTTTCGTCTCGTTGGAACTGAGCAAGTCAACCTGGCTGGTGACAGCTCTGTCACCTTGTAGCGAGAAGATGTCCCGCCACACCATCGAGGGAGGTGACCTCGTCGGCATGTTCGCATGCTTTGATGCGCTTCGCCAGAAAGCAAAACGGCGGAAGGACAGACTGTACCCATTGGTCGTAATTCAGGAAGCCGGACTGGATGGTTTCTGGCTGGGGCGAGTGCTGAGCAAGGAAGCCTGGATCGAGAGCCATATTGTCGAGGCTGCGTCCATTGCCATGCCCCGCCGCCATCGTCGGGCAAAGACGGATCGCATCGATGGCGAAACACTGATCCGCGCCCTTATTGCGTGGAAACGTGGCGAGCCGCGGGCCTGTTCAATGGTGAAGCTTCTTTCACCCGAGGAAGAAGACAACCGACGGATTGGGCGGGAGCGGAAAACCCTGATTGCGGAGCGTGTCTTCCACGTCAATCGGATAAAGGGTCTACTCTTCACACAAGGAATACGGGAGTATGAGCCCGTCAATCGGGATCGACGGCAGCGTCTGGACGAACTTCGAACTGGCGATGGGCGCCCGCTATCAAAGCACCTGAAGGCCGAAGTCTGTAGAGAACTTGACCGCCTCGAACTGATACTCACACAAATCAAGGCTGTCGAGGCCGAGCGAGATGCCTTAATCGTTCAGGAGACGCCGGCAACGCCGAAAGAAGCGACCGCTCTTTTAGGCATCCGAGGAATTGGGCCGGAATTCGCTACAATACTTTACACCGAAGGCCTGTTTCGACACTTCGACAACCGACGCCAAATCGCATCGTACGCAGGACTTGCCCCCTCCCCTTGGCAAAGCGGTAACGTCAATCGCGAACAGGGCGTGTCAAAGGCGGGGAATCCGCGTTTACGAGCCACCATGGTCGAGCTCGCATGGCTATGGTTACGGCACCAACCGAGGACGGCGCTATCTTGCTGGTTTAAGGAGCGTATCGCTCAAAACAGTGGCCGTCTGAAAAAGCCGATGATTGTGGCACTCGCCCGTAAGCTGCTCGTGGCTCTTTGGAAGTATGTGACCTCCGGCGTCGTGATCGAAGGTGCAATCATGAAAGCCGCCTGACGTGCGAAACAGCCGCGAAAACAAATTCTAATCCTCAGGGTGTGATCAACCCTGACGGATCCAGGTGAACGGACCGGGATTCCTTTTGGCTTTACCCGCCGACCTTGAGATTGGTCCCGTTCTCCTGAGCCCGCGCCCGCGAAGGCGGGAAATTGGTGCCTGCCGCTAGGAGCGGCGACCGGATGTGAGGTTGTACAGGCTCGATAACGAGCCGGTAAAGCGGTGGGCTCAGACCGTGGATCCGCGAACGAAGGAGGCTCGTGATGCCACCAAGATGAACCATTGACAAAAAACCTGATGTGA
>NZ_SMCL01000051.1:0-1456 GCF_004343065.1 Neorhizobium sp. S3-V5DH
TGCCGGCGCATCCGAAGAGATGTCTGCGACATCGGAAGAACTGGCCGCTCAGGCCGAGGAACTGCAGGCATCGATCGCCTTCTTCAAGGTCGATCAGGCGGGCGGGAACAAGCTTGCCAAGCGCAATGCCCCTGCTGCCAGCATCCATAAACCCGCTCAGACAAACCGTGCAGCGCCGCGCCAGTTCAAGCAGGACCATTCGGTGATCGGCCAGCAGGCCCGCGCCAAGGGTTTTGCTCTCGATATGTCGATGGGCGGGCCGGACTCCGACGACGCGGATTTCCGCGAAAGCGCCTAAGAGGCGCCTGAAGAAGAAGACCCTGGGCTTCGGCCCGGGGACCGTCGTCGCATGTATGCGACGACGTCATGCCGGCTCGCCGGCCTGCAGGGGGTGAATGTATCGTCCTGACTGCGTTTACAAAGCTACCGTCTCCGGATGGAGCAGATTTGTCATCGCATTGCAATCGGGACACAATATCATGCGCTTCACCATTAAGCTCAAACTCGCGATCGCCTTTGGCCTGGTGATATTGATGTCGATCGGCATGGCCGTTCTGTCGATCATCAACCTTTCCTCGCTCAATTCCTCGATCACCGACATCGTTCAAGGTCCCGCCAGCCATCTTGAGAGCCTGAATGCGCTTTCGACATCGCTCGCGAATACAATCCGCGCCGAAAAGAACGCCATACTGAATACCGATCCGGCGAAGATCAGCGGATATCGCCAGAACATCGAAGCGGCTCGCAAGGAGATCGAGGAGACGTTGGCCGAGTTCGAAAAGGCGACGGATCCGCAGTTGCGTTCCAAGATTGGCGAAATACGGTCGGTATTTCCCTCGTTTGTCGCCTTGCAGAACGACGTGCTCGCTCTTGCTACCCAAAATACCACTGAGAGCAATCAGCGCGCCGGCGAGATTTCGATGACCGAGGGCGCTGTCTTGGTCAACCGTCTGCTCACTCTGATGGCGGATCTGACGGGCCTTATCAAGACCGATCTGCATGCTACGGACGAAGCCACCAACGGACAATACGCCCATTCGAGAAACCTGCTCATCGGCATGGGTATCGGACTTGTCGTGTTCTCGTTCCTTGTCGCTCTGTGGATCGCCCTTGGAATCAGCTCCGGCCTTCGAAAGATCATGGGTGTCGCCAACGCCGTTTCCATCGGCGACCTCAATCAGAATGTCGAGATCAAGACGAATGACGAGATCAAGGATCTCGTCGATACGATCAATGTGATGACGTCCAACCTTCGCAATACCGCAAATATCGCAGATCAGATTGCCAACGGTGACCTAATGGTTTCGCCGAAACCGCTTTCCGAGAAGGATGTACTTGGATTGGCGCTGCAGAGCATGGTCGAACGCCTTCGGGGCGTTGTTGCCGATGCGCTGGCCGCGTCGAGCAATGTCTCGTCGGGCAGCCAGGAGCTTTCGGCAAGTTCGGAAACCCTGTC
>NZ_SMCL01000052.1:0-1438 GCF_004343065.1 Neorhizobium sp. S3-V5DH
TACCGGAGATGGGGTATTCGGCTTTCGCCTCATCTTCCACGGTGATGCAGGAGGTGCTGCGCTTCGAGCTGATGATAAAACGTGGTCTGTCCAAACAGCCACAAGCATCAGGAAAGGAAGCGCAGCATGAAGCACTTTATTGGCCTCGATGTCTCGGTGAAAGAGACCGCCGTTTGCATTATCAATGAATCCGGCAAGATCTGTCGTGAGGTGAAGGTGGTCAGCCACCCTGACGATCTCATTGCAGTGCTGAAGGGCCAGACCTTGAACGTCGAGCGGGTCGGACTTGAAGCCGGACCTTTGTCGCAGTGGTTATTCGAGGGGTTGGCCAAGGCGGGATTGCCGGTCATCTGCATCGAGACGCGCCATGTGAAGGCCTTCCTGAAGGCGCAGCCCAACAAGACGGATCGCAACGATGCGCGCGGCATCGCGCAGATGATACGCGTCAATCTGTATCGCCCAGTGCATGTGAAGACGCTGACGAGCCAGAAGAGGCGGGCGCTTTTGACGGCCCGGAAGTTGCTGCAGGAAAAGGCGATTGCCATCGAGAACGACATCCGCAGCCTTCTGCGCAATTTTGGGCTGAAGGTTGCTGCCGTGGGAACGGTGAAGTTCGAAGAGCGCATTCGCGAGCTCACCGAAGGCATGCCCGATCTCGCGGCGATTATTGAGCCACTGCTTGCTGCCCGAGGGAAGCTGCGTACCGAATTTGCGCGCCTGCACAGGCAAGTTTTGGCGGTCGCGAAGGATGATGCCCCCTGCCGGCGCCTGATGACGATCCCTGGTGTCGGCCCTGTGGTGGCCCTCGCCTATACCGCGACAATCGACATTCCGCAGCGCTTCAGAAAATCCAAGGCCGTAGGGGCGATCCTGGGGCTGACGCCGAAGCTCGACGAGTCCGGGGAAAGCAGGCGCGTCGGCCGCATATCGCTGTGCGGGGACGGCATGATGCGAACTTTGCTCTATGAGGCTGCCCAAATCCTGCTGACGCGCGTCAGGAAATGGTCGTCGCTGAAGGCTTGGGCGATGAAGATCGCCAAGCGCAGCGGCATGGCGAAAGCAAAAGTCGCACTCGCTCGTCGCCTAGCGGTCGTCATGCATCGCATGTGGCTGGATGGCACTGAATTCTGTTGGACGCGAGAAGCCATGACACCAGCAAGCTGACAACAGGCGGAAGGAGAAAGACACAAAGTTCCGCCAACCGGCGGAAGGACGTCCTTCGCAGGACGATGGATGAGGCAAGTTCGGACCTATGTCTGTGCCGACCGCATCACGCGGTAATCACGCACCGGAGATTGAACCGCCTCATTCTCCTAACTCCATGCTGGGAGGGCAAAACGCCGATCCCGAAGAGAAGCGAGGACCTGCGGAAGATGTCATGTTCCGACGAGGCGGAGACGCTCGTAAGCGCTTGACCTCAACACGCCGAATAGAGAAG
>NZ_SMCL01000053.1:0-1239 GCF_004343065.1 Neorhizobium sp. S3-V5DH
GGGTGACACTTTTCGCTTTTTGGCGGGAGGTGTTGATGCCGTGGAAAGAGACCTCGGTGATGGAGGAACGTCTACGTTTTGTCGCCCGGCTTCTGGAGGGCGAAGGCATGAGCGATGTGTGCCGAGAGTTCGGCATCTCGCGCAAGACCGGTTACAAAATCTTCAACCGCTATAAGGACGACGGTCTGGAGGCGCTGACGGATCGGTCTCGAAGACCGGTGCGTTATGCCAACCAGTTGCCTGAGCCGGTCGAGGCGATGATCGTCTCGTGCAAGAAGAGCAAGCCGCATTGGGGTGCCAGGAAGATCCGGGAGCTTTTGGTGAAGCGCCTGGCCGGCGATGTGCGCGTGCCGTCGAAGAGTACGGTGCATGCCGTTCTCGATCGACATGGTCTGGTCGCCCACGCCCGTAGGAGGCAACGACATCGAGCCGAAGGGACAGCCTTGTCACAGGCATCGCTGCCCAACGATCTATGGTGCGCCGACTTCAAGGGCGAGTTCAAGCTTGGCAATGGTCAATACTGTTACCCGCTGACGGTCACCGACCAGGCATCCCGTTATCTTCTTGCCTACGAGGCCTTCGAATCGACCCGTGAACCGGCCGTCTTCGATGCTTTCCGCAGGTTGTTTGTCGAGCGTGGCCTGCCGGCGGCGATCCGCAGCGACAATGGACTACCCTTCGCCAGCCCCAACGGCCTCTACAATCTGTCGAAGCTGTCGGTGTGGTGGCTGCGGCTCGGGATCGCGCTGGAGCGCATCAGGCCGGGCCGTCCCCAACAAAACGGCCGGCATGAGCGCATGCACCTGACGCTGAAGAAAGAGGCGACCAGGCCACCCGGCAAAAACATCCTCCAGCAACAGGCCCGCTTCGATGCTTTCGTCAGCGAATTCAATCAGGAACGGCCGCACGAGGCGCTCAACATGAAGGTGCCGGCAGATCTCTACGCCGCGTCGTCACGCCTCTATCATGGCCTGCCGGAGATCGACTACCCCTTCCATGATCGGGATGCGCTGGTGACCAATTGCGGCCGCATCTGCATCTATCGCAAGAAGATCAACATCTCGACCGTGCTGGCCGGACAGAAACTGGGGCTCAAGGAAGTCGACGACGGTATTTGGCTCGTCAGCTTCATGCACTATGATTTGGGATATATCGACCTGGAGCAGAGAACTTTGCAAACCATCGACAATCCGTTCGGCACGAGATTGTCACCCATGTCTTAGGTACGATCTGTTACCG
>NZ_SMCL01000054.1:0-1222 GCF_004343065.1 Neorhizobium sp. S3-V5DH
GTGGCGTTCGGCTCCCGGCTTCCCATTCTCCTTTAAGAGCGCAACCCAGGCCTGCCGGGCTCGCTAGCTTCCCATCAGGACAACCGGGATATCGTCGACGACATGCCTTCCTCGCTGTTGGCGCCGCGCGGCTCGTAGGCGCGCTGGTCGCGCAGGATCTGGAAGGCGATCGTCAGAAGCTTGCGCGCGATCGCGACACGCGCCTTGTTCACTCCTCTGATCTTCAGGTGTTCATATTGGGCTCGAAGCTGCGCATCGCTGGCGATGGCAGAGGTGACGGCTTCAACAAAAGCCCAGCGCAGCCACTTATTGCCCTGCTTGATGATCTTGCCGTGGAAGGTCTTGCCGCCGGAGGAATAGGTCGACGGCACCAGTCCGGCATAGGCGGCCAACTTCTTCGGATTGCGGAATCGCGAGATGTCGTCGATCTCCGCATCGATCAGCCGGGCGAAAAACTCGCCAATGCCCGGGATCGTCTTCAACAGCTTCACATTGCCGTTGGCTTTGGTCATCGCCCGGATCGTCGTTTCCGACTGCTTGATCCGTCCATCGATGTCGCCGATGAAGTCGAGACCACGATCGATCTGGATGCGGTCGATCTCTGAGACCTTCACCTGAGCCAATTGGACGCGGCCGGCCTTGCCAAACAGGTCACCGAGCTTCTTCAGCTGCGCCGTCTGCTCCGGATAACGATCAAACACCGTCACGATGCGGTTCTTGGTCATCGTCCGCAGCCGCACATAAAACATCCGCTCACGCAACGCGACGCGCAGCTCGCGGGCCTTGTCGCTCGGTGCCCAGGCTTCTGGCACCAGGTCGGCCCGCAGCAGATGCGCCAGCACGGTCGCGTCGATCTTATCGGTCTTGATCTTGGCGTCAGCAATCGCCTTCACCTTCAACGGATGGGCGAGAACGACATCATCACAAATGTCGTCGAGCCAGTCGTACATCACCGTCCAGTTGCGGGTCGCCTCGACAACCGCATGGCTGTTCTCCCGGTATCGCTCCAGGAACGACCCCAGCGACCGACGATCGTTCTTCACGCGCCCGGATCGTAGCGTCTTGCCGACGGAATCTTGCACGACCAGGTGGCTGTAGCTTTTGTGGTAATCCACGCCGATGTGATAATCATAAGGTGCAGTCACGCTTTGCTCTCCTTCACTGAGTTCGCGAAAACCCAGGAAAGGTAAGCCAAACGGCGCAAAGCGTGACTGTCCTAAGA
>NZ_SMCL01000055.1:0-1151 GCF_004343065.1 Neorhizobium sp. S3-V5DH
TTGACGTGCTCCCCGTTTTTGGGCCAGCGCGAGCTGGAATTTTCCGGGGTTAAAGCTCATGTCGGCGGGGATGCCGATGAGCTGTTCATGAGCGAAATCGGCACCTTGTTGCCGATCGCGCTATGTGGCCGGAACTCGTTATAGATCCTATGCAAGCTCGCCGCGGAGCTTGATACTTCACCTCCGCTTTTCCACGGAGGATGATAATGAGCGCTGATAATGTCAATGATTGCTATATCGCCCTTGAATTGAGCCAGAGAACGTGGCTGGTCGGGTACCTTTTGCCTGGCTCGGATAAGGTGCAGACGGTTACGGTTGCCGGCGGCAACGCCGAGGCTCTCCTGTCCGCTCTTTTAAGAATTCAAAGCATGACACGAAATCGCTCTCCGTCAGGATTTGCGGCAGGGCCGCTGCGAGTATGTTTCGAAGCGGGCTATGATGGCTTTTGGCTTGCCCGCTTTCTCCTCAACAGCGGTATCGATACCACCGTTTTGGACCCGTCCAGTTTTTTGGTTTCCCGTCGAGGCCGACGTGTGAAGACAGATCGCATCGATGTTGAAGCGATGGTGTTTACCCTAAAGGCCTATCTGCTCGGAGATAGGTCGGTTTGCCGCCCGGTGCGGCTACCCAGCATCGATGAAGAGGACGCCAAACGCCTCTCCCGAGAACGTACCCAATTGAAGAAGGAGCGCACGCGCCACGTCAATCGCATTCGCGCCTTGTTGGTACTCCACGGTATTCGCTCGGTTCCCGGTCTTTGGGGAGGGCGCTGGAAGGAAGTGCTTTCGAATATCCGAACTGGCGACGGCAGGGAACTGGGCCCTTTCATCTTCCGTGAGCTGTGCCGCCAGTTCGAACGCCTAGACCTCGTGCATTCGCAACTCAAGGCTCTGGAGAAAGAACGCGTTCAGGCTTGCGCATCCGAAGGAGAGATCGATAACGGCGCCAAGATCAGAGTTCTGAAGCAGCTCGATGGCATCGGCGAAACCGGCGCTGCACACTTGGTCGCCGAAGTGTTCCATCGAACATTTAAGAACCGAAAGCATCTGGCCTCTTACCTCGGACTGTCTCCCAGCCCGTATTCCAGTGGAGAGGTGCATCGAGATCAGGGCATCAGCAAAGCGGGCAACAAACAAGCACGCGTGATGCTG
>NZ_SMCL01000056.1:0-1148 GCF_004343065.1 Neorhizobium sp. S3-V5DH
AGGAAAACTTACGAGCAACTGCGCTCGGCGCGATGGATGATGCCTGACGATCAGCGTTCTTTCGGCCATCGATCACGAACCATGCAGATGGGCTATGCGCCGGAGGATTGGCAGGGCAAGCCGATCATCGCCATTATCAACACCTGGTCCGACGCCCAGCCATGCCACATGCATTTCCGTGAGCGTGTCGAGTGGGTGAAGCGGGGCGTCCTGCAGTCGGGCGGTTTTCCCATGGAGCTGCCGGCTCTTTCCCTTTCCGAAAACTTCGTCAAGCCGACCACCATGCTCTACCGCAATATGCTGGCGATGGAGACTGAAGAGCTGCTGCGTAGCCACCCGATTGATGGCGCTGTGCTGATGGGTGGTTGCGACAAGACCACGCCGGGTCTCGTCATGGGCGCGGTCAGCATGGGGATTCCCTTTATCTATCTCCCCGCGGGTCCCATGCTCCGCGGCAACTACGCCGGCAAGACGCTCGGCTCCGGCACCGATGGCTTCAAATATTGGGACGAGCGGCGCGCCGGCACTCTCACTCAGGAAGAATGGCAGGGCATCGAGGGCGGGATCGCCCGCAGTTACGGCCATTGCATGACGATGGGGACGGCCTCGACGATGACGGCTATCGCCGAGGCGATGGGGCTGACTTTGCCCGGCGCATCCTCCATTCCGGCCGCCGATGCCAACCATCAGCGGATGTCGGCGGCCTGTGGTCGCCGCATCGTCGACATGGTCTGGGAAGATCTGACGCCGGACCAAATCATCACTCCGGCGGCCGTCGACAACGCGGTCACCGTTGCCATGGCTACCGGTTGCTCCACCAATGCGATCATTCACTTGATCGCCATGGCCCGCCGGGCGGGTGTTCCGCTGGAACTGGATGATCTCGATCGCATCGGGCGCACGACGCCGGTCATTGCCAATATCCGGCCTTCCGGTTCGACCTATCTGATGGAGGACTTCTTTTATGCAGGTGGCTTGCGTGCCCTGATGAAGCAGCTCGGGGACAAGCTGGACCCGACGGCAATTACCGTCACCGGAAAGCCGCTGGTGGAAGGCCTCGATCAGGTGAAGATCTATAATGACGACGTCATCCGTCCACTATCGAACCCGGTCTATCATGAGGGTTCGCTTGCAGTGCTCAAGGGGAA
>NZ_SMCL01000057.1:0-1029 GCF_004343065.1 Neorhizobium sp. S3-V5DH
CGGGATCGAAGCGGATTGCCGGCAGGGCTGCGATGTAGAGGGCATCGCGAACCGGTTTTCGACCGCCGGCAATCATGCGCTTGCCGCGCATCTGGCCGCTGTCCCGGTTGAGCGGCGCGACGCCGATGAGCTTGGCGATCTGTCCTTTGTCCAGGCTTCCGAGTTCAGGCAGACCTGCCAGCAGGAAGCAGGCTGTGCGCAGACCAATGCCCTTGAGCGACATCATGACAGCGGCCTTGCCCGAGAGCGCCTTATCCGCCTCGAGGCAGGCTGTCATCGCCTCGACAACCGCCTGGCGCTGGTCAAGCAGGAACTGTAGGCTTTCTTCGATCCAGACCCTCGTCTTGTCGTCGGCCCGGCTGGCCAGCTTCTCCCGGCGGTTTTTCTCCTGCACGATCATGTGTGACAGCTGCCTGTAGCGCGCCACCAGACTGACCATATTCATCTGGGCTGGAGAAGCTGGCAGGACAAGTTCGGTTTCCATCCGCCGACCGTAGTCGGCCAGGATGAAGGCGTCGATCCTGTCGGTCTTGGAGAGTTGGCCGCAGGCGCCGGCGAACTGTCGCACCTGTCTGGCATTGACGCGCGCCACCGGCATCCGCGCTGAAAGAAGCGCATCGAGCACACGGCGTTCGTAGCCGCCGGTGGGCTCCAGCAGGAAGCGCTCGATCCCTTTCAATGGCGCGACAAAGGCCAGGAAGCGGGCAACTCCTGCCGCCGTGTTGGCAAAGCTCGCCGAGCGGCTATCCGGCAGGATGCAGATGTCAAAAGAGGATTTTGATATGTCGATGCCGACAAAACGACTAGTATAAGACATGAGGCAGGTCTCCCTTATACGCGAGCGCGAAGCTCCCTCAACGGTGCGACGATGCCTCGATGAGCGCAAAGGGTTCTGCTTTTTTGCGAACGAAGGTTCAGGGCGGCCAAGCCCAACCGCTTTGCCCTCAGCCATTGCGGTGTTGCGATCACCCCAATGACAAACGAGGCCGGAGCATCATAACAGACGCTCCGGCCTCTCAATGTATAAGG